>NZ_JBEYUA010000013.1:277380-309566 GCF_040643285.1 Spirillospora sp. NPDC047279
GCGTCCTGTGATTCCGACCCTGCCCCGGGCGGGTCCGGCCCGGCATCACGTGAACGCGCCATCCGGGTGTGACCAGGCGGTCACATGGGCGCTCATCAGGAACGATCGTTGATCATCCCCGCCGCGACGGTGTCTCCCGACGTCTCGTCGACGAGGATGAACCCGCCGGTGAGCCGGTTGCGCCCGTAGTCGTCCACGAACAGCGGCTGGGTGACCCGCAGCCGGATCCGGCCGATCTCGTTCAGTTCCAGGCCGGTCGCGCCGTCGTCGCGGTGCAGCGTGTTGACGTCCAGCCGGTAGTGCAGGTCCTTGACGAGGGCCCGCGCGGTCCGGGTGGTGTGCTTGATCACCAGCTTCGTCCGCGGCGTGAGCCGCCGGTCGGGGGTCATCCAGCACACCATCGCGTCCAGGTCCTGGGCGGCCTCGGGCCGGTTGTTCGGCCGGGCGATCATGTCGCCGCGCGAGATGTCCAGCTCGTCGGCCAGCCGCAGCGCCACCGACATGGGCGGGTACGCCTCGTCCAGCGGCCCGCCCGGCCCGTCGATGTGGGTGATCGTGGTGGTCAGCCCGGACGGCAGGTGCACGACCTCGTCGCCCGGCCTGAGGACGCCGCCGGCGACCTGGCCCGCGTAACCCCGGTAGTCGTGCAGCTCGGGGTCGGTGCTCTGGTGCGGGCGGATCACGTGCTGCACCGGGAACCGCACGTCGATCAGGTTGTGGTCGGACGAGACGTGCACGTGCTCCAGGTGGTGCAGCAGCGACGAGCCCTCGTACCAGGGCATGTTGGGCGAACGTTCCACCACGTTGTCACCGTGCAGCGCCGAGATCGGGACGAAGGTGAGGTCGCCGATCTCCAGCCTGGACGCGAACGCGGTGAACTCCGCGGTGATCCGCTCGTAGGTCTCCCGGTCGTAGTCGACCAGGTCCATCTTGTTGACCGCGACCACCAGGTGCGGCACCTTCAGCAGCGTCGTCAGGAACGCGTGGCGCCGCGACTGCTCCAGGATGCCCTTGCGCGCGTCCACCAGCACGATCGCCAGGTCGGCGGTCGAGGCGCCCGTCACCATGTTGCGGGTGTACTGGATGTGCCCCGGGGTGTCGGCGATGATGAACTTGCGGCGCGGCGTCGCGAAGTAGCGGTAGGCGACGTCGATCGTGATGCCCTGCTCCCGCTCGGCGCGCAGGCCGTCGGTCAGCAGCGCCAGGTCGGTGTGGCCGTCGCCGCGCTCGCTGCTGGCGCGCTCGACGGACGCGAGCTGGTCCTCGAAGATCGACTTGGCGTCGTACAGCAGCCGCCCGATCAGCGTCGACTTGCCGTCGTCCACGCTGCCGGCGGTGGCCAGCCGGAGGATGTCCATCAGAAATACCCCGCCTTCTTGCGGTCTTCCATCGCGGCCTCGCTGGTGCGGTCGTCGGCGCGGGTCTGGCCGCGCTCGGTGATCCGGGTGGCCGAGATCTCCTCGACCACCTCGTCCAGCGACACCGCGGCCGACTCCACTGCGCCGGTGCACGACGCGTCCCCCACCGTGCGGTAGCGCACGGACGCCTCGAAGGCGGGTTCGTCGTCGCCCCGGCGGGCGTACGGGAGGTCGGCGAGCAACATGCCGTCGCGCTCGAACACCCGCCGGGTGTGCGCGAAGTAGATCGACGGGAGCTCCAGCTCCTCCCGGCGGGCGTAGTCCCAGATGTCCAGCTCGGTCCAGTTGGACAGCGGGAACACCCGGACGTGCTCGCCGGGCCGGATGCGCGTGTTGTAGAGGTTCCAGAGCTCGGGCCGCTGGTTCTTGGGGTCCCACTGCCCGAACTCGTCACGGAACGACACCACCCGCTCCTTGGCCCGCGCCTTCTCCTCGTCCCGGCGCGCACCGCCGAACGCCGCGTCGAAGCCGTGTTCCTCGATCGCGTCCAGCAGCGTGGTCGTCTGGAGCTGGTTGCGCGAGGAGCGGCGCCCGGTGTCCTCCACCACGCGGCCCTGGTCGATCGACTCCTGGACGGAGGCCACCACCAGCCGGACGCCCAGCTCCGCCACTCTCCGGTCGCGGTACTCGATCACCTCCGGGAAGTTGTGGCCGGTGTCCACGTGCATCACCGGGAACGGCAGCGCGGCGGGCCGGAACGCCTTCTGTGCCAGGCGCAACATCACGATGCTGTCCTTGCCGCCCGAGAACAGGAGGACCGGTCTCTCCAGCTCGGCGGCCACCTCTCGGATGATGTGGATCGATTCGGCCTCGAGGACGTCGAGGTTGGTCAGTCGTGTCTGCACGGGGTCGCCTTCCGTCAGGGGGCGTGCTCGCGGCCCAGCAGATGCCGGGCGACGACGAGCTTCGTCGCGTTCGCGGTACCGTCCGCGATCTCCAGTCCGATGCCGTCGCGGAGGCGGCGCTCGACCGGGTTGCCGGTGGACCAGCCGAAGTGGCCGAACGTGAGCAGGGCCTGGTGGTGGGCGTCGACCGCCGCCTTGGGGGCCCAGCCCTTGGCCATGTTTGCCTCGAGCCGGTGGTCCAGGCCCTGGTCCTTGCGCCACAGCGCCTCGTACGCCAGCATCCGGGCGGCCTTGAGGTAGGTCGCGTGCTCGGCGAGCGGGAACGCCACCCCCTGGAACCGGCCGATCGGCTCGCCGAACGCCGTGCGTTCCCGGGCGTACCCGATCGCGTCGTCCAGCGAGGCGCTCGCCGAGGCGAGGGCCGTCAGGGCGATGAGCGCCCGCGAGTAGCCGAAGCCGCGCATGACCTCGACGAACCCCGCGCCCACATCGCCGACCACGTTCTCCGGGCCGACCCGGAGGCCGTTGAACTCCAGGGTCGCCCGCCCCCCGGCCCGGTGGCCCAGGTCCGACAGCCGCTCCCGGGTCACCCCGGGCTCGTCGAGGGGCGTGAAGAACGCGGTGACGCCGCGCGCTCCGCCTCCCGAGGGGGGACGGCCCCCCGCACCCCCCGAAGCGGCTCCGCCGCGGGTTCGGTCTCCGCCGGTCCGGGCGAACACCAGGCCGTGCGTCGCGTACGCCCCGGCCATGATCGAGGTCTTGGTCCCGTCGAGCCGCCAGTCGCCGCCGTCCGGGTCGGGCGTGGCGGTCAGCCCGATCGCGGCGGCGTCGGTGCCGTGCCGCGGTTCGGTCAGGCAGAGCGCGACGATCGACTCGCCGCGCGCGATCGGCGGCAGCCAGTCGGCCTGCCGCTCCTCGTCGCAGTTCGCGGCGATGATGCCCCCGATCAGCGCGGCGTTCTGCACCGGATGGCAGGCGGCCGGCTCGCCGCGGGCCAGTTCCTCCAGGGCCGCCCCGGTACTGACCGCGTCGAGCCCGAGCCCGCCGAACCTGCGCGGGATGCTGAGCGCGAACAGGTCCGCGTCCGCCAGCTCCCGCAGGAACTCGGGCGGCAGGACGCCGGTCCGGTCGTGCTCGGCCGCGGCGGGCGCCACCCGGTCGGTGACGAACGCCCGCACCTTGGCGACCAGGGCGTCCTGCTCGTCGGTGAACGAGAAGTCCATCGGTCCGTCCTCCTTTCCTCGGTCTCCGGCGGCCGTCAGGCGTCGGCCAGCCGCTCGCGCAGCCGGAACTTCTGGACCTTGCCGCTCGGGGTCTTGGGCAGCTCGGGGACGTAGGCGACCTGCTCCGGCCAGTACTGCTTGGCCATGCCCTGCCCGCCGAGGTAGTCCTGGAGGTCGGGGACCTCCAGACGGGTCTCGTCCTCCGCCACGAGCACCGCGCAGGCCCGTTCGCCCAGGCGCTCGTCGGGGTAGGCGACGACGGCGACGTCGCGGATGCGGTCGTGCCGGAGCAGGGCCGCCTCCACCTCGACGACGGGGATCTTCTCGCCGCCGCGCGAGATGAGGTCCTTCTCCCGGCCGCAGATCCGGATGCCGCCGTACCCGTCGTCGCGGGCCAGGTCACCGGTGTCGAACCAGCCGTCCTCGCTCAGCGAGTCCGCGTACACCTCGGGCCGGCGGTAGTAGCCGACGCACTGGTTCGCGCCGCGCACCTGGAGCCGCCCGATCTCGCCGCGTTCGACCGGCGGGCCGTTCAGCCCGGTCATGATGCGGATCTCCATGCCGGGGACGGCGGTGCCGTCGCTCTCCGCGGCCCGCATCACCGGGTCCTCGGGCCGGGTGACGGTGGCGCAGCCGTTCTCGGTCATGCCCCACAGCGCGTACAGGCGGCAGCCCAGGACGTCCTTGGCCTGCTCGACCAGCACCGGCGGGATCGGCGCGCTGCCGGTCGCGAACGTGCGCAGCGCCGACAGGTCGCGGCCGGTGGCGCGCTGCTCCTCGATCAGGTCGACCAGGAACGGCGGCGCCCCCATGAAGAAGGTGACCTTCTCCTCCTCCAGGATCCGCAGCATCAGGGCTGCGTCCCAGGCGTCGATGTGGACGCACGTCGCGCCGAGCGTGAGCGGCATGACGAAGTTCCAGGTGTATCCGGCGTTGTGCGAGGTGGGCGAGCCCATCGCGGTCACGTCGTCGCCGGTCACGCCGAGCACGTCGGCCTGCACCTTGTTGGTGGCGTACAGCGTGTTGAACGTGTGCACGACGCCCTTGGGCTCGCCGGTGGTGCCGGAGGTGAACATCATGTACGCGGGGTCGTCGGCGCGCGCGGGCTCGACGTCCTCCAGCACGGCGTAGGTGCCGTCGGCCTCCGGCTCCTCGCCGAGGAGCGTCCCGGCGAAGTCCAGCGCGCCGGCGATGCCCGGGCCGCCGGGGTCGGCGTCCGCCGCCCCGAGCAGGACGCGGTGGCGCAGCGCGGGCGAGTTCCCGGCCAGTTCGGCGCTCATCTCGGCGTAGTCGAAGCCGCGGTAGCTCACCGGCGCGATGTAGACGGGGCTCTCGGTCAGCCCGAGCATGAACCCGACCTCGCGATGGCGCATGATCGGGACCACCGGGCTCGCGACGGCTCCGATGCGGGCGCACGCCAGGCACAGCGCGATGATCTCCCAGGAGTTGGGGACCTGGAGCGTCACCACCTGGCCGCGGCGCACGCCGAGCCGGGTCAGGCCCGCGGCGAGCCGTTCCACCACGCGGGTCAGCTCGGCGTACGTCAGCGTCTCGGTGGCGCGCCCGTCGGTGTGCCAGACCACGACGGCGCGGCGGCCGGGGTGCGTGCGCGCGCCCCGCCACAGGTCGTCGAGGAGCGTCTCCTCGTCCCGCCACAGGCCCTCGGCCCGGTAGCGGTCGGTGAACTCGCCGTGCGCGAACCCGGTCGTGCCGAATTCCTCGATGACGGTCATGTCCGTCTCCCTCCTCGTCGGTGGGGTACCTCGTCGGTGGGGTGTCAGGCGACGGCGCGCGTGTTGCCGCCGTCGACCAGCAGCAGGGCGCCGGTCACGAACGAGGCCTGCCGGGAGGCCAGCAGGGCGGCCAGCGCGCCGAAGTCGTCGGGGTCGCCGACCTTCCCGAGCGGCACCTCGGCGCCGCAGACGTCGGGGTCGGACCCCCGCGGCCCCTTGAGGGCCTTGGTCCGGTGGTAGCCGGGCGCCAGCACGTTGACGGTCACCCCGGCGTCGCCGAGCGAGTGCACCAGGCTCCGGGCGAAGCCCAGCACGCCGAGCCGCGCCACCCCGGACAGCACGTTGTGCGCCATGGGCTGCCGGACCGACTCGGAGGTGATCAGCAGGATGCGGCCCCAGCCGTTCTCCTTCAGGTGCGGGACGGCGGCGAGCACGAGCGCCATGTGCGGCAACATCGAGCTCTCCACGGCACCCCGGTAGTCGTCGACGCCGAAGTCCGCGGCGGTGCCGAACCGCACTCCGCCGGTGTGGCTGACGAGCACGTCCAGCCCGCCGAACTCGGCCACGGTCGTCGTGACCCAGCCCTCGACGGCGTCCTGGTCGGTCATGTCGACGACCTGGCTGCGCACCTCGCCGGGGCCGGCGGCGTCCACCTCCTTGTGCGCCTCGGCCAGCTTCTCGGCGCCGCGGGCGCAGATCGAGACGTTCGCCCCCTCGGCGGCGAGCGCGCGGGCCATGCCGAGGCCCAGGCCGCTGCTCGCGGCGGCGACCATCGCGGTTCGTCCTTGCAGTCCGAGATCCATCGTTCGCCCTCCTGTCTTCTCTGCGGGCCTTCTCTGCGGGCCTTCTCTCGGGGGTCTTCTCTCCGGGTCTTCTCTCCGGGTCTCCTATCCGGCGGCGGGTTCGGCGGTCTTCGCCTCTCCGGCGGCGGGTTCGTAGCCGTAGCGCCGGATCTGCGGCCAGGCGCCGACGGTGGCCACCGCGCGGGGTGCCCGGTCGAGGCCGGTGCGCCAGCGTTCGTCGCAGCGGATGGCGACCTCGCCGCGGTCGAGCCGGTCCGGGTTGCCGGTGACGGTGTGGTTCTCGCCGAGGCTGACCCGGCCGCCGTCCCCGACCGGGCCGGGCCCGTCGACGCCCGCGAACCGCATGACCTCGCCGAGCACCCCCCGCGGGTCGCGGCCGAAGTCCTCGTGCCGGACCCGCAGGTAACGGCCGGGCGCGGCCTTGCCGACGAGCTCGGAGGCGAGGTTGACGCCCGACCATCCGGCCGTGCTGCGCAGCGGGCTCATCTCGGCGATGTAGTTCTTCTGCCGCTGGTAGGAGAACGCGGTGGCCCGCGGGTCCCGGACCATGTGCAGGACCCGCAGGTCCAGGTCCGGGTCCCGCAGGCCGAGCAGCGCCGCCGCCTCGGCCGGGTACTTCGAGCTGTCGACGATCAGGCGCGTCCCGGGCCTCGCGGCGAGCGCCCGGTAGATCCGGGCCGTCACGTCGAGCGCGGCGTCGAGGGCGTGCGCCCGGCGCAGCGGCCCCCTGGCCTCGGCGAGCCGGGCCGGGGTGTGCCGCGTGCGCAGGTAGCGGTCCTGCACGGCGACCATCCAGCGGGCGTGCGCGGGGTCGGTCGGCGTCGCCGCGGACGCCATCACCTCCGACCACAACTCGCAGTCGGCGAGCCGGTCGCCGCAGCCGCACTGGGAGTTGGTGCCGGAACGCAGGATGCCGTTGCGCCACAGGTAGTGCAGCTCACCGATGTGGACCACGCCCGGCAGCTCGTTCAGGACGTTCCCGAGCATGGTGCTGCCGCAGCGCGTCATCCCGGTGATGTAGAGGACCCGCACGTTCCGGGTGCCGGCGTTCTCGGTGCCGGCGTTGTCGGTGCCGGTGTTGTCGGTGCCGGCGTTCAGGGTGGTCATGCCGCCTCCCCCCGGTCGAGCAGGAGGAAGTGCCGCGGCAGGTGGACGGCCAGGGCGATCCGGCTGCGCGCCTCCAGCAGATGCCCGCCGTTCGCCCCGGCGCCGCGCCGCAGCGTCACCCACGAGGTGCCCGGGTCCAGCAGCGTCGCCGCGGCGCGGAAGTCGCCCAGCAGCACCTGCTCCGGCGGCATCATCCGGGTCCGGGACACCCGGATGCCCGCCTCGTTCAGCGGGCCGAGCCGGCCCGTCTCGACCATCCGCCAGTACAGCGAGGGATGGACGACGATGCCGTCGCACGAGCCGCCGGTCTCCTCGACCGCGCCGGCCGCCGCCGTCAGCTCGGCGACGGGGTCGCCGGCGGACCGCAGCCGCCGCAGCCCGGGGAGCTGGAGCAGCCCCGGCAGCGCGGAGCCCTCGCCGCCGCGCCGGCCGACCGGCTCGGCGTCCGGGCCGTACCGCTGCTCGCCGTGCAGGAGAAGCTGGTTCTCGCGGACGCCGAACCGGACCAGCAGGCGGTAGTCGATGTAGGACGCCAGCAGCCGGACGTTGTTCTCCAGGCCGGGCGGCGTCTCCACCGAGACGCTGATCTCGGTGAGGTCGGTCGACTTGATCACGGGCGTGAACGAGGCCTCCAGCGTCTGCTCGTAGCTGCGGCCGCCCGCAGTCCGGTCGTCGTCGTGGGGCGCGACCTCCTGGAAGTACGGGGTCTCCTCGTCGCGGACCGTGGCCACCTTGAGCAGGTGCCGGACCGTGTAGCGCGGCCGGTTGGCGAACAGCGGGAACGCCGCCGGGAGGTAGGCGCGGTAGGAGACGGTCACGTCGTCGTGCTTGTCGTCGTGCAGGGAGGCGACGTGGGCGAACTCCTCGCCGGGCGAGTGCTCGGTCATCGCCGGATCCGCCAGCAGCTGGCGGACCTCCTGGTGGGCGTAGGTGGTCTGGGGCGCGGTCATGACGTCCTTCCGGTCATCTGGTGGTCGAGCCGGCGGTGCGCGGGCGGCGCGAAGCCGGGCGTGCCGGCGGGGCCGGGCGCGCTGTGCAGCAGGTCCGCGATCTCGCGGGCGATCTCGCCGGGGCGTTCGGCCTGGAAGACGTTGCGGCCCATCGCGACGCCGGCGGCGCCCGCCCGTACGGCTTCGAGGACCCGTTCGCGGACCTCGGCGATGTCGTCGACGGGCGGCCCGCCCGCCAGGACGACGGGCACGGGACAGGCCCGCACCAGGTCGGCGACGCCCTGGCCGGTGCCGGGGTGCGGCAGCTTGACGATGTCGGCGCCGAGGTCGGCGGCGAGGGTGCCCGCGTGCGCGAGCAGTTCGGGGTCGCGGGGGTCGCCGATCTGGGGCCCGCGGGCGTACATCATCGCCAGCAGCGGCAGGTTCCAGTGGTCGCAGGACTCGGCGACCCGGGCGAGGTCGGCGACCTGGGCCGCCTCCTCCCGGGACCCGACGTTGACGTGCACGCTGACGGCGTCGGCGCCGAGCCGCAGCGCGGTCTCGATGCTCGACACCAGGTACTTGGCGTCCGGGTCGGGCGCGTGGGCGGTGCTGGCGCTGAGGTGCACGATCAGCGACATGTCGGTGAACCAGCGCGGGTCGACGTGCCGGGCCGTGCCCTTGTGCAGCACCACCGCGTCGACGCCGCTCTCGGCGAGGGTGCCGATGAGGCCGTCGAACGAGGCCGCCGTGCGGATGGGCCCGTCGGTGACGGAGTGGTCCAGCGGGACGACCATGAGGCGGCCGTCGGGCGAACGCCGTCCCAACCGGCTGAGGCGCAGTCGTGCGCCGAAGGTGTGCTGGTCGCTCATGAGCGGGATGTCCTTCCTTCCGGGGTGCCGGGATGCCGGGCGTCAGGCCGGGGCGAGCACGGGCTCGCGGTCGAGCTCGAACAGGCCGTAGAGGATGACCACCGCGTCGCGCACCCGTTCCACGGGGACGAGAAGGGAGGTACGGGTCGAGGTGCACGACACGCAGTCGGCGGGGATGCCGTACCGGGCGAGCTCGGCGATCGCGCCGGCCGTGAGGCCGGGTCTGCTCAGCAGGCCGGTCCCCACGATCGAGACCCGCCCGCACGGCTCGCGCGCCTCCACGGCGCCGCCGTGCTGCTCCAGCAGCGGTCCCAGCACGTCGCGCACGGCGGGCAGCTGCGACGCCGGCGCGCAGAACGCCAGGTGCAGGTCCTCGGCGGTGGACGGCCAGGAGGCGACCGCGTCCACGCTGATCTGGCCGTCCGCGAGGGCGTCGAGGACGGCCGGCCCGGTGAGCCGCGCTCCGGCGCGGACGATCGTCTGGACGACCGCGGTCTCGTGCGTGATCGCCACCACCCGAGGACGTTCCCCGAGCGTCGTTGGTGGGGGCCCTGCTTCGTGCATCGGTTCTCTCCTTCCGACGATCGTGGTCGCGGTCCCGCCGCCGGCGGCGTTGCCGATCCCGACGTCGAGCCCGTAGGTGGCGGCCAGCTCGACCGCCCTGGCGTGCATGACCCGCGCGCCGGACACCGCCATCTCCGCCATCACCCTGGCCTCGACCCGGGGCAGGATCGGCGCGCCCTCGACGACCCTCGGGTCGGCGCGGTGGACGCCGTCGACGTCGGTGTAGACCTCGCAGGCGCGGGCGTCGTGGGCGGCGGCGAGCGCCACCGCCGAGGTGTCGGACCCGCCGCGGCCGAGCGTGATGACGTCGCCCGCGGGGGTGAGCGCCTGGAATCCGGCGACCACGACGACGTGGTCGCGTTCGAGCCAGTCCCGCACCGGCGCGGGGTCGATCTCGGTGACGACGCCGGCGCCGTGCCGTCCGGCGGCCCGCAGCCCCGCCTGCGGCCCGGTCAGCGAGACCGCCGGGACGCCCCGGCCCTGGAGCGAGATCGCCATCATGGCCGCGGCCGCCACCTCGCCGGTGGCGAGCAGCTTGTCGGTCTCGCCGGGACAGGGGTCGGCGGTGAGCGCTCCGGCCGCCTCGATCAGCTCGTCGGTGGTCCCGCCGCGGGCGGAGACCACGACGACCAGGGACCTGCCCCGTCCGTGCGCGGACGCCGCACGATCCGCGATCGTGTGGACCTGCTCGTCGGTGGCCAGTGACGTGCCGCCGTATTTCTGGATGGTGATTTCCACTCCACACCGCCTCAGGGGGTCAATCCGCGTTCGGAATGGCCTGTCCTGCCAGAAATGACCTTCCAACGGGCGGTGCGGCGCGTTCCATCACGAGAACGCGGGGTCTTCCCGGACCATCAAAATGATCTTCAGGGCGGGCGGCTTCACGCGATCGCGTGATAGGGAACGGCGACGATGCGTGGCGGAATCGCCGATGGCGAGGGCCGACGAGGACGGCCAGGACCCCTCCCCCACGGCGCCCCGGCGGGCGTTCACGGGCAGGGCTCCGGCCGGCGCGCACACGCGAATGGACCAACCGGCCATCCGATTACGCCATCGAACGCCCGTCCGAAAGAGCGCGCTCCCGGATCCGGAACGCGACGAGCGGGAAGACGAGCACCGACGCCATTCCCGCGCAGACGAGGGCGGCGGCGGTGCTCGCGGGCAGGCCGTGCTCCTCCACGCCCAGCGTCGTGATGACCACGACGAGCGGCAGCGCGGCCGACGCGAGCAGGGCCAGCGCCCGGCGGTCGGCGCCCTCCAGGTCGGACCGGTAGAGCAGCAGCACGGGACCGCCCCGCACCACGAGGAAAACCACCAGGAACAGCGGCACGGTCAGCAGCGCCACCGGGTCGGACGCCAGCGCGGCCAGGTCGAGCCGCATGCCGCTGACGACGAAGAAGAACGGCACGACGAAGCCGTAGCCGATCGCCTCCAGCTTGGACTTCACGACCTCCTTGGTGCGCTCGCGGTCCGAGGTCTCGATCGCCAGCCGTTCGACGATCCCGGCCGCGAACGCGCCGAGCAGCACGTCCAGCCCGAACTCGCTGGTGATCCAGAGCATGAAGACGATCATCAGGAGGGCGAACCGGATGGCCAGCTGCGAGCTGGTGGTCAGCGTCGCGTTCACCAGCCGGGCGATGGTCGGGTGCCGGTGCTGCCGTACCGCCGCCGCCGCGGCGAGGACCGTGACGGCCGCGAACGCCACCAGGAGCAGGACGGTGTGCCATGGCCGGTCGCCGCTGAGCAGCACGGCGACGGCGATGATCGGGCCGCACTCCCCGAGCGCGCCGGCCGCCATCGCCCTGGCCCCGAACGGCGTGGGCAGCGCACCGCGGTCGTGCAACATCGGCAGGATCGTGCCGAGCGCCGTCGTGGTGAAGCAGAGCCCGACCACGACCGCCAGCACGTCCCAGCTCTCCAGGGCGAGCCCCGCGACGAGCCCGAGCGCGAGGGAGGACGACCAGCCCGCGATCGCCAGCCGCAGCGGCGAGCCCTTGATGCGGGCGAACTCGATCTCGAAGCCGGCCAGGAACATCAGCACGGCGAGCCCGAAGTCGGCCAGCTGCCCGATGAACGGGTCCTCGGTGGCCCAGCCGAGCACCACCGGGCCGATGAGGATGCCGAGCATGATCTCCAGCACCACCGACGGCACGGCGATCCACCGGACCAGCCGGTCCGCGAGCAGCGGCGCCAGCGCGGTCGCCGCCACGATGGCGACGACCGAGAACCCCAAGGCCGAGTCGTCCGACACCTGTCCCCCGCCGTACCTCCCGGGGGACGCCCCCGGACCCCGCTGCGCCACCCGGGAGACGACCACCGGCCCCCGGACATGTCAGCTCACGACATGATCATCGGGGTCCTACCCGGTCACGGGCGGTTTCAGACCACGGTCACAGGCGGTCGTACGCGGTCTCGGGGCAGGCTCAGGCGGCGCCGGCGCGGCGGTGCTTGGCGGCCATGCAGATGCGGGCGAGGTCGTTGAGCGCGTCGGCGCGCCGCTCGTCCAGCGATCGTCCGTCGGCCGGGCCCGCCTCCGCGAGGGTGTCGATGACCAGCGAGAACACCGGCCACTCGGCCGGGCTGATCGACCCCTGGAAGTCGACGTCGCCGTCGGCGAGGTCGTCCAGGTCGAGGTTGCGTGCGAACGTCGCCAGAGCCGCCTCGGCCGCGACCACGCCGATGCGCATGGCCAGGGCGGCGGGCTCGCGGTCGAGGGGAAGACTCGCGGTAGAACCCATGTTCGACAAGATACCCCGGCGGAACGATCTCAGTCGAACGTTTGAACGAGAATCTCGGCGCGTCCCTCAGGGGGCGATCGCCAGGAAGAAGCCGTTCGCGTGGGTGAAGTGAAGCTCGCCGTCCACCAGGGCGGGGCGCAGGCCGGTGGCCGGGCCGCCCGCCAGCTCGTCCTCCAGCTCCTTGCGGATCCGGGCGCGCACCTCCTCGGGCGGCTGCGACAACTCCAGCCACTGGTCGAGCGGCCGCACGAGGTCGAAGGTGTCGGTGCGCTTGACCTCGGCGCCGGCCTCGCCGAGCATCGCGGTGATCTGGCCGGAGGTGAGGGTGGTGCCGTGCGCCGGGTCGCGGAGGCGTTCGAGGCGGTCGACGTCGGCGTCCCCCTGATCCGCGAGATCAGGCCGGACGAGGTCGGCGACGACGATGGCCGCGCCGGGGCGGCTGACGCGCACCATCTCGCGGACGACGGCGGCCGGGTCGGCGAAGTGGTGCAGCGAGAAGCGGGTGACGACCAGCGTGAACGAGCGGCCGGCGTAGGGCAGGTCCAGCGCGTCGCCGCGGGTGAACGTGACGTTGGTGAGGGTGTCGGCGTCGGCCTCGCGCTTGCCCTGCTCCAGCATCGCGGGCGTGATGTCGAGCGCGGTGACGTGCCGGACGCGGCGGGCGATGGCGCGCGCCACCAGGCCGGTGCCCGCGCAGACCTCCAGCACGACGTCCTCGAGGTCGAGCTCGGGCTCCATGAACTGGACGAGCCGGGCGAGGTTCACGGTGAAGGCCATGTTGAGCCTCGGGTCCCCGAAACTCGCCGCCTGCTTGGAGAACTCACGTACGACCTTCTCGTCATGCGTCACCGTCACGCCGCCTCCTTATGTGGTTTCCCGGATACTCCCCGAAACGGTGCGGCGTGAACAGAGGCGAGTGGCTCACATCACGGCAACGAAACCCCGACCTGGCCCCGGCCGTGGTCAGGCCGGGGCTCAGACGGCCGGGACGGTCTCCAGCAGGGCGGCGAGGCCCTCGGCGTCGAGCAGGTCGGCCGGGCGGACGGTGACGTTGGCGCTCACGTAGTGGAAGGCCGCGCTGACCCGCTCGACCGGAACGTCCTGCAACGCCGCCCAGGCGAGCCGGTAGGCGGCGAGCTGAACGGCGGAGTGGCGCGCGTCGTCGCCCTCCGGCGGCCGGCCGGTCTTCCAGTCGACGACCTCGTAGCCGCCGGACGTGCGGAAGACGGCGTCCATCCGGCCGCGCACCAACCGGTCGCCGATGATCGTCTCGAACGGCACCTCGATGTCGATCGGCTCGCGCCCGGCCCATTCGGACTCCTCGAACCGCGCCTGGAGGCGCGCCAGCTGCGCGTCGTCGGCCGCCCCCTCGTCGGCGGCGCCGGGCAGCTCGTCCGCGTCCAGCAGGCGCTGCTGCCCCCAGCGGCTCTCCAGCCAGGCGTGGAACGCGGTGCCGCGGCGCGCGTACGGGGCGGGCTGGCGCGGCATCGGGCGGCGGATCTGGCGGGCCAGGGCCTGCGGGTCGCGGGCGAGCGAGACGAGGGAGGAGACCGAGAGCTGGGCGGGCAGCTCGACCTGGAGGCCGTCGCCGCCGCGGCCCCGGTCGCGTTCGGCCAGCAGCAGCTCGACGTCGCGGGCCCACGCGGTCATCCGGCCGCGGTCGGCGTCATCGAGCCCCTCGTGCCCGGCCCAGTGCCGGGTGCGGCCGGTCATCGCGTCCTCGACCATCCGGGCGCCCTCGACGATGGCCTCGTACCGTTCACGTTCGGAGCCGTCGCCGTGCGCGCCGGGCAGGGGCGGCCACTGGGCCTCCTCGGCGGCGGCCAGCAGCGGGTTCTGGACGCCTTCCTCCGGCGGCTCCGCCCAGTGCGCGATCTGGCTCGCGGTGCCGGCCTCGCAGGTCTCCTTCACCTCCTCCAGGAACGGCGAGGGCCCGAGCGGGCGGCCCGACGAGCCCCACCAGTAGCCGGTCGCGATGAGCAGGCTGGACGCGCGGGTGACCGCGACGTAGGCCAGCCGCCGCTCCTCCCGCAGATCGCGTTCGGAGCAGGCCTGGTCGAAGGCGGCCAGGTCGTCCTTCTCCAGGCCGTGCAGCGCGGGCAGGTCGGCCCGGTCGCCGCGCAGCATGAACGGCAGGACGCGCGGGTTGGCCGTCCAGCGGGTGGCGTTCTGCGGCGGCGACGGGAAGATCGAGCCCTTGGCCGGGCCGCCGTTCTTCTGCGCGACGTAGGAGAGCCCGGGGACGATGACGACCGGCCACTCCAGGCCCTTGGAGGCGTGGACGGTGAGCAGCTTGACGCTGTTGGTCTCGCCGACCCGGCCGGCCTCCAGCCCGAACTCCTCGGTCTCGGCGGCCTTGAGGTAGGCCAGGAACGCGCCCAGCGTGGGGTCCTCGGCGTCGCCGGCGAAGGTCGCGGCGGCGTCGATGAAGGCGTCCAGGTCGGCGCGGGCGGTGACGGGGTCCAGGCCGGACCTGGCGGCGACCTCGATGTCGAGGCCGAGCGCCCGTTCCACCTCGTTGACCAGGTCGGGCAGGGCCAGGCCGACCTGCGTGCGGAGGCCGCGCAGCTCGTCGCGGAGCCGCCGCAGCCGCCCGTACCCCTCGGGCGAGAACGCCTCGCGGGGGCCGAGGTCGTCGAGCGCGTCGACCAGGCTGCCGGTCTCCTGGTTGAGCTCGCTGACCAGCTGCCGCAGCGGGTCGTCCGGGGCCTCCGCCCCGCCGGCCTCGCCGGGCGTGCCGGGCTCGGCGGGCTCGGGGGGCGGTGGCTCGGCGGGGCGTTCGGGCGGGGTGACGTCGCGGGACGCCTCCTGCGCGAGCGCGCGGGCGCGGCGGCCGAGCGCGACCAGGTCGCGCGGGCCGAGCCGCCAGCGCGGCCCGGTGAGCAGCCGGGCCAGCGAGGCGCCGGACGTGGGGTCGTGCATGGCGCGCAGCGTGGCCACCACGTCCTGTACCTCGGGCACGGTGAGCAGGCCGCCCAGCCCGACCACCTCGACCGGGATGCCGCGGCTCTCCAGCGCCCGCCGGATCAGCGGGAACTGCGACCGTTTGCGCGCCAGCACGGCGATGTCGGAGTACTGGAGCGGTTCGTCCTGCGGCGCGCCGTCCGGGGAGGTCCCGTGGTCGGCCGCCATCAGCGCGGCGATGCGGGCGGCGATACGTTCCGCCTCGTCCTCGACCGTCTCGAACAGCGCGCACTCGACCCGGCCCCGCCCCTCCCGGCCCGCGCCCGGGATCAGGCGCGGCACGGCCGCGGTCTCGGCGCGCAGCTCGTCCTGGATGCGGGCGGCGGCGTCCAGGATGTGCTCGCCGTTGCGGAAGCTGCGGCTGAGCTGGACGACCGGCGCCGGGTCCGGCGGCCGGCCCGGGAGGGAGGGGGCGGAGCCATGGGGGTGAAACTGGGTGCTGAGCGGGAAGTCGTAGGCGAACCGCAGCAGGTTGCCCGCGCTCGCCCCGCGCCAGCCGTAGATCGACTGGCAGGGGTCGCCGACGGCCGTCACCGGATGTCCGTTGCCGAAGAGCGACTTGAGCAGGACGAGCTGGGCCTGGCTGGTGTCCTGGTACTCGTCGAGCAGGACGACCGAGAAGCGCGACCGCTCGATCATCCCGACCTCGGGGTGCTTGAAGGCGATCCGCGCCGCCAGCGACATCTGGTCGCCGTGGTCGACCACCTCGCGGTCGGCCTTCGCCCGGGCGTACGACTCGATCAGCGGCATCAGCTGCTCGCGGACGGCGTGCTTGGCGAGGATGTCGCGCTGCGGCTTGAGCGGCTTCTTGAGGGAGGCGAACCGTTCGTCCAGCCACGCCCCGACCTTGCGCACGTCGTAGGCGGTGCGCAGGTGCTCGGACAGGTCGCCGGACAGCTCCATGACGGCCTTGGTGACGGTGTCCGGCTGCCAGTCGATCCTGTCCATCGGGCCGCCGTAGGAGTCGACCGCGCGGGAGCAGATCTGCCAGGCCACCGCCGGGGAGATCAGCCGCATCGTCGGCTCCAGCGCCTCGCGCAGCGCGTGGTCGCCGAAGAGCCGGGCGGCGTAGGAGTGGTAGGTCGACACCATCGGCTCGCCGTCGAAGAGCGCCTCGCCGCCGAGCCGTTCGAGCTCGTCGGCGGGGAGCATCTCCTTGAGCTTGTCGAGCCGCTTGCGGACGCGGACGCCGAGCTCGGCGGCGGCCTTGCGGGTGAACGTGAGGCCGAGCACGCGCTCGGGCCGGACGAACCCGTTGGCGACCAGCCAGACGACGCGCGCGGCCATGGTCTCGCTCTTGCCCGACCCGGCGCCCGCGATGACCGCCATCGGAGCCAGCGGGGCCTCGATCACGCGAGCCTGCTCGTCGGTCGGTTCGGGGATCTCCAGCAGCCGCGCCAGCCCGGCCGGAGTGATCATGGACCGACCTGCCCCCCTTCCTCGTGCACCGGGCAGCAGGACCGTACCGGGCAGGTACGGCATTTGTCGTTCGCGCGCGCCTGGAACACGTCGCTCGCCATGCCGGTGGCGACGATCTCGATCAGCTTCTTGGGCCACTCGGGGTCGGCGTCGTCGGCGGGCGGCGGCTGCTCCTGCTCGCGCGCCTTGGCGGTGAACGCGGCCTTCCCGACCTGGATGAGCTTGGCGCCGCCGGGCTCGATCAGGCCGTGCCGCTCGAACGCGCCGAGCATGACCGCGTACTGGTAGACGCCGAGCTGGGGGTGGCGCGCCAGGTCGTCCTTGGGGACGGCGGTGGAGGACGTCTTGATGTCGATGATGACCGCGCGGCCGTCGGCGTCGCGTTCGGCCCGGTCGATCCGGCCCTTGATCACGACGCGGCCGAGGTCGACCTTGAACGACTCCTCCAGCGCGACGATCTCGTTGGGGTTGTCGTTGTGCCAGGTCAGGAACTTGTCGACCATGGCGCTCGCCTGCTCGCGCTGCTTCTCGGAGTACCAGGCGCTGCGGAACTCCAGGTCGTTCCAGATCTCGTCGAGCCGCTGCGCGACGTCGACCTCGGTGACGCCGTCGTCGGAGCCGGCCATCTCCGCGACCGCGTGGATGACCTTGCCCATCGTGCTGTACTCGTTGGGCCCGCCGTCCTGGGCGCCGACCGCGGACGCCAGCAGCCAGCGCAGGCCGCAGGTGGTGAACGCCTCGACCTGGGACGGGGAGATCTGGATCTGCTCGTCCTCGGCGTAGGCCGGGCCGGCGTCGGACAGCGCGGTGATGGCGTACCAGTTCTCCGGCCGGGCGCCGCGCACGCCGGCCCGCGCGAGCCGGGCCAGGTGGCCGGCGGCGGCGCGGCGCAGCGGCTCGGGCCGGTGCGGGTCGGCCACCACCGAACGCAGGTCGGCGACCAGCGCCGACAGCGACAACCAGCGGGTCTTCTCGTCGAGCTGCGACTCCTCGATCGCGCCGGGCAGCAGCTCGTTGAGGAACCGCGACGGCCGGTCCTCGCTGTCGTCGCCGCCGACCGCCGTCACGACCAGGCGCTTGCGGGCGCGGGTGACGGCGACGTAGAACAGCCGCCGCTCCTCGTCCATCATCTTGGCCGCCATCGACGCGCCCGCCGCCGCGCTCGCCACGCCGCCGCCGCCCGCGCCCTCCGGCTCGGTCCCGGCCGCGAACTCGACGAGCTCCTCGATGCCGAGCAGCGAGCCGCGCAGCCGCAGGTCGGGCCAGACGCCCTCCTGGACCCCGGCGACGATCACCACGTCCCATTCGAGGCCCTTGGCGCGGTGCGCGGTGAGGATGCGCACCGCCTCGCCCTGCGGCGCCTGCTCGGCGAGCGTGTCGCCGGCGATCTCCTGGGAGGCGATGTTGTCGACGAACAGCTCGGGCCCCGCCTGCGGCAGCCGGTCGACGAACCGGGCGGCGTGGTCGAACAGCGCGACCACCGCGTCGAGGTCGCGGTCGGCGGACGCGCCGCGGGTGCCGCCCTTGACGCTCTGCTCCAGCAGCACCTCGGCCCGGCCGCTGGCCCGCCACACCTCCCACAGCACGTCCTCGGCGGTGCCGCCCCGGTCGGTGACGTCCCGGGCGACCTCGATGAGGTGCGCGACCCGTTCGGCCGGGGCCCGGACCCGCTCGTGGACGAGGGTCAGCTCGCGGGCGTCGCTCACCGCCGCGATGAGCAGCTCGTTGAGCGGCCGGGCACCGCCGGACAGGTCCTCCAGGTCGCGCAGGGCCCGCTTGAGGCGGCGCAGCCCGAGCGCGTCGGCGCCGCCGAGCGGGCCGGTGAGCAGGTCCTCGGCGACGACCTCGTCCAGGAAGCCCTTCTTCAGGGCGGCCCGCAGCAGGATCAGGATCGGCCGGACGGCGGGCTCGGCGATGAGCGGCACCTCGTCGCCCGCGACCACGACCGGCACCCCGGCCTGGGCCAGCGCCCGCCGCAGCGCCGGGACCTGCCGGACCGCGCTGCGCACCAGCACCGCCATCCGCGACCAGGGCACGCCGTCCAGCAGGTGGGCGCGGCGCAGCTCGTCGGCGACCAGCGCCGACTCCTGCGACTCGCTGTCGGCGATGACGGCGTGGACCGAGTCCGAGGTGGATTCGGGCGGCGTGGATCCGGGCGGCTTGGGCCCGGGCGGCGTGGATCCGGGCGGCGTGGGTCCGGGCGGCGTGGGTCCGGGCGGCGTGGATCCGGGCGGCGCGGTGGGGGGAGCCTCCTCGGGATGCTGGAGCGCGCGGTGCTCGGCGGCGAGGGTGCCCGCGGGGAGGCGGCGGGCGATCCGCCGGGACGCGGTCAGGATCTCCGGGCCCATGCGGCGGCACGTCCGGAGCGCGACCACCTCCGCCGGGTCGCCGTCGATCGTGCGGAACCGTTCGGGGAACTCCAGGATGCCGCGCACGTCGGCGCCCCGGAAGCCGTAGATCGACTGGTCCGGGTCGCCGACCACGACCAGGTCGCGGCCCTCCCCGGCGAGGTGCTGGAGCAGCTCCTCCTGCGCCGGGTCGGTGTCCTGGTACTCGTCCACGAACACCACGTCGTAGGCGCCGCTCTCGCGGATCCTGACCTCTTCGTCGACGAGCATGCCCGCGGCGATCTGGATCAGCTCGGCGTAGTCGTAGGTGGGCACCGGGTCGATCGCGAACCGCTCGGCGTAGCGGTCCATGAAGCCGCCGACGGCCTTCCAGTCGTCGCGGCCGCGCAGGTCGCCCAGCGTGACGAGGTCGTCGGGGACGAACCCGCGTTCGGACGCCCGGAGCGCGAAGTCGCGCAGCTCCTCGGCGAACCCGCGGGTGCCCAGCGTCTCGTGCAGCCGGTGCGGCCAGCCGCGCGCGCCGTCGGCCCGTTCGCCGTCCAGCAGGCGGCGGACCTCCAGCAGCTGCTCGGGACCCGACAGCAGCCGCGGCGGCGGCTCCTCGTTGAGCACCGCGTCCCGGCGCAACAGCGCGTACGCGTAGCTGTGGAAGGTCAGCGCCAGCGGCGACCGCGTCGTGCGGTCGAGCCGGCCGGTGATGCGCTCGCGCAGCTCACCGGCGGCCTTGCGGCTGAACGTGAGGACCAGCACCCGTTCGGGGTCGACGCCGCGGTTCTCGATCCGGTCGACGACGGCCTCGACGATCGTGGTCGTCTTGCCGGTGCCGGGGCCGGCCAGCACCAGCATCGGCCCGCCCTCGTGCTCGACCACGCGCCGCTGCCGCTCGTCGAGCACGGGCGCGACCGCGCGCGCCGGGCCGGCGCGGCGGACCAGGCGGTACGGAGCTGGGGAAGCTGGTGGCACAACATTTCATTGGAGCAGATGAACGAGGCGGATCTGACCACATCCCACGCATGTCGCGGATGTGACGATCGAAACAGTATTCGATACCTGTGTCAGGCGCGCAACGCGAGCAGCAGATCGACGCGGTCGTCCAGAGTGGACAGATCGCGGCCGGTGAGCTCCTCGATCCGCCGGATGCGATACCGCAGGGTGTTCACGTGGACGTTGAGGCGGCGCGCGCACGTCGTCCACGAACCCGAACAGGCCAGGAACTCGGTCAGGGTGCCCAGCAGATCGCTCCGGACGTCCCGATCGTAGGCGATCACCGCGCCCAGCACCTCGTGACGGAAACCACGCCGGGTCTCCCCCGGCAGGCGCGCCAGCAGGCTGGCGTGCGACGCGACGGGCACGCCGGGATCGGCCACCTCGGCGTCCAGCCGGCGCACCACGATCGCCATCAGGCGCGAGAGCGGCGTCTCCCCGGGCACCGCCACGAGCGGCACCCCGTACCGGTCGCAGGCCTCCACCAGGTCGTCCGGCACGGGCTGGAACGCCTCCCCGGCCGCCAGCGCCGCGATCCGCTTGGCCGCGAGCACGCCGACGAACGGCGCGGAGTCGTACGGCCCGCGGCGCCACATCACGCCCGTCAGGACGAGCTCGCCGCCGTCCAGGTAACGCCCGGGATCGGGCATGTCGGTGACGAACACCTGGCGCACCGGGCGGTCGAGCCGCTCCGGGCACGCCAGCGCGCGCAGCCGCAACTCGGGATCGCGCAGCAGGTCGGCCGTCTTCACGCCGTGACCGTAAGGCCCGGATGTTCGAACCAGATGCCCGTTTTGTTACGTCTGTGCGTCCGTGCCGTCCATGCCGTCCGACCCGTCCCAGCGTGCGCGCCGCATGTCGACCCGCCGCCCGTCCGGCCGCACCGGCGTGCCCTCCACGCGGTACTCCTCGAACGCCCGCACCTCGTGCCCCTCGGCGGGACGCCCGTCGGCGCGCACCACGCGCCACCAGGGCACCCCGCCCCCGTACAGCGACATGACCCGCCCCACCTGCCGCGGGCCACCGGCCCCGACCAGCTCGGCGACGTCCCCGTACGACATCACCTGGCCCGGCGGAATCCGCTCCACCGTGTCCAGCACGATCTCGGCGTACTCATCCGGCTCCATGCTCATCCGGCTCCATGCGCTCATCCGGCTCCGTCGACATCCCCGATTCTTCCGGCGCGGGCGCTTCCGCCGCCACCTCGGGCTCCGGCTCCCCGCCCGCCGCCGGCGCGGGACGAGCCACAACGCCGTGCCGACGAGACGTGCCGACGAGAACGGCCCCGGCCAGGGCCGGCGCGCCGAACCCGCCCGGCCGCACCGCGTCGTACGGCCCGCCGCGTCTCATGATGGTCGCGGCTCGGCGTCGCTTTCTGATCTTCGTCGGACGGCCAGGGCCAGGCCGAGGACCAGGGCGGCGATCGCGAGGGCGCAGGCGGACGCGGAGGTGAGGATGAGGCGGCCGTCGCGGTGGACGACGCGGATCGGGCCGGGCTCGCCGACGCCGAAGCGGCCGGCGGCGGGCAGGCCGAGACCGGTGACGCGCGCCGCGGCGATCCGGTCGGACTCGGCCACCGCCGCGTGCGCGTCGATCGTGCCGAACCCGACGCCGAGATCGTAGCCGCCCGCCGGACGGTGCCGGGTGCTCGTCACGATGGCCTGGGTGACCAGGGCGGGGGCCAGGCCGGGATGGCGGGAGCGGATCAGCGCGGCCACGCCGGAGACGAACGCGGTCGCCGGGCTGGTGCCGTCGCCGATCCAGTACTGCTCCCCCGGGCCCGCGCCGATGATGCGGACGCCGGGCGCGGAGAGGACGACCGCGGAGTTGCGGTTGGAGAAGCCCGCGTGCGCGCCCTTCTCGTCGACCGCCGCGACCGAGATGACGCCGGGGAACGAGGCCGGGTAGGAGAACGGCGCGTGGCCGCTGCGGCGGGCCTTCTCGGTGGCGCCGGCGTTGCCCGCGGCGGCGACCACGACCACGTTCTTGCTCAGCGCGTAGGCGATGGCCGCGCGTTCGTCCTTGGTGGCGGCGCTGCGGCCGAGCGAGAGGTTGATGACGTCGGCGCCGTTGTCGACCGCGTAGCGGATGCCGCGGGCGATCGTCCCCTCGAAACGTTCGTTGTCGACGAAGTGGCCGAAGCCCGGCTCGTCGTTCTCCACGATCACGCGGAGGGCGAGCAGGCGGGCCTGCGGGGCGACGCCCATCACGCCGTCCTGCCCGGCGGGGCCGTGGCCGTGCCCGGCGATGATGGACGCCATGTTGGTGCCGTGCAGGCGGCTCGGCGCGACGCCGGGCGGGTTGGCGCCCTCGGTGTAGTCGGGGCCGGTCACCACCGAGCCGGTGAGGTCGGCCTGGTCGGGGTCGACCCCGGAGTCGAGGACGGCGACGGTGACGCCGGAGCCCTTGGACAGCTCCCAGGCGCGCGGCACGTTCAGCGACTCCATGACGGGGGCCGTCCGGTCCCGGATCTCGTCGCCCCGGGCGGGCGTCCCGGGGACGAGCGCCAGCAGGGCGGCGGCCGCCGCGGCGGCCCTCCTCAGCACGTCCACCCCTCGGCCTCGCAGTCGACCTTCGCCGGGGTGGTGAGCGGGCCGAGCACCGCGGTGATGAGCTGGGGCGCGAGCGCGAACAGGTCGTCCTGCCTGCGCGCGCCCTTGACGGCCGGCCTGCCGTCCACGTAGCCGACGGCCGCGGCCACGACGTAGGGGCCGCGCTGCCGGACGGCCGCGGCCTGCCGGGCGGCGTCGCCGAACCGCGACGTCACCGAGGCGGGGAACGCCACCGCGCGCAGCCCCGGCCGCGGCTCGCGGATCGGGAACCAGGCCGCGGCGGCCTTGGCGGCGCGCTCGTCCGGGAACACCGCGACGCCGACCGCGATCGCCAGGCCCTGCGGCTCGTCCAGGTAGACGGCCCGCAGCACGCCGCGGCAGTCCTTGAGCCGGCCGGTCAGCTGCGGGTCGACCGCGGTCTCGCACCGGGTGTCCGGCGAGATCCCGGCCCGGCGCGCGGTCTCGTCGCCGCCGACGTCCAGCGTGTAGGTGATCTGCTCGGGGAAGATGCGGCCGGACTCCCACGTGACGTACCGCCGGGCGATCTCACCGGCCGCCGCGTCGCGGAGCTCGGCGGCGGTCGGCTCGCGCGTCAGCTCACCGGCGAGCCGCAGGGCCATCGGCACCAGCACGGCGACGCCGCACACGATCACCAGCCCCGCCGCGATCGTCGCGAAGAGTGAACGTGCCATGCCACCGTCCTCCGGCTCCTCCGGCTCCGGCTCCAGGTCCGGGGGCGAGATCTCGGCACGCACGCAGCGGAGCGTAGCCGAGAAGCGCGGCGGGAGGAATCAGGTAGGCCAGGTGGGCCCGTGCGCGGACGGCGGGGCAGGCCCGTGCGCGGGCGGACGGAGCGACGGCGGGGCCGATCCGGGCGGCGCGAAGGACGCCATGTGCGGGCCCCCTTCGGGCAGGGCGGGACGCGGGTTGCGGCGGGCCAGCAACACCGCGATCACCAGTGCCGCGACCGCGCCGGCGACGCCCGCCACGATGACGCCGAAGATCATGGGGCGCAGCCAGAAGGGCCGTTCGATGATGGCGACCGGGCCGGGCCGCGGACCCTCGCCGAACCGCTGGCCGCCCGCCTTGCCGGCCAGCCCGGCCTGCGGCGTGGTCAGGGTGGCCGCGGCCTTGAGCGCGCGGGCGGCGTCGACCTCGCCGAAGCCCAGCCCCGGGTTGTACTTGCCGGACGGGCCGTTGCGGGCGCTGGCGACGAGCGCCTGGGAGACCAGGGCGGGCGGCAGCTTGGGGTACTTGGCCCGGATCAGCGCCGCGATCCCCGAGACGACGGCGCACGCGTCGCTGGTGCCGGCGGTGATGAAGTACTCGCCCCCGGGCCCCGCGGTGACCATCTCGGCGCCGGGCGCCGCGACCAGGACCGAGTAGTTGCGGTTGGAGAACGGGGCGCGCTCGCGGGCGGGGGTGGTCGCCGCCACCGCGATCACGCCGGGGTAGGACGCCGGGTAGGAGTAGGGGGCGAAGCCGTCCTTGTCGAGGCGCCGCCGCTTGTCGCCGTCGTTGCCCGCGGCCGAGACGACGACCACGCCCTTGCTGATGGCGTAGCCGATGGCCTTGCGCTCGTCGGCGTCCTCGTCGAGCTCGCCGAGCGAGAGGTTGATGACGTCGGCGCCGTTGTCGGCGGCGTAGCGGATGCCCGCCGCGACGCCGTCGCCCTCGCCGTCGGACTTGTACCGGCTGTAGCTGGGGTCCTCGGGCTCGGCGATGGCGCGGATCGCCAGGATGCGCGCCCGCGGCGCGACGCCGATCACCCCGGAGCCGCCGCCCGGCCCGTGGCCGTGCCCGGCGATCAGCGAGGCCATCCCGGTGCCGTGCTGCCGGGCCGGCCGCGCGCCGCGGTCGACGTCGGCGATCATGTTGGGCCCGGTGGTGACGGAGCCCTTCAGGTCGGCCTGGTCGGGGTCGACGCCGGAGTCGACCACCGCCACCTTCGCGCCGGCGCCGCGGGTGACCCGCCACGCCTGTTCGAGGGACAGCGACCGGATCATGGGCTGCTGCCGGTCGCGCACCTCGTCGGCCCGGGCCGGCGCGGGCACGAGCAGGGGCAGCGCGCCGGCCGTGACGGCCACCGTGACGGCCGCCACGGTGGCCGTCATGGTGGCCGCCGTCTTGCGCAGGAGCATCAGCACCGCCACTCGTCGCTGGAACAGTCGGGCAGCGCCTGCTGCGAGAGCGACCGCGCGATCTGGCGGCCGATCTGCGGGGCCGACTCGAACGGCAGCCCCGGGCGCACCTTGGTGATGGCCGAGGCCGGACGGCCGTCGGACTGGCCCGAAGTGGTCAGTACGACGTACGGCCCGCCGCGGTCGGACGTCCGATCCTGGCGGGCGGCGTCGGTGAACCGGGCCCCCGCGGTGCCGGGAAAGGCGGCGGCGCGCAGCGCGGGGCGCACGCCGCGCGCGCGGACCGCGTCGGCCGGTGTCGAGGCCGGGATCTGCTTGAACGCGCGGTCGGCGGCGAACGCGTCCGGGAACACCACCACGCCGACCGTGACCACGACGCCTTCGAGCTGGTCGGTGTAGGTGGCGCGCAGCACGGCGCGGCAGCCGTGCCTGCCGAGGACGGCGGCCAGCTCGCCGTCGACGGCGGCGGCGCAGTCGGTGCCGGGCACGATGCCCAGCCGCCCGGCGAACTCGCTGCGCCCGGCGCTGCTCGTCGTGTACGACACCCGTTCGGGGAAGATCCGACCGGACGGCCAGGCCTGCCAGCGGCGCGCGACCTCGGCCGCGGCGGCGCGCTTGAGCTCGGCGTTGGTGGGCTCGCGGTTGAGCGTCGCCCAGGCCCCGGTGAGGGCGGCCGCGGTGACCACGACGTAGACGCAGCCGAGCGTGATGGCCACGATCATCCACTGCCGCGCGCGCAGGCCGAGGACGGTGCCGGGCGGGCGCGTCGGTTCCACCGGAGGCCCCGCCGGTGGGCCCGGCTGGACCGGCGGCTGGTGATAGGGGGGCTGGAACGCCACAACCGCCAAGGTTATCCGTGGATCGCCGCATTCCGCCCTCTCCCGGACAGGAACGACCTTCCCCCCGTCCGGGAATGCGAGCGGTCATGGCAGGGTTGTGGCGTGAAGGACGACGACGTCCCGGCCCGTATCAACCACGCACCAAGAACCGAGCGTCAGCACAGGAGCACTCACCGTGTCGTTGCCACCTCTGGTCGAGCCCGCAGCGGAGCTCACCCGTGACGAGGTCAATCGTTACTCGCGACACCTGATCATCCCCGACGTGGGGATGGCCGGGCAGAAGCGCCTCAAGAACGCCAAGGTCCTGTGCGTCGGCGCGGGCGGCCTCGGCTCCCCCGCCCTGATGTACCTCGCCGCGGCCGGCGTGGGCACGCTGGGCATCATCGACTTCGACGTCGTCGACGAGTCCAACCTCCAGCGGCAGATCATCCACCGGCAGTCGACCCTCGGCAAGCCCAAGGCCGAGTCCGCCGCCGAGACGGTGCGCGAGATCAACCCGCTGATCGACATCCAGGTGCACAACACCTCGCTCGACCGCGACAACGTGCTGGAGATCTTCGCCCGGTACGACCTGATCGTCGACGGCACCGACAACTTCGCGACCCGTTACATGGTCAACGACGCCGCGGTGCTGCTCGGCAAGCCCTACGTGTGGGGCTCGATCTACCGGTTCGACGGGCAGGCCTCGGTGTTCTGGGCCGAGCACGGGCCGTGCTACCGCTGCCTCTACCCCGAGCCGCCGCCGCCCGGCATGGTGCCCTCCTGCGCCGAGGGCGGCGTCCTGGGCGTGCTCTGCGCGTCCATCGGCTCCATCCAGGTCAACGAGGCGATCAAGCTGATCACCGGCATCGGCGACCCGCTGGTCGGCCGGCTGACCGTCTACGACGCCCTCGAGATGAGCTACCGCAACGTCAAGGTCCGCAAGGACCCCGAGTGCCCGCTGTGCGGCAAGAACCCGACGCAGACCGAGCTGCTCGAGGACTACGAGGCGTTCTGCGGCGCGGTGTCCGACGAGGCCGCCGAGGCGGCCAAGGACTCCACGATCTCGGTGCACGACCTCAAGGCCATGCAGGACCGCGACGACGACATCTTCCTGGTGGACGTCCGCGAGATCAACGAGTACGAGATCGTCAAGATCCCGGGCTCGACGCTGATCCCCAAGGGCGACTTCCTCAACGGGTCCGCCCTGGAGAGGCTGCCGCAGGACAAGAAGATCGTCCTGCACTGCAAGTCGGGCGTGCGGTCCGCCGAGGCGCTCGCGGTCGTCAAGAGCGCGGGCTTCGGCGACGCCGTGCACGTCGGCGGCGGCGTGGTCGCCTGGGTCAACCAGATCGACCCGAGCCTTCCGCAGTACTGACGTACACCGCCGACCTGATGCGGTTGGGGCGACCCGTCTTCCGCGTCAGGCCGGCGACGTGCGTCTTCACGGTGGTGACGCCGACGTTGAGCGTGAGCGGGAGGCGGTCGGGCGCGTTCAGGACGCGGGCGGCGCGTACGTCAGGCCCAGCATCGCCCCGATCTCCCTGACCATGAGCTCGAAGATCGGGCCCGGGTCCTCCAGGGCGAAGTCGAGATGGCCGAAGACCTCCAGGCTGACCCCGCCCTGGAGCCGGACCCAGCACTGCAGGAACCGCTGGATGACGCCGAGCGGCAGGTCGACCTGGATGACCTCGTCCCGGTAGCGGCGCAGCTGCCCGACCAGCGCCGGGTCGATCTCGTCGTCCGCGGGGACCGGGAACCGCCGCTTCTGCCACAACTCCAGGAAGAGCGTGAGGAACGTCCAGCCGAACGTCCGGGCGCACTCCTCGGCGAAGTCGGCCTGCTCCTTGTGGCCCAGGCCGGGCAGCGGCGCGCCGAACAGCAGCGCGTACTCGCGCCGGTGGGCCAGCGCCCAGCGCCGGAACCCGCGCGACGCCGCCAGGAACTTGCCGCTGATGTCGCCCTCGGGGACGGCGGAGATGTCGGCGTGCAGAGCGGTGGTGAGCTCGGTGAAGATGTCGCCGATCAGGTGCCGCAGCAGCTCGCCGTGGCTGTCGAAGTAGCGGTAGAGCGCGGGCGCGGTCATGCCCATCTCGCGGGCGATCGCGCGCAGCGTGACGGCCTCCGGGCCCTCGTCGACCAGGATGCGCCGCGCCGTGTCGGAGATCTCCCGCACGGTCGCCGCGCGCAGCCGGTCTCGTCGTGTCTCCGCCACCGCCGCTGACTCCTTTCCCCCGACGAGTGCCTCCGCATGATTCCCCAAAAACACCCTTGACGGGAGTTAACGCTGCATGCAATGTTAACACCGTTAGCGAGTTAACGGCGTTCACGCAAGTGACCGATCGTCACCAACGTGTGGGGAGCACACGATGTTCGAAAGCTGGGGCCGCCTCGTACATCGACGGCGGCGGCCGATCCTGGGACTGTCACTCATCGCGGTCGTCTTCATGGCCGTCTGGGGCACCGGCGTCTTCGGCGCCCTCACCTCCGCCGGCGGGTTCGACACGCCCGGCAGCGAGAGCGCCCGCGCGGAACGGATCGCCGAGCGCGACCTCGGCCGGGACGGCGCCGACGTCGTCGTCCTCTACACCGGCGGCGGCCGCACCGTCGACGACCCGGCCTTCCGCCAGGCGGTCGACCGTTCGCTGAACGCGCTGCCCGCCGGGACGACCGCGCGCACCACCACCTACTGGACGTCGCAGGCGCCGCAGCTGGTCAGCAAGGACCGCACCGCCACCTACGCGGTGATCCAGCTGGCCGGCGCCGACCAGGAGACGCGGGAGAAGAACTACGACACGATCGCCGGCGACCTCACCGAGGTGTCCGGCGGCCTGACCGCGAAGATCGGCGGGCAGCAGGGCACCGAGACCGCCGTCAACGAACGGGTCTCGTCCGACATCGCCCGCGCCGAGGCCATGGCCACGCCCATCCTGATCATCCTGCTGGTGATCATCTTCGGCAGCCTGGTCGCGGCGAGCCTGCCGATGCTCATCGGCGGGGTGGCCGTACTGGGGTCGTTCACCGCTCTGCACGTCCTGACCTACACCACCGACGTGTCGATCTTCGCGATCAACATCACCACGTTCCTCGGCCTGGGCCTGGCCATCGACTACGGCCTCTTCGTCGTCGGCCGTTTCCGCGAGGAGCTCGAACGCACGTCCTCCGTCGAGGACGCCGTCGCCGCCACCATGGCCACCGCGGGCCGCACGGTCGCCGTCTCCGGCGTCACCGTCGCGGTGTCCCTCGCCGGCCTGCTGCTGTTCGACCAGAACTTCCTGGTCTCGATGGGCTACGGCGGCATCGCCACCGTGCTGGTCTGCATGGTCGCCGCGCTCACCGTCCTGCCCGCCCTCCTGGCCGTGCTCGGCCCGAAGGTCAACGCGCTCACCGTCCGCCGCCGCAGGCGCGCCGCGAGCGACCGCTGGCTGCGGTTCGGCCACAGCGTGATGCGCCGCCCGGTGATCTACGCCGTCGCCGCCACCGCGCTGATCCTGTCCCTCGGCGCCCCGTTCCTCGGCATCAACTGGGGCGGCGTGGACGCCAAGGTGCTCCCGGCCGGCGCGGAGGCCCGCGTCGTCGCCGAGACCCTCGAACGCGACTTCCCGCGCAACGCCACCAGCCCCATCGAGGCCGTCGTGACAGGCACCGGCGCCGCCGAGGTCAAGGCCTACACCGACCGGCTGGCCGCGGTCGACGGCGTCACCGCCGCCACCGTCACCGGCTCGCAGAACGGCACCACCCGCATCGCCCTCCTCTACCAGCCGGACCCCAGCTCCGCCGAGGCCCGCGCCCTGGTCGAGCGTGTCCGCGACGTGCCTCCCACACCCGGTGCCGAGACCCATATCGGGGGCGTCTCGGCCGATCTGGTGGACCAGCTCGACAGCATCGGCGCCACCCTCCCCTGGCTGGCCGTCACCGTCGGGATCGCCACGTTCATCCTGCTCTTCCTGGCCTTCGGCTCGGTGGTGCTCCCCCTCAAGGCCATCCTGATGAACCTCCTCTCCCTCTCCGCCGCGTTCGGCGCGATGGTCTGGATCTTCCAGGACGGCAACCTCTCGGGCGCCCTGGACTTCACCGCGACCGGCTCCATCGCCCCGGCGATGCCGATCCTGATGCTGGCGATGCTCTTCGGCCTCTCCATGGACTACGAGGTCTTCCTCCTGTCCCGGATCCGCGAGCAGTACGACCTGACCGGTGACAACACCCAGGCCGTCGCGATCGGCCTCCAGCGCACGGGCGGCATCATCACCAGCGCCGCCCTGCTGTTCATCGTGGTGATCGGCGCCTTCTCCACCTCGGGCATCACGTTCATCAAGATGACCGGCGTGATCATGGCGATCGCCTTCCTGGTCGACGCCACCATCGTCCGCGCCGTCCTCGTGCCCGCGACCATGCGCCTGCTGGGCCGCGCCAACTGGTGGGCGCCCCCGGGCCTGGCCCGCCTGTACGCCCGCTACGGCATCCGCGAGTCCAGCGAGGCCCCCGCCCCCAAGCAGCTGGAGCCCGCAGGCACCTGACCCGGTTTAACTACGTCACCATTTGGACACAATAAGTGACATCGGGGGATCGGTTTCCCCCGAAGGAACAGCGCGGGGCGAGCGGCTCAGACCCTCGCCCTGTGTTGTTCTGCTTCACGACCCGATCGAGCGCTCGCGTGCGGGTTGGGCAACCCGGAGAAGGCCACTGGCGTGAAGCGCGGCCCACACGACCTTCCCGCCGCTGCTCAGCGCCCGCACCCCCCAGTCGTCCACCAGCTCGTCGATGACGAACAACCCCCGGCCACCCTCGTCGTCGGCACCCGCGACCCGCATCACGAGCGGGTCGTCGCACTGGTCCCAGACCTCGACCACCCGCCGTCCCGGCTCCAGGACCACCCGCACCACCACGTGCTGCCCCTTCCGCGACACCCGCGCCGCGTTGCTGAACAGCTCCGTCACGACGAGCCGCGCGTCGTACGATTCCAGGCCTTCCGCCGCGAACGCCTTGTCCACCAGTTCCCGCGCCGCCCTGGCCGCCTCCGGAACCGGGTCGAGCACCAGGGTGAAGTCGTCGCACATGTTCCTGCCCCATCGGTGAGTCCTCGTTGGACTGATTCGACACCGATCCTGAAACCGGATGACTACGTTCAGTACCGGAAGGAACTCGACACGCCTCGACAGAACGAGGACCGACTCGATGACGAATCGCAAGAAGCTCCAACCCGCCGAGTCGGCCAAGTCCCACTACGGCCACCGCCTCCGCAAGTACCGCGACAAACACGGCTGGTCACAGCCCCAGTTCGCCGAAAAGGTCTTCTGCGCCGGCGACCTCATCTCCAAGATCGAGACCGGCGTCAAGGTCGCCACCCCGGACATGTCCCGCCGCTTCGACAAGATCTTCAACCTCGACGAAGAATTCGAAGATCTCCAGGCCCTGGCCGCCGAAGAAGTGATCCCAGGCTGGTTCCGCCCCTACGTCGAGTTCGAACGCGTGGCAACGTCCATCCGCGTCTTCGACCCGCTGCATATTCCTGGCTTGCTCCAGGAAGAGCCCTACACCCGCGCCATCCTCAACTCCCGCTACGACGGAGACAAGCTAGAGGAGGCCGTATCCGCCCGAGTCGCCCGCCAGGCGATCTTGCATCGCAAACGCCCACCCTGGGTCTTGGTCCTGGTCTCAGAGTGGGCTCTCCGTCGCCCTGTAGGCGCGCCGGAAGCTCATCGTGAGCAGCTGGGTCACCTCCTCGACTTGGCCCGACGGCTCAACATCACCATCCAGGTCGTGCCGACTTCAGCGAAAGACTTCAGCCCTGCGGCATTCACACTCTTCAGTCACAAGGAGGAGCCCGACAGCGCATACGTAGATGGGGTCAACGGCTTCGGCCTCTCCATCACTCAACACGAAGAGGTCGAAACGCTTAGGGTGGAGTTCGATTTGATCAGGGCCTCGGCTCTGAGCGCCGAGGACTCAATCGAACTGATCCGAGCAGTGATGGAGAACCCTTGAGCACCTCAGATCTTCTCTCCGCCTCTTGGCGCAAGAGCAGCCACAGTGGAGGCGACGGAGGCCAGTGCGTCGAGTTGGCTGGCATTGGCGGCGGCATCGCTATCCGCGACAGCAAGGATCCTCACGGGCCCGTCCTCCAAACAACGCGCCACGCTTTGGCGACGGCCATCAGCCGCCACACGGCCGCCTAGCGTAAGAGCGACCACAGCGGCGGTGAGGGCGGCCAACGCGTTGAGTTGGCCGGGCTCGGGCGCGGTGTTGGTGTGCGCGTCAGCAAGGATCCCCACGGCCCGATCCTGCACGTCACACGCCAGGCCCTCGCCGCCGCCATCAAGCTCCAATGACGGAGTGGCCAAGGAGCAGCCACCACCCCTCGCACACCAACTGGCGCAAGAGCAGCCACAGCGGCGGTGAGGGCGGCCAACGCGTCGAGTTGGCCGACCTTGGCGGCAGTGTCGGTGTGCGCGACGGCAAGGACCCCGACGGTCCCATCCTCCACATCACAGGCCAGGCACTCGCCACAGCCATGAGCAACCACACGGCCGCCTGGTGCAAGAGCAGCCACAGCGGCAGCGAGGGCGGCGAATACGTCGAGCTGGCCGGGCTTGGGCGCGGCGTCGGCGTGCGCGACGGCAAGGACCCCGACGATCCCATCCTCCACATCACACGCCAGGCACTCGCCACTGCCATGAGCAACCACGGCCGCCTGGCGCAAGAGCAGCCACAGCGGCAACGAGGGCGGC
>NZ_JBEYUA010000014.1:0-297515 GCF_040643285.1 Spirillospora sp. NPDC047279
GTAGCGCTTGGGGTTGAAGTACAGGTTCTCCAGCAGGGTCTGCGCCGACTCCTTGGTCGGCGGCTCGCCCGGACGCAGCTTGCGGTAGATGTCGATCAGAGCCTCGTCCTGGGTGGACGTGTGGTCCTTCTCCAGGGTGACGTTGATCGACTCGTAACCGCCGAAACGTTCGCGGATCCGCGCCTCGTCCCAGCCCAGCGCCTTGAGCAGCACGGTCACCGGCTGCTTGCGCTTGCGGTCGACGCGGACGCCCACGTTGTCGCGCTTGTCGACCTCGAACTCCAGCCAGGCGCCCCGGGACGGGATGACCTTGCAGCCGTAGAGGTCCTTGTCGGTCGTCTTGTCCAGGTTGCGTTCGAAGTAGACGCCGGGCGAACGGACCAGCTGCGAGACGACGACGCGCTCGGTGCCGTTGACGATGAAGGTGCCCTTCGGGGTCATGAGCGGGAAGTCACCCATGAACACCGTCTGGCTCTTGATCTCACCGGTGGTGTTGTTGATGAACTCCGCCGTGACGAACATCGGGGCGGAGTAGGTCATGTCCTTGTCCTTGCACTCCTCCACGGAGTACTTGGGCGGCTCGAACCGATGATCACGGAACGACAGCGACATGGTTCCGGAGAAGTCCTCGATCGGACTGATCTCCTCAAAAATCTCTTCGAGGCCCGACTGCGTCGGGACGCTCTTACTTCCGGCCTTCTGGGCCGCCTCGACCCGGGCCTTCCACCTCTCGTTGCCCAGCAGCCAGTCAAAGGACTCGGTCTGCAGGGCGAGAAGATCGGGAACCTCGAGCGGCTCCTTGATGCGCGCGAAGGTGACGCGACGGGGACCAGCGGGTACGGCGGAGGCATTGCGCGAGGCTGCCAACAGATGTCCTTCCGAGGGCTCGCGGCGGACTGACGACATGCACGCCAGACGACGTCACAACCACTACGGAGGAGTGGGACGGCGAGGGTAGGCGTAGAAGCGCAGCATAAGGCAAAACGCAGACAGATGTCCACACCTATGAACAGTGTCAAACCTCAATCCCGCAATCAGGATCGCATGCCTGCGTGGAAATCGTCAAGCCAGACGCTCTAGGAATGTCCTAGAGGGGCAGTCCTGAACATATACCGGCCAGAAGGGCGTCGCGTCCGGGACGGCCGAGTTCATCCGTCACACAGCAGTATCCGAGGGATGCGCTCCAGCGGATCGAGCCCGGCGAACCGCCCGGTGATGGAGGGGCGGGTGCCGGGACCCGCGGGGGTCGGGTCCCGGCACGTGCCCTTGGTGTCATTCGGGCGGGGGATGGAGAGGGAAGCCGGGTGCGTATCGCGCGGTGGGAGATGCGGTGGGAGATGCGGTGGGAGATGCGGTGGGAGACGCGGTGGGAGATGGAGCGGGGTGGGCGTCGCGGACTTCCATGGGTGTGAGCGGCTCGAAACGGTCGGCGAGCAGGCGCCAGCCCCGAACGGTCTCGCCCTCGGTATCGGCCGCGGCCTCAGTGTCGGTGCCTGCTTCGGTGCCGGTGCCTGCTTCAGTGCCGGTGCCTGCTTCAGGGGCGTGGGCGGGGAGGGGTCGGGTGCACAGGGTGATGGTGGCGGACTCGCCCAGGGCGTAGGTGGCGGCAAGGAGCGTGGCGAAGATGTCGAGGCGAGGGCCGTACGACCAGAGCCGCTGCTCGTCCTGCTCGAACTCCGCCTGGGCGGAGAGTTGCTCGGGGCCCGCGTCCATGACGCAGGTCAGGCGGTGCGCGCCGGGGCCGGCGCCGCGGACGAGGGCCACCAGGTGGGAGCCGCCGAACGTGGCGGCCTCGCTCGCGGGGGTGGCGGCGCGCTCGGCGGGCTCGGTCGCGAGGTCCAGCAGTCCGAGGGCGGTGGAGGCGGTGCGCTCGTCGTCGCGCTGCTCGACGAGGTGGCGCAGGACGACGTCGAGGGGCTCGCCCGCGTAGGGCATGGGCGGCAGGAGACGGCGGTCGGCGGAGTATTGGGCGCGGCTCACGGCGCTGTCGGCCGGGACGCCCTCGTCGGCGCAGAACGCGCGGTAGTCGTCGGGGTCGAGGGGGCGCACCCAGACGTGGCCGCCGTGCCGTCGCAGGTCGCGCAGGACTAACCGGGCCCGCTCGCGGTATCGGGCGTAGTCGCCGGCGGCCGGGCGGGCTCGGCGCATCGCGTCGAAGTCGGCCTCGGTGCAGAGCAGCTCGACGGTGATGTCCGGGCCGGGCGTGGACTCGGTGCCGGGCGTGGATGCGGTGCGGGACGCGGACGCTGTGCGGGACGTGCCGGCCATGGTCGCTCCTCCGTACGGATCGGGGTCGGATGACTCCGTAGAGCGACGAAGTTAGTGCACGGCACTGACATTTCGCGGCACTGACATTTCGCGGCCCGTCAGGACGAGCCCTCGTCGGGGGAGGCCGGGCGTTCGATCGGCTGCGTCTCGGTGGCGCGGCGCCGGCGGATGCCCTTGCGGCCGGCCACCAGGGTGTCGTCCTCGGTGCCCTCGATGATCGCGGCGGCCGTCCTGGGCTTGTCGGGGTCGGACACCTCGTCGAAGTGCTCCAGTGCCTCCATGACCTCCTGGTCGTCGTCGTCCTCCCGGCGGGGCGGCCAGGCGCCGCGCTTGAGCAGGAGGGTGTCGACCGAGAGCCGGCCTCCGGCGCCGGCGGCGAAGAGGAGGCTGGTGAGGCCGAGCACCAGGACGAGCTCGTAGCCGTACCCGACCTTGTCGCCGTCGACGAGCATCAGCCCCTGGTCGGCGTGGACGAAGACGAAGGCGCCGGCCATGTCGAGGAAGAGGAACGCGCCGGCGACCGGGAGGCCCACGCCCGCGATCAGGGCGGCGCCGCCGAGGAGCTCGACGAACGCGGCGTAGGCGGCGGCGCCGGTGGGGGCGGGGACGCCCATGTCGTCGAACTGCCGGCCGGTCGCGGTGATGCCCGCCTCGATCTTCTGCCAGCCGTGTGCGATGAAGACGACGCCGACCGCGATCCGGGCGAGCAGGGCCACGACGTCGTAGAACAACGATTGAGGGCGCATTGACGCCGTTCCTTCCGTTTTGCCGGAGCAGATCGTGAGTATGACCGTGACTCGGTGGAAGCGCGAGCCGCCCTGGTCGCCTGCACGGTGCTCCTGGTCATAGGTTGGACAACGTCGGAAGAGAAGGGGTTCGGTAGATGTCGATGCAGAAGGGCGCCAACACTCCGGTGCCGGTCGCCTCGGTGCGGGTCGAGCTGGGATGGCAGGGCGGCCCGGGTGTGCCCGACGCCGACGCCTCCGCGCTCCTGATCTCGGGTACGGGCAAGGTCCGTTCGGACGGTGATTTCGTCTTCTACAACCAGCCTGCGCACGCCTCGGGCGCCGTACGGCACGAGGGCAAGCAGCGGGGCCCGACCGTCACGGACGTCCTGGGCGTCGACCTCGGCCGGGTCGAGGAGGCCATCGAGAAGATCGTGATCGCCGCCTCGGCCGACGGCGGCACGTTCGGCGAGTTCCAGGGCTTGTACGTGCGGGTGCTGGACGCGGCGGGCGGCAGCGAGGTCGCACGTTTCGACAACCCCGGCGCGACCACGGAGACGGCGTTCGTGCTGGGGGAGCTCTACCGGCGCCAGGGCGCCTGGAAGTTCCGCGCCATCGGGCAGGGATACGACTCGGGGCTCGCGGGACTGGCGACCGACTTCGGCATCTCGGTCGATGACCCGGCCCCCGCCCCGGCCCCGCCCCCGCCTCCTCCCGTTCAGCAGACGCCGCCCCCGCCTCCGCCCCCGCAGCAGGTCGCTCCGCCGCAGCAGCGGCCCGCGCAGCCTCCGGTGCAGGGCGGGAAGATCTCGCTGACCAAGAGCTCGCCGTCGGTGTCGCTGACCAAGCAGGGCGCGACGTCGGGCAACATGCGGGTCAACCTCAACTGGACGGCGCGCGAGGGCGTCGCGACCGGGCTGTTCGGCAAACGCCGCCGCGGCTACGACCTCGACCTCGACCTGTGCTGCCTGTGGGAGCTGCAGGACGGCCGCAAGGGCATCATCCACGCGGTCGGCGACATGGGCGCGCTGGACCGCCCGCCGTACATCCAGCTCGACAAGGACGACCGCACGGGCGCGGTCGAGTCCGGCGAGAACATGACGATCAACCTCGACCACGCGGCGCAGTTCAAGCGCATCCTGGTCTTCGCGGAGATCTACGAGGGCGCCGACGACTTCCGCGGGCTGGACGCGGTCGCCACGCTCCACCCGGTCGGGTCGCCGCCGATCGACATGCGCATGGACGACTGTCACGACGCCTCGCGCGACGCGGTCCTGGCGCTCATCGAGAACGTGAACGGCGAGCTCGTCGTGCACCGTGAGGGCCGGTTCGTCCTGCCGCCGTCCGGCCGTCCGCGCTGGGGCAAGATGTCGGTCGACCAGGCGTACGGGTGGAACCTCGAATGGGTCGCCTCGCGCGGCAAGGACTGACACCGGCCGCGACGGTCGCGGCCCTGGTCCGCCGGAACGGGCCGCGACCATGATCGTCCGGCGGTTGTCGTGCCCGGGCGGTCGCGGTATCAAGTGATCCATGAGTGCTTCCCGGCAGTCCCCTCGGCACCCGGTGGTGCCCGCCCCGCACTTCGACGTGCCCGATGAGCAGGCCGTCCGCCGAGCGCAGGCGTTCGCCGACACCATGGCGCTGCGCCGCACGGTGCGCGACTTCTCCGGCCGGCCGGTCCCGATGGAGATCGTCGAGCACGCCGTCCGCGCGGCGGCGACGGCGCCGAGCGGGGCCAACCTGCAGCCGTGGCGGTTCGTGGTCATCACCGACCCCGCGCGCAAGCGGCGCCTGAGAGAGGCGGCCGAGGAGGAGGAACGGGAGTTCTACGAACGCCGTGCCTCCCAGGAATGGCTGGACGCCCTGGCGCCGATCGGCACCGACTGGCGCAAGCCCTTCCTGGAGGAGGCGCCGGCGGTCATCGTGGTGTTCGAGGTGCACAAGGGACCGCACACGCCCCGGCCTTACTACGTCAAGGAATCGGTCGGCATCGCGGTCGGGTTCCTCCTCGCCGCGCTGCATCAGGCCGGTCTGGCCACGCTCACCCACACGCCGAGCCCGATGCGGTTCCTGAACGAGGTCTGCGAGCGGCCTCAGGAGGAACGCGCGTACGTGGTCATCCCGGTGGGCTACCCGGCCGGCGACGCGATGGTGCCCGACATCGCCCGCAAGCCGATCGACGAGGTGGTCGTCCACCTCGACGGCTGAGCCGAGCAGACCGGAGCTGAGCCGGGCCGGGCGAGCAGCCCCGCCCGGCCGGCCCGGGCCGACGACGGGTGGGGGTCAGGGTTTGAGGGAGTCGGCGAGCTTCTTGTCCCTGGCCACGCGGACGAGCGCGGCGGCGAAGCGGGACATGTCCTTGCCGGGGACCTCGTCCGCGAGCCGCTCGGGGTCGGTGGACAGGCCGAGGCGTTCGGCGCCCTTGAGAGCGAGCGAGTCGAGATAGGGACGCAGCCACGGCCACATGGCCTGTGCTTCTCGGCAGAAGATGTCCACCCCGGTCGGTCCGATACCGGGGAACTCGCGCAACAGCTTGCCCGCGCGTTCCCTGTCGCGGCCTGACTCGATGGCGAGCCGCCGCAGGTCACCCCCGTACTTGTCCTGCACCATCTCCGCCATGTCGCCCAGCCGGCTCGCGGTGCTCTCGTCGTACCGGACGTAGTGGGCCCGGCCGAGGGCGTCGACCCGTTCCTGCCAGCTCAGCCGGCCCAGGCCGCGCGGTGTGCCGCCGCCCGCCGCGAACAACTCCCGGGCGGCGTCCATCGCGATGTCGGAGGAGATGCGGGTGCTCATGAGGTTGGCCAGGACCAGCAGCTTGAACAGCGCGGCGGGCTGGTCCTTCAGCGGAATCCCGGCCTCCTCCGCGAAGGTCGTGCTCGCCTCACGCAACAGCTTCCGTACGACAGCGTCCATGACAGCGTCCTCCCGTCCTCGAGCGACCTACCCCGGCCAGCGGGAACAATCCGCCCGAACGGAAAGCGCCGTCAGATCAGGCTGAGCTGCCCTTCCCCCGCGAGCGGATCGCGGTGCTTCTTAAGGTGACGCCACTGCGGGAGGTCGTCCAGATAGGACCACGACATGCGATGGTGCGGTGTCGGTCCGTGTTCTTCGAGTGCCTTCTGATGGACGGGGGACGGGTAACCCGAGCACGCCGCGAACCCGTACGCCGGGAAGGCGGGCTCCAGCGCCGCCATCAGGCGGTCGCGGTGCACCTTGGCCATGACCGACGCGGCCGCGACCGTCACCGAACGCTGGTCGGCCTTGATCTCGCACCGAACCCGCCAGGGGTGTCCCAGGAAGTCGTTGGAGCCGTCCAGGATGACCATGTCGGGCGCCTCCGGAAGGGCCTCCAGTGCCCGTACGGCGGCGCGCCGCAGCGCGATCGTCATCCCGGCCTCGTCGATCTCCTCGGGGGAGGCCGAGCCGATGGCGTACGAGGTCAGCCAGCCGGGCAGGACCTCGGCGAACGCCTCCCGGTGCGCCTCGGTGAGCAGCTTGGAGTCGGTCAGCCGGACCTGGCGTCCGCCGCGTCCGGGCAGCGCCGGCGGGGGCGTGAGGTCGGTGACCGCCGCGCACACCACCACGGGGCCGGCCCAGGCGCCGCGCCCGACCTCGTCGAGCCCCGCGATGCGCACGGCGCCGCCGGCGCGGAGCTGGGCCTCGATCTCGTACCCCGCCTCCTTGGGCGGCGTCGCCCGTCCGGCGGGCGCCGTCTCCTCGAGACCGGGCAGCGCACCCGCCTGGTGGTCGGTCAAGGCGTCTCCCAAGGTGAGGTGTCCGGCTCCGCGTCATCGGGGTTAGCCCAGCATTATCGCAGTCAGGCGACCGGGGTTCGTTCGACGAACGCGGCGATCTCGCGGCCGAGGCGTTCGCCGTCGTCCTCCTGGAGGAAGTGCCCCGCGCCCTCGATGGTGGGGTGGTCGACGCCTGCCGCGGGCAGCGCCGCCGCTCCCGGCACGAACTGGCGGAAGAGCGGCGCCATCGCGCCGGTGATCGGGTCCTGGTCGCTGAACGCCACCAGGAACGGCTTGTCCCACGCGCGCAGGACGTCCCAGGCGTCGCGGTTGGGCTGGGCCTCGGGGTCGTCCGGGTCGGCGGGCACCAGGCCGGGCATCGCACGCGGGCCCGCCTTGTACGCCTCGTCCGGGAACGGCGCGTCGTAGGCGGCGCTCACCTCGCCGGGCAGGGTGGTGCGGCACCCGGACCGGACACCGCGCGCCACGTCGAACTCCGCCGCCGTGCGGACCGACTCGCGGAACCGCAGCCAGGTCTCCGGCATCGGGAAGTCGCCCGTCGGCAGCCCGGTGTTGGCGGCGACGATCCGCGCGAAACGTTCGGGATGGGCGACCGCGAGCCGCAGGCCGATGAGGCCGCCCCAGTCCTGCCCGACGAGCGTGACGCCGCGCAGGTCGAGCACGTCGAACAGCAGCGCGCGCGTCCACTCGATGTGGCGGGCGTAGGTGTGGTCGCCGATCTCGGCGGGCTTGTCGGAACGCCCGAAGCCGACGAGGTCGGGGGCGACGACGCGCAGGCCCGCGTCCGCCAGCACGCGCATCACGTGCCGGTAGAGGAACGACCAGCTCGGCTCGCCGTGCAGGCACACCACCACCGGGCCGTCCGCGGGGCCCGCCTCGACGTACGCCATCCGCAACGCCCCGCCGTCCTGGTCGGGGACGTCGGCGTAACGTGGCTCGTACGGGAAGCCGGGCAGGTCGCCGAAGCGCTCGTCGGGGGTGCGCAGCGTTCGCATGGCGCCCATGATGTCAGCCGGCGTTCGCAGCAGACGCTCCCGGCACCGGGGCAATGGGTCGCAGGCGTCGTTCCGTTCTCCCTAGGCTTCCGGCATGCCTGTGAACATGTTCGCCGTGACTCTGGACTGTCCCGATCCGGGCGAGCTCGCCCGCTTCTACCAAGGGTTTCTGGGAGGGACGGTGTCCGTCGCCCCGGAGGGGGATTTCGCGGTGCTCGTGATGGACGGGGCGGAGGTGCGGCTGGACTTCCAGAAGGTGGGCAACCCGGCGCCGCCGCGCTGGCCCGATCCGGCGTCGCCCCGGCGGCACCACCTGGAGTTCGCCGTCGACGAGGGGCTGGACGTGATGGAACGGCGGCTGCGAGAGCTCGGCGCGTCCGTTCCCGAAGACCAGACCGTGCCGGAGGGCGAGGTGTTCCGCGTCTTCGCGGACCCCGCGGGTCACCTGTTCTGCTTGGCGCCGCGCGAGGAGACCTACGTCCGCGAGGGCTGAGGACGCCGCCGAGTGCCGGACGGGGCGGTACCCGTCTGTCGTACGGGCGGGTGTGTCGTACGGGCGAGTGTGTCGTACGGGCGAGTGTGTCGTACGGGCGGTACGCGTCGTACGGGCGGGTGCGTCAGAGCCAGCCGTTGTGGCGGGCGGTGCCGACGGCCTCGATGCGGTTGCGTGAGCCGGTCTTGCCGATGGCGGACGACAGGTAGTTGCGGACGGTGCTCTCCGACAGGTGCAGGCGGGCGGCGATGTCGGCGACCGTCGAGCCGTCGGAGGACGCCGCGAGGACGTCGCGTTCGCGGCCGGTGAGGGGGTTGGGGCCGACCGAGAGCGCGGCCGTGGCCAGGGCGGGGTCGACGACCTGCTCGCCCGCCAGGACGCGGCGGACGGCGTCCACGAGGTCCTCGATGGGGCCGTCCTTGACCAGGAACCCTCCGGCGCCCGCCTCCATCGCGCGGCGCAGGTATCCGGGGCGCCCGAAGGTCGTGACGATCAGGACCTTGCAGGACGGGAGCTCGCGGCGCAGGTCGGCGGCCACGTCCAGGCCGCCGCGCCCGGGCATCTCGATGTCGAGCACAGCGACGTCCGGCCGGGTCCCGAGCGCGGCGGCGAGCACCTCGCCGCCGTCCGCGATCTGGGCCACCACCTCGAAGTCCTCTTCGAGGTCGAGGAGCAGGGCCAGGGCGCTCCGCATCATGCCCTGGTCCTCCGCCAGGAGGATCTTGATCACGCCGCCATTGTCCTACCGGCCGTCGCCGAGCGGTACTCGTACGACCAGCACGAACCCGCCGTCCGCGGCCGGACCGGCCTCCACCGCCCCGCCGGCGCCCGCCATGCGCTCGCCGAGCCCCTTCAGCCCATGCCCGCCTGTCCCTCCCGAAAGCCGCCCCACCCGGTCCACCCCGTCCACCCCGTCCACGCCGCTCAGGCCGTCCACGCCGCCCAGGCTGCTCACGCCGTCCACGCCGCTCAGGCCGTCCACGCCGCCCAGGCTGCTCACGCCGTCCACGCCGCCCAGGCCGTCTGCGCTGCTCAGGCTCTGCGCGCCGCCGGCGGCGGGGGCGTTGTTGCGGATCTCGGCGGTGACCCGTTCGCCGTCGTTGCGCAGGGTGATCTCGCAGCGGGTGGCGAGGCTGTGCCGGATGACGTTGGTGACGCCTTCGCGGATCGCCCAGCCCAGCAGCGCGTCGGGTCCGGCCGGCGGCGGCGGGCCGGTGCGGCGCACGACCATCTCGACGCCGGCGTCGGCGAGGGCGGTGTGGGCCGCGTCGAGTTCGGCGTTCAGGCCGCGGCCTCGGTAGCCGGAGACGGCCTCGCGCACCTCCGTGAGCGCCTGGCGTCCGACGGTCTCGATGTCGGCGGCCTGTTCGGCGGCGAGGACGGGGTCGCGTCCGGCGAGGCGCCGGGCGACCTGCGCCTTCACGACCATGATCGAGAGGGTGTGGCCGAGCAGGTCGTGCAGGTCGCGGGAGAAGCGCAGCCGTTCCTGCTCCACGGCGGCGTGCGCGAGCTCCCCGCGTGCGTCGCGCAGCATGCCGATGACGATGTGCAGCCGCAGCACGATCGCGGTCACCAGCCCGGCGGTCGCGGTGCCGTACGCGTACCCGAGCATGCTCTGGCCGCTCTCGCCCGCCAGTGCCGGGACGAGGATCGACAACCCGGTCGGCAGCCCGATGATGACCACGAGCGGGAGGTCGGGGCCGTCGTGACGCGCCCGCACGTGGCCCGCGAGTGATCCGGCGGCGAGGCCGAGCATCGGGAACAGCGGGTACCACCGCTCGCCGAAGCCCCACGTCGCCAGGCCCGTGACCAGCATCAGCACGCCGAAGAGCCCGATCGGCGCGCGCAGTGGCACCTTGGCGCTGAACGCGGTGAGCACCGTGGCCACGTACAGGCCCGCGATCACGACCAGCGCGGGGAACATCGCCCACGCGGGGCCGCCGCCCCCGGTCAGCGCGTGCTTGGCCGGCCAGGCGAGGAAGACCAGGCAGACGCACATTCCGGCGGGGCTCGGACCCTTGCGTTCGACCTTGTCGATGTCGACGTCGGGGCGCCGCCGTCCGGCGTCGGCGGCGTCGGCGGCGTCGGCCAGCCAGTTCCGCAGGCTCCTCACCTGGCGAACACCTCGTGCACGCCCCTCAGGGTAGAGCGCCATGCCGCGCCCGAACCCGGCCCCGGACTCGCCCATGGCCGCCGCCGGGCCGCCCGCGGCCGGCCCGGCGGCGGCGCGCCACGCCGCACCGGCATTGGTGATCTTGTTTCTCACATCTCCGACGTTACGGACGCGGGCCGGGCCGGCGGCAGGGCCGCGAATCCACTCCTGCCCAGTACGAATGTCCCGGCCGCGGTGTCCGGAGTGCCCGCGGGAGGGCCGAAATCCGACCGATCGCTTCTCGTCAGGAGTCAACGAACCGCGCCCGAGGAGTCCCGTTCGAGCCTGTCCTGCGCTTTACTCGCCTGTGATGGCACTGTTCGGGAGATCCCGCTCCCGCCCGGCGGGCACCGCGGCGCGGGATCTATTCGAGCGCCTGCGATGGCGTTATTTCCAGGTCCAGCCGGGGCTGCGGTTCCTGGGGGGACTGCTGCTGCTCGCCGTGGTCGTGGCGGTGGCTGTGGTGATGGAGGCGCCGGTGCTGAGCGCCGCCGCGTTCACGCTCATCCTGCTGGTCGTCGTCCACCTGACGCTGCGGTCGCCGACGGGCATGGCCGTCGTCACGGTGATCCTGGGGTGGCTGGCCTTGTCGATACCTCTCGGTCACCTTTTCCCGGAGCACGACAGCCGGCCGCCGTACCTGAGCCACTCGCTGCTGCTCGCGCTCCTCGCGCTGCCCGTGGCGTTCGTGGCGTTCCGGCTGCGGGGGTACGTGCCGTGGCGCACGGCGCTGCTCACGCTGGGCGCGGCGGGGGTGGTCACGGCCGCGGCCGTGCATCCGCTGCCGGACATGAACGTCCTGCCGGCGTGGCTGGCGGCGCTCGTCGTCCTGGCGTACCGCTGGAACGAGGCGCGGCGTTCGGTGTCCGCCGAGGCGTACGAGACGGGCTGGGTGCAGGAGCAGTCCAACCCGCGCGGCGGCGGCGACGGGACGGCGGCGGCGTCGTCCGGCGGCAAGCCGCGCTCGGATCGGCGCGGCGGGCCCAAGACGGGCGGAGGCTCGAAGACGGGCGGAGGCTCGAAGGGGGGCGGTGGCTCGAAGAACGGTGACGGACCGGGCTCCGGCTCGGGCGCCTCCGACTCCGACGACTCGCCCTCGGGCGTTCCGGCGGCGACGCAGGCGGCGTACGAGCAGCGCGCGGCGGCGCAGGCGCAGACCCAGGCGCGCGAGGCGGGCGGCGACCCGTCCGGCGAGACCACCGGGGACGGCAGCCCGGACGACCAGCCGGAGATCTCGGTCGCCGAGGCGCTCGCCGAGCTGAACGACATGATCGGGCTGGAGCCGGTCAAGCGCCAGGTGCGGTCGATCGCCGCGTCCATCGAGGCCGCGCACCTGCGCGCCGCGGCCGGGGTGCCCACCGAGAAGCCGATGCGGCACTTCGTCTTCGTCGGGCCCTCGGGCACCGGCAAGACCACGGTCGCCCGCGTCCTCGCCAAGATCTTCTACGCGTTCGGGCTGCTGCCGACGCCGGCCGTCGTGGAGGCGCACCGCGCCGACCTCGTCGGCGAGTACCTCGGCGCCACCGCGATCAAGACCAACCAGCTGGTCGACTCGGCGCTCGGCGGCATGTTGTTCATCGACGAGGCGTACGCGCTGGTCAACGCCTCCGAGGGCCAGCCGGACCGGTTCGGCAACGAGGCGGTGCAGACGCTCCTCAAGCGGGCCGAGGACGACCGCGACAACCTGGTCGTCATCCTGGCCGGGTACGAGACGCAGATGGCCGAGTTCCTCGACTCCAACCCCGGCCTGGCCTCGCGGTTCGGCACCCGCGTGCACTTCCCCTCGTACCGCCCCGACGAGCTGCTGCTCATCGCCGACTACCACACCGGCCTGCGCGACGACCGGCTCGACGACGAGGCCCGGCGCCGCCTGGGCGTGCGGTTCGAGGAGGTCGAACGGCGCGGCATCGTCGACGAGCTCGGCAACGGGCGCCTGGTGCGTTCGATCACCGAGGCCGCGGCGCGCGCCCGCGACATGCGCGTGGTCGAGGCCGGCGGCAGCCCCACCGCCGACGACCTCGTCACGTTGCGCACCGAGGACGTGGAGACCGCGTACGCCGAGCTCACCGAGCGGTACCGCGGGTACGCCGAGACGCCGACCCTCGACGAGGCGCTCGGCTCGCTCGACGCGATGATCGGGCTGGAGCCGGTCAAGCGCCAGGTGCGCGAGATCGCCGCACAGCTCCAGGTCGCGCAGCTGCGCGCCGAGCAGGGCCTGGTCACGCGTCCGCCGACGCGGCACTTCGTCTTCACGGGGCCGCCCGGCACCGGCAAGACGACCGTGGCCCGCGTGCTCGGCCGCATCTTCTCCGCCCTCGGGCTCCTCGCCCGCCCGTCCGTGGTCGAGGCGCAGCGCGCCGACCTGGTCGGCGAGCACCTGGGCGCCACCGCCCTCAAGACCAACAAGATCATCGACTCGGCGCTCGGCGGGGTGCTCTTCGTGGACGAGGCGTACTCGCTGAGCAACCCCGGCTACAGCGGCGGTGACGCGTTCGGCGCGGAGGCCGTCCAGACGCTCCTGAAGCGGGCCGAGGACGACCGCGACCGCATCGTGGTGGTCCTGGCGGGCTACGACCGCGACATGGAGCGTTTCCTGGCGACCAACCCCGGTCTGGCGTCGCGCTTCGACGTGCGGGTGGAGTTCCCGTCGTACGGCCCGGACGAGCTGCTGCAGATCGCCCAGCTGATCGCCGAGCAGGGTGGCGACCGGTGGGAGGAGGAGGCCCTCGACGACCTGGCCCTGGTGTTCCAGCGCGCGTGCGGCACGGGGCGCATCGACGAGCTGGGCAACGGCCGTTTCGCCCGTTCCCTGTACGAGAAGGCGAGCGCCTCGCGTGCCCTCCGCGCCGCCCAGCTCGGCCATGCCGCGACCACCGCCGATCTCACCGTCCTCACCACCGACGACGTGCGGGCCGCCTTCTCCGAGGTCACCCACCGCCTGATCTGAGCCCGCGCCCCGCTGGGCCGCGGCCGTGGCGTCGGCGCGGGCTGACTGTCGGAGGGATGCGGTGTAATCGGACGCATGAGATCGGTGACGTGGGGTCAGGTGCTGGCGTGGCGCATGCGGCGCCAGCTGCTCGAGGCGCCGGAGGCCCTGGACGCGGTCGAGATCACGCGCCGCCTGGCCGGTGTCCAGGCGCAGGTCGCCTCGTCCGCCGAGCTCGCGGTCGCCCTCCGCCATCCGGCGCCCGCCTTCGGCGCCGTGCCGGCCGCGCTGTGGGACGAACGCACCCTCGTCAAGACCTGGGCCATGCGCGGCACCCTGCATCTGCTGCCCGCCGACGAGGCCGGGGCCTACCTCGCCCTGTGCGCCACCATCCGCAGCTGGGAGAAGCCCTCCTGGGCCAAGGCGTTCGGGGCCGACCCCGTCGACCTGGAGACCATCGCGGCCGCCGCCGCCGACGCGCTCGCCGGCGGTGCCGCGCTCACCCGGGAGGAGCTCGGCGCGGCGATCGTCGAGGCGACCGGCTCCACGCACCTCGCCGAGTTGCTCGGGTCGGGCTGGGGCACGCTGCTCAAGCCGCTCGCCTGGTGGGGAGTGCTCTGCTACGGCCCGTCGCAGGGCACGCGCGTCACCTTCGCCTCCCCTGAGCGCGCCATCCCCGGCTGGAAGGGCCTTCCCGCCGTCGAGGACGCCGCCCGCACCGCCGTCCGGGCCTTCCTGTCGGCGCACGGCCCGGCGACGCCCGACGGCTTCGACAACTGGCTGATGCGCAAGGCCTCTCGCAAGAGGGACGTCAGAGCGTGGTTCGAGGCCGCGGGGGAGCTCGCCACCGTCGACGTCGAGGGCTCGGAGATGTACGTCCTGCCCGAGCACCTGGACGAGCTCCTCGGCACCGGGCCCACCCGGTCCGTGCGCCTCCTCGGCGGCTTCGACCAGTACGTTCTGGGGGCGGGCACGGGCTCCACCTACCTCGTCCCGGCCGAGCACCGTTCCAAGGTCAGCCGCACCGCGGGCTGGATCTCACCGGTCGTCCTGTACGAGGGCCGCGTCGCCGGGGTCTGGGAGCCCGGGTCCGGCGGCGGCCTCACCGTGACCCCGTGGGAGGACATCCCGGCCACACCACTCGAAGCCGAGATCGCCCGCCTGACGCCCCTCCTGTGACCTCAGGCCCGGCCGTGGGCAGATCCCCGGACAGGCCCCTGGGCGGATCCTCGGGCAGGCCTCCGGGCTGATCTCGGGGCCCGATCTCCGGCTTGATCCCGGGGCTGAGCCGAGGGTCACGAGTCCTGGTCGGGAGCCGGCAGGCCGCGTTCCTGCTCGTACCCCACGGTGAGCGTCTGCGCCCACCACTGATCGACCCCCTGGTCCTCGACGAGCCAGCGGACGATCTCGCCGCGCGGGCGATTCTTTGCCCCCCATTGGTCGAGCACGGCGAACCAGTCGTCCCAGCTGCGCTCGGTGCTCTCCCGTACGGCCGCGTCGGTGACCTCGCCCTTGAGGGCCTTGCGATCCCCGGAACCCGTGGGCCTGGGCTTGGACGGCTTCTGGTTCATGATCTGTACCTTCCCCGTCGCTCCCGCCGTCATGGCTCTGACCTGCCCTTTCGTAACCAGGCAAAGATCGGTAAAGGGCGCCCGGCAGGCGAGGCGGGCCTCACAGGCCAGCCTCGCCCGCCGAACGGCCCCCCGCAACACCCCCGGGTCACGCCTCGACCGCGGCGATCACCCCCGGCCGGCGTGCGGGACGGGGACGCGGCAGGTCAGCACGCGGCCCTGGCGGATCCGGGCCGCCTGCTCGGGGTCGTAGGTCGGAGCGGCGCACAGGAACAGCGTGCGGCCGTCCTCGCCTCCCAGGGCGCAGGCGAAGACGCCCAGGTCGCCCGCGCTCACCTCGTCCAGGATCTCTCCGCCCTCACGGACCCGGACGGCGCGGTTGCCGCCCGCGTCGGCCATCCACACCGCGCCCTCGGCGTCCAGGGCGATCCCGTCCGGCGGGCTGCCGGGCACGTGCGCCCAGACGCGCCGGCCGTCCAGCGCGCCGCCGGGCCCGATGTCGAACGCGGTGAGCCGTTCCGCCCACGACTCGGCGATGATCAGCGTGGCGCCGTCCGGGGTGATGGCCGGCCCGTTGGGGAACGACATGCCCTCCGCCACCACGGTGACCGAGCCGTCCGGGTCCACGCGGACCAGGTTGGTGGCCGGCCGCGCGTCCCAGTTCATGACGTCGCAGCAGCCGATGTAGGCGCGGCCCGCCGCGTCCACCACCATGTCGTTGGCCGCCCCGCCCGCCGCGGCCTCCGACAGGTCGGCAAAGGGCACCGGCTCGCCGTCCACCAGCTTGAGCAGCGTGTTGTCCATCATGGAGACGATCAGCGGGGTGCCGTCGGGCAGCCAGCCGATGCCGGACGGGGAGCCGGGCACCTCCGCCACGGTCTCGGCCGAGCCGTCGGGCGCGACGGCCAGCACGTGGTGGCGCCAGAAGTCGGAGACCCACAGCCGCCCGTCGTGCCAGCGCGGCCCCTCGAAGAACGCTCCGCCGTCGATCAGGGTGTCGAGTGAACGCATGGTCCTGTCCTCTCTCCGGGGCGCCCCGCCGGCGCCCTTCACCCGGGACGTAGAGGCCGGGCGGGCGTTCTCGACATCGGGTGAGAGAGAATTTCGGAGAGATTCTGGGGAGGCGGACGTGAAGTACCTGATCATGATCTACCACAACCCCGAGAGCCGGGCGTTGTGGGACAAGATGTCACCCGCCGAGCAGGCGCTCGGCCTGGACGCCTACGAGGCGCTGGACGCCGCGCTGACCGAGTCGGGCGAGCTGGTCGTGTCCGAACGCCTCGCCGACCCGGAGACGGCCCGCCGCGTCGGCGTCCGCGACGGCGAGACGATCTCCAGCGACGGCCCGTTCGCCGAGGTCAAGGAGCAGCTGGCCGGCTTCTACCTGGTCGACGTCGAGGACCTCGAACGTGCCACGGAGATCGCCGGGCGGATCCCGGAGGCGTTCCTGAACATGATCGAGGTGCGGCCGGTCATGGGGCTGCGCGGGCCGTGACCACCGAGGACCTCCTGCGCGGCCTGGCGCCGCGGGTGCTCACCGCCCTGGTCCGCCACCACGGCGACTTCGACGCCTGCGAGGACGCCGTGCAGGAGGCCCTGCTCGCCGCCGCGGTCCAGTGGCCCCGCGACGGGGTCCCCGCCAACCCCAAGGGCTGGCTGATCACCGTCGCGTCCCGCCGCCGGATCGAGCTGTGGCGCAGCGACGCCGCGCGCAGGCGCCGCGAGGAGACCGCGGCCGTCCTCGAACCCGCCGGGTCCGCCCCCGCCCCCGCCGCCGACGACACCCTCACCCTGCTCCTGCTCTGCTGCCACCCGTCGCTCACGACGGTCTCCCAGGTGGCCCTGACGCTCCGCGCCGTCGGCGGCCTGACCACCGCGGAGATCGCCCGCGCCCTCCTCGTCCCGGAGCCGACCCTCGCGCAGCGCGTCAGCCGGGCCAAGGCGAGCATCAAGGCGTCCGGTGCCGCCTTCCGGCTGCCGCCGCCCGCCGAACGGGCCGAACGCCTCGCCGCCGTCCTGCACGTCCTCTACCTGATCTTCAATGAGGGGTACACCGCCAGCTCGGGCCCCGCCCTCAACCGCGTCGAGCTCTCCGCCGAGGCGATCCGCCTGACCCGCGGGCTGCACGCCCTGCTCCCCGAGGACGGCGAGGTCACCGGGCTCCTGGCGCTGATGCTCCTCACCGACGCCCGGCGCCCCGCCCGCACCCGCGCCGACGGCGCCCTCGTCCCGCTCGCCGACCAGGACCGCACCCGCTGGAACGCCGCCGCCATCACCGAGGGCACGGCCCTCATCACCCACGCCCTGGCCACCGCCCCGATCGGCCCGTACCAGCTCCAGGCCGCCATCGCCGCCGTCCACGACGAGGCCGCCGACGCCGCCGCCACCGACTGGCGCCAGATCCTCGGCCTCTACGAACTCCTGGAGACCCTCGCCCCCAGCCCGATGATCACCCTCAACCGCATCGTCGCCCACGCCATGGTCCACGGCCCCCGAGCCGGCCTCGACCTCCTCGCCGCCCCGCCCCCCGCCCTGGCCGGCCACCACCGCCTCCACGCCGTACGAGCCCACCTCCTGGAGCTCAACGGCGACCTCCCCGCCGCCCGCGCCCACTACGAAGAAGCCGCCCGCCGCACCCTCAGCCTCCCCGAACGGCGCTACCTGAAGTCCAAGGCCACCCGCCTCCCCACCTGAACGAGCCCCCGGCGGCCGATGTCGGAGGGGGTGTCTAGGTTGGTCGCGTGGCTTCGTTCAAGGACTTCAACTTCAAGCTCGTCGTCGTCGAGCAGCTGATGTACATCGACGAGACGCTGACGCCGCAGTTCCGGCTCGCGGATCTGCTCAAGGGGAAGGAGGGATTCGGGGGCGATCCCTGGAATTACGCCCACGAGCGGGGGCTGTCCTACCAGGTGATGCCGGAGGCCAGGGCCTACTTCGAGGCGCTGGAGATTCCCGGTGAGCTGCTGGCCGGGGTCGAGGAGCTGTGCATGGACGGCGGCAACCAGGTCTACCAGGAGTGCGCGCCGGTCTGGGACGGGGAGGACGACCTGTTCGACATCGGGTCGCTCGACGACCTGGCGCTGGTTCCCAACCTCCGGCGGGTGCTCGGGTCGGAGTTCCTCGGGCCGGAGCTGCTGGAGGTGCTCACCGCACGCGGCATCGCGGCGGACTGACCGGTGGGCGTCCGGGATGACGCTCGGGTGATCTGGGATTACCACCTGATGGGGCATGAGCTGCGGGCGTGCTCGGCGGGGATCGGGCTGGGGAGTCACGACATCGGGGTGGCGGTGTGGGCGGCCGAGCTCTACCGGCGGGGGTTGTTCGAGGTGCTGGTGTTCAGCGGCGGCAACAGCCCGACGACCGTTGAGGCGTTCCCGCGCGGCGAGGCCGTGCACTACCGGGAACGGGCGATGGAGCTGGGCGTTCCGGACGAGGCGATCATCGTGGAGCCGGACGCGTCCAACACGGGGGAGAACATCGCCTTCTCGCGGGCGCTGCTGGAGGGGCGGGGGATCGGGGTCGGGTCGGTGCTGCTGGTGTCCAAGCCCTACATGGAGCGGCGGTCGTACGCGACGGTGCGGAGGATGTGGCCGGAGGTGGAGGTCGTGTCGGCGTCGCAGCCGCTCACGTTCGGGGAGTACGTGGAGGCGATCGGGGACGAGCGGTTCGTGATCGACATGGTGGTCGGGGACCTCCAGCGGGTGGTGGAGTATCCGGCGCGCGGGTTCGCGATCGAGCAGGAGGTGCCCGCGGGCGTGCACGCCGCTTACCGGCGGCTCGTGGCCGCCGGTTACGACAGCAGGATCGTCAGTGGTGGTGGTGAAGGTACTCGTCGCGGCGGAGGAACATCAGCGCGAGCATGAGCGGGAACATCGCGACGTGGGCGATCATCATGAACGTCATGCCGTCCATCGTGTCCAGCCAGATGAGCGGGAAGAGGACGGCGGGCGCGAACATGACGGCGCACATCTCCAGGGTGACGTGCCACCCGTGGCCGCGGAAGCGCATGATGGCGGCCATGCCCACCGACATGTTGAACGCCATCAGCAGGTAGGCGGCCTCGGGGTGCGTCTCGTAGGACGGGTCGACGCCGGCGAGGGCGAAGAGCAGTCCGAGGACGCCCATGCCGACGAACATGGCGATGATCATCTCGATGTAGTGCCAGGTGAAGCGGAGCCAGGGGCGGCGCGTGGCCGTGGGTGTCTGAATCATGTGCTCACTCTCGTGCGCGCACCGGACCTATGCCAATAGGGGGCAGGGGTATGTGTCCGGAAACTTGGGATGTCCGTCCGGGAGGCATAGGGTCGGGGGCATGACCGAACGGCGTGTCGTCGTCGTGGGGTATCACGCGGCCGAGTTGCTCGACATCGCCTGCATCACGACGAGCCTGGAGATGGCCAACTTCGTCCGCGCCTCGCCGCCCTACCAGGTGCGGGTGGCCGCCCCGGGTGGCGGCGCGTTCACGTGCGGCACGGGGCTGACGCTGGTCGCGCAGGAGAAGCTGGAACGGGTGACCGGGCCGCTCGACTCGCTGATCGTCTCGGGCGGGATCGGGCACGCGAAGGCGGCCGCGGACGCGCTGATCGTGGGGCATGTGCGGCGGCTGGCGCGGGAGTCCCGGCGGGTCGCGTCGGTGTGCACGGGCGCGAGCGTCCTGGCCGCGGCCGGGCTGCTGGACGGCCGGCGCGCCACCACGCACTGGCGGTGGGCGCCCGACCTGGCGTCGCGGTTCCCCGACGTGGACGTCGACGCCGATCCGATCTTCATCCGGGACGGGAACGTGTGCACGGCGGCGGGGGTCACCAGCGCCCTCGACCTGATGTTGTCGTTCGTCGAGGAGGACCACGGCGCGGCGATGGCGCGCGACGTCGCGCGCAACCTGGTGACCTACCTGCAGCGGCCGGGCAACCAGGCGCAGATGAGCATGTTCACCAGCGCCCCGGCGGCGGCCGATGGGCTGGTCCGGCAGGTGATGGACCATGTTGCCGCGCATCTGGACGAGGACCTCTCCGCGGCCGCGCTGGCGGCGGGTGCGGGCGTCAGCGAGCGGCATCTGACCAGGCTGTTCATCCAGAACGTGGGGGAGGCGCCCGGCAAGTACGTGCGGCGGGCGCGCACGGAGGCGGCGGCGCACCTGCTGACGTCGACGTCGCTGCCGATGGGGGCGATCGCGGCGCGTTGCGGGTTCGGGACGGTCGAGACGTTGCGCCAGGCGTTCGTGGCGCGTTACGGCGTGCCGCCGTCGCGGTACCGGGCGACGCAGTCGCACTGCGCCGACGCCGGCTGACCGGGCCGCCCCGTCAGGGCGTCGCGTCCGGGCGGGGGAAGGCCGACAGGACGAGGTCCACGGTGCGGTGGAGCTCGTCGGCGGTCGCGCCGCCGGTCGCCTGGATGGACAGGCCGTAGGTGACGGCCCAGATGTGGCGGGCCAGGGCTTCGGTGTCGGTGCCGGCCGGCAGGTCGCCCTCGGCGAGGGCGCGTTCGAAACGTTCGTGGAGAGCCTCCTGGCCGGCGTCGCGGCGGGCGGCGACCTCCGCGCGCGCCGGGTCGCCCTGGGGGCCGGTGGCGAGCGCGCCCTGCACGAACAGGCAGCCGCGCGGCTCGCAGGTGTTGAGGTCGACCGAACCGCGCATCAGCGTCTCGGCGGCGGCGCGGGCGGTCGGCGCGTTCATGGCCTCCTGCACATAGCTCGCGGGGCCCGCGCTGTAACGGTCGAGCGCCTTGCTGAAGAGGGCCGCCTTGTTGCCGTACGCCGCGTACAGGCTGGGCTTGTTGATGCCCATCGCCTCGGTGAGGTCGGAGAGCGCGGTGCCCTCGTACCCGTGCCGCCGGAAGACCTCCAGCGCGCGGTCGAGCCGCTCGTCGAGGTCGAACTCCCGCGGGCGTCCGGTCGCCATCCCATCCTCCATTGCGCAATCAGTACCGATCGGTATAGTACTCCATGGAGTTCAATACCGCTCGGTACACATCTCGGTGCACAATATGGAGGCTCGGCATGGGCAAGGCATTGGACGGCAAGCTCGACGGCAGGTCGGACGGCAAGGTGGACGGAAAGTTGGCCGGCAAGGTCGCGCTGGTCACCGGCGGGTCGCGGGGCATCGGCGCGGCGGCGGCCCGCGCGCTGGCGGACGCGGGCGCGCACGTGGCGATCGCGTACGCCGCCTCGGCGGACAAGGCCGCGGACGTGGTGCGCGACCTGGAGGCCAAGGGCGTGCGGGCGAACGCCTACAAGGCGGACCAGGCCGACCCGTCCCAGGTGGCCGGGCTCGTCGACCAGGTCGTCGCGGACTTCGGGCGGCTGGACGTGCTGGTCAACAACGCCGGGGTGATCGCCACGGGCACGGTCGGCGACATCGACCCGGCCGCCGCCGACCACATGTACGCGGTGAACGTGCAGGGCGTGGTCGCGGGCATCCGCAGCGCCGCCAAGGTCATCGCCCCCGGCGGGCGCATCATCACGGTGGGTTCGAACCTGTCGAGCCGGACGAGCTTCCCGGGCATGGCCGACTACGCGGCGACCAAGTCCGCGATCATCGGCTACTCGCAGGGCGCGGCCCGCGACCTGGCGCCGCGCGAGGTCACGGTGAACGTGGTGCAGTCGGGTTCGGTGCACACCGACATGAACGACGAGAACGGCCCGATGGCCGGCGGGCAGCGCGCCCTCAACGCCCTGGACCGTTTCGGCCGGCCCGCCGAGATCGCCGCCGGCATCGTCTTCCTGGCGAGCCCGGACGCCTCGTTCGTCACCGGCTCGGTGCTGACCATCGACGGCGGCATGCTGGCCTGACCCGGGGGCGTGGTCCCTCGCCGGTGGCGGTTAGGGTCGCGGTGTGGCGGCAGCTGATGATCAGACCGAGTACCGGCAGACCCCCTACGCACCGCCGGCCGGCGCGACCGAGGTCCTCCTCGTCCGGCACGGCGCGTCCCAGGCCGCGCGTCCCGACTCGCCGTTCCCGCTCGTGGACGGGCACGGCGATCCCGAGCTGGCATCCGAGGGCCGGGTGCAGGCCGAACGGGTCGGGGAGCGCCTGAGCGCGGTGCCCCTCGACGCCGTCTACGTGACGTCGCTGCGCCGGACGGCCGAGACCGCGGCGCCGCTCGTCCGCCGGAACGGGCTGGAGCCGCTGGTGGAGAAGGACCTGCGGGAGGTGCACCTCGGCGAATGGGAGGGCGGCCTCTTCCGCAAGATGATCCACGAGAACGGGCCGGTCGCGCGGCGGCTCTGGGCCGAGGAACGCTGGGACGTGATCCCGGGCGGCGAGCCGACGGAGGTGTTCGCCGCCCGGGTGCGCGGCGCGATCGACCGGATCGTGGCCGCGCACCCGGACGCGCGGGTCGCGGTCTTCACGCACGGCGGCGTCATCGCGCAGGCGCTCGCCCTGGCGTCCGGCTCCCGCCCGTTCGCCTTCCTCGGCGCCGACAACGGCTCGATCTCGCAGCTCGTCGTGGTCGGCGGCCAGTGGGCCGTGCGCCGCTTCAACGACACCGCCCACCTGGAGACCGACCTGGAGGCGGGCTTCACTCCCCTCACCTGACCCACCAGCGGCAGGGCACGATTCAGGCGGCACGATTCAGGCGGCGCGTTTCACGGGGGCGCGTTCTGGACCTCGCGGCCCACGCGGGCCATGGTCTCGCGGAGCCAGGCGTGGCCGGCGTCGCGCGCGTGCACCGGATGCCACCACATCGCCTCGACGAGCGGGACCGCGTCGAACGGGCACGGCAGGGTGCGGACGGCGGCGAGCCCCTCGTAGCGGGCGGCCAGGCGTTCCTGGATGAGGGCGATCCGGTCGGTCCCGGCGATGAGGAACGGGATCGCCTGGAAACTCTCCACGACGATGTCGATCCGCGGCTCGATGCCGAGCGTCCGCAGGTGGCGGGACGCCGGGGTGTACGCGGTGGGCCGGTGGAAGAGGTCCACCCACGGCAGGGTCGCCAGGTCGTCCAGGGTGAGCCGGTCGCCCACGGCCGGATTGTCGCTGGCCACCATGCACAACCAGCGGTCGGTGAACAGGTCGACCGCCGGGTGGTCGGTCAGGAACCCGTGCGGCATCAGCAGCCCGTCGCACGTGCGCAGCGTGGTGTCGATGTCGTCGACCTCGGCGGGCCCGAACTGGTGGAGGCGCAGCCGCACCCCGGGCGCCGCGCCGCGCAGGGCCGCCGACAGCCGTTCGCCGAGCACGGCCAGCGCGTAGTCGGACGTGCGGACGGTGAACTCGCGCCGCGCCGTCGCCGGGTCGAAGCCGGGCTGCGCCGTGAACACCCGTTCCAGCATCACGCAGGCGGCCTCGACGGGCTCGACCAGCGCCAGGGCCAGGGGCGTCAGCTCGTGCCCGCCGCGGACGCGGACGAGCAGGTCGTCGCCGAAATGGCGGCGCAGGCGGGCCAGCGCGGCGCTGGTGGCGGGCTGGCTCAGCCCGATCCGCGCGCCCGCGCGGGTCACGTTGCGCTCGTCGAGCAGGGCGCGAAGAGCGACGATCAGGTTGAGGTCGAGGCCTGCCAGCTGCATGACCTCAGACTATTCGTCCGACAGATGTAGTGCATACATACTATTCATTTGCCAGATCGAGTGAGCGGCGTCACCTTGGGAGGACCCACCCCGAAAGGACCTCCGGTGGCCTCACCCCAGCAATTCGTCCTCGGCACGTTCGCCGACCCCGCCGGCGGCGGCGCGTACCCCGGCCTCGTCAGCGACGATCACGTGCTCGACCTGCGGACCGCCGGTCCGCCCCTGCCCGGCCCGCCCGCGGGCGGGCTCACCACGCGCGTGCTCCTGGAGCACTGGGACGCGGTGTTCCCGCTGCTCGGCGCGCTCGCCGGGCGGGCCGCCGCCGAGGGCGTGCCGGTCGCGGACCTCCGGGTCCTGGCCCCGGTGGAGCCCCGGCAGGTGTTCCAGTCGGGCGCCAACTACCGGACGCACGTGATCGACCTCGCGGTCGCGCACCGCGCCGCCGACGACCCGCGCGACGCCGACCGGGTGCGGGCGGAGACGGCCGCGATGATGGACCGCCGCGCCGCCGAGGACCTGCCGTACGTCTTCGTCGGGCTGCCGTCGGCGATCACCGGCCCGTACGACGACGTGGTGCTGCCGTCCTGGTGCGCCGAGCCCGACTGGGAGCTCGAGCTGGCCGCCGTGATCGGGCGTCCGGCCTGCCGGGTGGACCGCGACGCCGCGCTGGCCCACGTGGCCGCGTACACCATCGCGAACGACGTCACGGCGCGCGAGGTCGTCTTCCGGCCCGACATGCCCGCCATCGGGAGCGACTGGCTGCGCGCCAAGAACGCGCCCACGTTCACCCCGCTCGGGCCGTGGCTGGTGCCCGCCGCGTTCGTCGCCGACCCGCGGGACCTGCGGCTGACGCTGAAGGTGAACGGCGAGGTCCGGCAGGACGAGTCCGCCAAGGACATGATCTTCGACGTGGCGCGGCTGGTGTCGTACGTCTCGCAGACCACCACGCTGCTGCCCGGCGACCTCGTGCTGACCGGAAGCCCGGCGGGGAACGGCAAGCACTGGGGGCAGATCCTGCGCGACGGCGACGTGATGGAGGGCTCGATCACCGGGCTCGGCACCCAGCGCAACCGCTGCCGGGCCGAGTCATGACGCCGGACTCCCAGAGCACGGCGCCGGACCACCGGAGCACGGCGCCGGACCCGCACGACCCCGAGGGGGCGATCGCGGCGGCGGCCGGGGCGTACTCCAACTGGGGCCGCTGGGGCGACGAGGACGTGCTCGGCACGGTCAACTTCATCGGCGCGGCCGAGCGTGCCCGCGCCGCCGGGCTGGTCCGCCGCGGCGCGAGCTTCTCGCTGGCGATGCGCTTCCAGAACGACGGCCCGCAGAAGGGCTGGCGGCGCCGCGTGAACCCGGTGCACACCATGACCGACACCGGGGCCGAGGCCGCGCTCGGCGTCCAGGGCTTCCCGCACGGGTTCGGCGGCGCGGACGACGTGATCTTCATGCCGTTGCAGTGCGCCACCCAGTGGGACGGCCTCGGCCACATCTTCGACCACGGCAGGGCGTGGAACGGGCGCGACGCCGCGCAGGTCGTCACCAGCGAGGGCGACCGGGTGACCGGCATCGAGCACCTCGCCGCGCCGGTCACCGGACGCGGCGTCCTGCTCGACGTCGGCCGCGTCGCGGGCGAGGACGGCGAGCTTCCCGACGGGTTCGCCGTCACCGAGGAGCACCTGCGCGCCGCGATGGACGCCCACGGCGTCGAGGTGAGGCGCGGCGACATCGTGCTCGTCCGCACCGGCCAGCTCGCCCGCGTCCGCCGCTCCGTCGAGCGCGGCGACGGCTGGGGCGACTACGCGGGCGGGCCCGCGCCCGGCCTGTCGTTCACCACCGCCGGATGGCTGCACCGCACCGAGATCGCCGCCATCGCGACCGACACGTGGGGCTTCGAGGTGCGGCCGAACGAGTTCGAGCACGCCTTCCAGCCGCTGCACCAGGTCGTCATCCCGCATCTGGGCCTGCTCATCGGCGAGATGTGGGATCTGGACGGGCTGGCGGCCGACTGCGCCGCCGACGGCGTCCACGAGTTCCTGCTCACCGCCGCGCCGCTGCCCGTCACCGGCGCCGTCGGCGCCCCCGTCAACCCCATCGCGCTCAAGTGAGGAGACCGACATGCCCGCAGTGAACGACGTGCTGATCGTCGGCGGCGGAACGTCCGGGCTCGCCCTGGCGATCGCCCTCGCCCGGGGCGGCGTCACCGTGGACGTCGCCGAGATCGGCGCCGGGCCGAACGTCCTCGGCTCCGGCATCACCCTCCAGGGCAACGCGTTGCGCGCGCTGCGCGACCTCGGCGTCTGGGAGCGGGTGCGGGACCGCGGCTTCGGCTTCGACGGCCTCGGCATCCGCGCCCCCGACGGGACCCTGCTGGCGGAGATCCCCGACATGCGCACCGGCGGGCCCGACCTGCCCGCCACCCTCGGCGTCTACCGGCCCGAGCTGACCGCGATCCTGACCGCGGCGGCGCGCGAGGCGGGCGCGCGGCTGCGCTACGGCCTCACCGTGGAGACCCTCACCGAAACCGGCAACGACGCCGGCTCCGGCCCCGGCGCCGGCCCCGGCGAGCAGGTCGAGGTGCGGCTGTCGGACGGCACCACCGCGCGTTACGACCTGGTCGTGGGCGCCGACGGCGTGCGCTCGGCGGTCCGCGCGATGATCGGCGTGGACGTGACGCCGGAGCCGAACGGCATGGCGATCTGGCGCGTGCACACCGCCCGTCCCAAGGACGTCGTCCGTACCGACCTCATCTACGGCGGGCCGTGCTTCATCGCCGGCTACTGCCCGGCGAACGAGGACACCCTCTACGCCTACCTCGTCGAACGGGCCCGGCCGCGCGACTCGTTCACCGACGCCGACAAGCCCGCGCTGATGGGCGCGCTGGCCGAGGCGTACGGCGGCCCCTGGGAGGAGATCCGGGCCGGGATCACCGACCCCGACCGCATCAACTACACCTGGTTCGAGTCGCTCCTGGTCGGCCGCCCGTGGAACCGCGGCCGCACCGTCCTCATCGGCGACGCCGCGCACGCCTGCCCGCCCACCCTCGCCCAGGGCGCCGCCCAGTGCCTGGAGGACGCGGTCGTCCTGGCCGAGCTGCTCCTCGCCGCCGACCACCTCGACCAGGGGCTCTTCGACACGTTCATGGACCGCAGGCACGACCGCGTCCGCACGGTCGTCGAGTCGTCGCTCCAGCTGGCGCGGTGGCTCCTCGACGATGTCCGGGACGCCGACGTGCCGGGCCTGATGGGCCGGGTCGCCGCCATGGTCTCGGAGCGCCCGTGAGCCCCCGGGTCGTCGACGTGCACGCGCACGTCCTGCTGCCGCAGATCGAGCGGGCCGTCGCAGGCGCGCCGGGCCACGCCGAGCACAAGGCCCTGGACGCGCGCCGCAACGGCGCCGCGTCGCTGGAGGTCAGCGGCCGGATGGTGAGGGAGCGGATCCCGAGGCTCACCCAGGTGCCGGTGCGGCTGGCCGACATGGACGCGGCCGGGGTGGACGTGCAGATCGTCAGCCCGTCGCCGTCCCACTACCACTACTGGGCCGGCCGCGACCTCGCCCGGACGGTGTGGACGCTGGCCGGCGAGGGCGTCGCGGCCCACTGCGCCGAGGCGCCCGGCCGCCTGCACGGCCTCGGGCTCGTGCCGCTCCAGCATCCCGATCTGGCCGTCGAGGCGCTCGACCACGCCCTCTCGCTCGGGCTCAAGGGGGTGGAGATCTCCTCGCACGCCCCGGGCCGCGAGCTGTCCGAACCCGGGCTGGAGCCGTTCTGGGAACGTGCCGCCGCGACCGGCGCCGTGGTCTTCCTGCACCCGTTCGGCTGCACGCTCGACGAACGGCTCGACCGCTGGTACCTGTCCAACATCGTCGGCCAGCCCGCCGAGAACGCCGTCGCGCTCTCGCATCTGATCTTCTCCGGCGTGCTCGACCGGCATCCGGCTCTCAAGGTCGTCGCGGCGCACGGCGGCGGCTACCTGCCGGTCTACCTGGGCCGCGCCGACCACGGCTGGGCGGTGCGCCCCGAGGCCCGCGGCTGCGCCGAGCCGCCCGGCACCTACCTGCGGCGGTTGTGGTTCGACTCGCTCGTCCACGACGCCGCCACCCTGCGCGCCCTGGTCGCCGCCGCCGGCGCCGACCGGGTCGTGCTCGGCTCCGACCACCCGTTCGACATGGGCGTGGACGACCCGCTGGCCCGCCTGCACGCGGCGGTCACCGACCCCGGCGACCGCGCCGCGATCGGCGGCGGCAACGCCCTCGCCCTCTTCGACATCAAGGACTGAAGGAACTGAGGACCGGCATGCGTCTCATCACCCATCTCAGGCACGTCGACCTGGCCGTGCCCGACTACGAACGGCAGCGCGAGTTCTACGGCGGCGTGTGGGGCCTGACCGAGGTCGCGAACGACTCCGGGATCTCCTTCCTCGCCGCCGAGGGCTCGCCCGAGCAGTACATCGTCCGGCTGCGCCGCGCCGGCGAGAAGCGCCTCGACCTGATCGCGTTCGGCGCGGAGACCCCGGCCGACGTCGACGCCCTCGCCGGACGGCTCCGCGCCGCCGGCGTCACCCTGATCACCGAACCCGGCGCGCTCGGCACCCCCGGCGGCGGCTACGGCGTGCGCTTCTTCGACCTCGACGGCCGCACCGTGGAGGTGTCGGCCGACGTCGCCGTCCGCGCCCACCGCAGGCTGGAGGAGCGCGAGGCGGTGCCGGTGCGCCTCTCGCACGTCGTCCTGAACGCGCCCGACCTGGACGCCACCCGCCGCTGGTACGAGACGCACCTGGGCTTCGCCCTCAGCGACACCCTCAGCTCACCGCACATGGGCGAGGTCATGCACTTCATGCGCTGCAACCCGCAGCACCACAGCCTCGCCATCGCCAAGGGCCCGCACACCGCGCTGCACCACGTCTCGTTCGAGATGCGCGGCGTCGACGAGTACATGTACGGGACGGGCCGCCTGCTGCGCGCGGGCGTGCGGATGATCTGGGGGCCGGGGCGGCACCTGGCCGGCGACAACACCTTCTCCTACTTCCTGGACCCGCACGGCAACACGATCGAGTACACCACCGAGCTGGAGACGCTCGACGAGGACGCCTGGCACCCGCACGTCTACGACTTCTCACAACCCGAGGTCACCGACCAGTGGGGCACCGCCAACCCGATGAACGAACTGGTCGCCAAGGAATCGTTCAACGACCCCGACCGCGGCGTCTTCGTCGCCCCGCCGGTCTGACCGCCATGCGCCTCGCCGCCTACGAGCATCAGGGCGAACGCCGCACGGGACGGGTGGAGGGCGACCTGATCCACCCGTTCCCGCCCGGCACCGACCTGCTCGCCCCGCCCCCGTACCCGCCCACCGGAGACCCCGTTCCGCTCGCCGGGGTACGGCTGCTGCCGCCCGTCGCGCCGCCGTCGGTCCGCGACTTCGTCACCTTCGAGGAGCACGTGGAGGGCGTGCGGCGCAGCGTGAGCGGCGCGTCCGGCGTGCCCGACGCCTGGTACGAGGCGCCGACGTTCTATTTCAGCAATCCTCGCGCCCTGGTCGGCGCGCACGACGACGTCCCGATGCCGCCCGGCTGCGAGGCGTTCGACTTCGAGCTCGAGATCGCCGTCGTGATCGGCCGGGCCGGCCGCGATCTCACGCCCGAGCGGGCCCGCGACCACGTCCTCGGCTACACGATCTTCAACGACTGGTCGGCGCGCGACCTTCAGGCGCGCGAGATGCAGGTGGGCCTCGGGCCGTGCAAGGGGAAGGACTCCGCGACCACCCTCGGGCCGTGGCTGGTCACCGCCGACGAGCTGGAGCCCCGCCGCGACGCCGGCGGCTTCCTGCGCCTCGCGCTCACCGCCGAGGTGAACGGCGAGGTCGTCGGCCGCGACCTGCTGTCCAACATGGGCTGGCCGTTCGAGGACCTGATCGCCTACGCCTCCCGCGGCGCCGAGCTCCGGCCGGGCGACGTCCTCGGCTCCGGGACGTGCGGCAACGGCGGCTGCCTCGCCGAGCTCTGGGGGCGCAACGGCCGCCGGGACCCGCCGCCCCTGCGCCCCGGCGACACCGTCACCCTCACCGCCGAGGGCATCGGCACGATCTCCAACACCGTCGTCCCCGGCGTCCCGCCCCACCCCGTCCCGCCCGCCCGCGAGCGCCCCCGGGACCGCCCCTGAGGCCGCCCCGCGGGCGACGCCCTGACCCGCCCGCTAACCCGCCGGGCGGAAGCGGACGCGCCCGCCGGGACGGAGCTGGGCGGCCAGGGGGACGTCGGACGCGGCCAGGACGGCGACGACGGGGTAACCGCCGGTCGTGGGGTGGTCGGCCAGGAAGATGATCGGGAGGCCGCTGGGCGGCACCTGGAGCGCCCCGGTGACCATGCCCTCGCTGCCGAGCTCGCCCTCGCGCGTGCGGAGCAGCTTGGCGCCGTCGAGCCGGACGCCGACACGGTTGCTGTCCGCGGTGACCTCGTACGGCTGCGCGCAGAGCACCGCGATGACGTCCGGCGTGAACCAGTCGTCGCGCGGGCCCGGCAGGATCCGCAGGACGGGCTCGGCGGGCAGCGGGCCGACCGGCGCGACGTCCACCGTGATGTCGCCGCGCGAACGGCCGACCGGCAGGCGGTCGCCGGCGGCCAGGGGGCCGGGGCCGAGGCCGGACAGCAGGTCGGTGGAACGGCTGCCCAGCACGGGCTCGATGTCGAGCCCGCCGCGCACGGCCAGGTACGTGCGCAGGCCCCCGGACGGGAGGCCCAGCTCGACGAGGCCGCCCGCGGGCACCGGGCAGGGCGCGTTCGCCCCGTACGCCCGCCCGCCGATCGTCAGCGGCGCGGGCGCTCCCGTGACGGCGATCCACGCGGCCCGGTCGAAGCGGAACGCCGCGCCGCCCAGCGTGAGCTCGACGGCCGCCGCGTCGTCGGCGTTGCCGAGCAGCCGGTTGGCCAGGCGGAACGAACGTTCGTCGGCGGCCCCCGAACGCGGGACGCCCAGGTGCGCGTGCCCCGGACGGCCGAGATCCTGCACCGTCGCCAGCGGGCCGGGGCGGACGACCTCGATCACCGTTCCTCCCGGACGAAGCGCACCCGGCCGCCGGGCCGCAGCAGCGACGGCGGGTCGCGCGTCACGTCCCACAACGTCAGGGGCGAGCGGCCGAGGAGCCGCCAGCCGCCCGGCGACGCCGACGGGTAGACGGCGGCGTACGGGCCGGCGATCGCCACCGAGCCGGCCGGCACCGACGTGCGCGGCGACTCGCGGCGCGGAACGTGCAGCACCGGGTCGAGGCCGGTCAGGTACCCGAAGCCCGGGGAGAAGCCGAGGTAGGCGACGGTGTAGGTGGCGGCGGCATGGCGTTCGACGACCTCGTCGCGGGAGAGCCCGGTCAGCCCGGCGACCTCGGCCACGTCCTCGCCGTCGTACACGACCGGGATCTCCACCGGCGGCGCCGCCGTCGCCTCGGCCGCCGTCAGCGGCAGCTCCGGCAGCCGCGCCGCCAGCCGTCCGAGATCGCAGCGCGCCGGATCGGTGACGACGAGCACGGTCCGCTCGCCGGGGACGACGTCGACGACGCCCGGCAGGGCGGCGGCGCGGATCGCGGTGTCGAGCCGGTGCGCGGTCTCCAGGTCGCCGGTGTCGGCGAGCAGCGCGGCGTCGCCCGCCCTCATGACCTTCACGCGAAGGACTCCAGCCCGACGCCCGCGCCGGTGAGCGCCTCGCGGACCAGCCGGGCCAGCTCCACCGCGCCCGGGGTGTCGCCGTGCACGCAGATCGAGCGCGCGTCCAGCACGATCTCGGTGCCGTCGGCGGCGGCGACCGCCTCGCCGGCCGCCATCCGCACGGCGCGTTCGACCACCACGCCCGGATCGTGGATCACCGCGCCCGGCTCGCCCCGCGGCATCAGCGTGCCCTCCGGGGTGTACGCGCGGTCGGCGAAGTACTCGTTGACCACCGTGAGCCCGCCGGCGACCTCGTGCACCACCGACCCGGGCAACGTCAGCAGCGGCAGCGACGGGTCGTAGGCGCGCACGGCCGCCGCCACGGCACCCGCCTGCTCCCGATCGCCCACGACACGGTTATAGAGGGCGCCGTGCGGCTTCACATAGGCGACCCGGCCTCCCTCCGCGCGAGCGATGCCGTCGAGCGCCGCGACCTGGTAGAGGACCTCCGCGGTCAGCTCGGGCGCCGGGACGTCCATCGCGCGCCGCCCGAAACCGGCCAGATCGCGGTACGAGACCTGCGCGCCGATCGTCACGCCGCGCTCGACCGCCCACCCGCACACCCGCCGCATCACCAGCGGATCGCCCGCGTGGAAACCGCACGCCACGTTCGCACTGGTGATCACGCCGAGCAGTCCGAGGTCGTCGCCGAGCTCCCAGATGCCGAACCCCTCACCGAGGTCGGCGTTGATGTCGATGACCGCCATGCCCCAGATCTATCACCCGACCAGAGCCGTCACCCGACCAGAGCCGTCACCCGGTCAGAGCGGCGCCGCGTCCGAGTGATCGGTGATGAACATCCGCCCCGGCGAATGCGTGACCGCGAACTCCGGCTTGCTCGCCATCACCACCGCCTGCGGCGTGACGCCGCACGCCCAGAAGACCGGCACGTCGTCCGGCGCGAACTCCACCGGATCTCCGAACTCCGGCCGGTCCAGATCGGCGATCCCCAGCTCCGCCGGGTCGCCCACGTGCACGGGCGGCCCGTGCATGTCCGGGTACCGCGCGCTCACCTCGACCGCCGTCGCGACCTGCCCCGCCGGGATCGGCCGCATCGACACCACCAGCGGCCCGGACAGGCGGCCGGCGGGCACGCACGGCCGGTCGGTCACGTACATCGACACGTTCCGGCCCTGGCCGATGTGCCGCACCGGGACGCCCGCCGCCGACAACGCCGCCTCGAAGCTGAAGCTGCATCCGAACAGGAACGACACCAGGTCGGGCCGCCAGTACTCCGTCGCGTCGCCCACCTCGGCCAGCAGGACGCCGTTCTCGTACACACGGTAGGCGGGCAGGTCCGTCCGCAGGTCCGCGGTCGGCGCCACCGCGCGCGGGTGCGGGTCGCCGGGGTCGGTGACGTCCAGCAGCGGGCAGGGGCCCGGGTTGCGGTGCGCGAACAGCAGCGCGTCGAACGCCAGCTCGCGCGGCACCGCCAGCAGGTTGGCCTGGGCGTGGCCCCGGCACCAGCCGCTCGTCGTCGGGGTCGTGGCGCCGGTACGGAACAACGCCCGCGCCTGGGTGGGGGTCAGCACCGAAGGCTGATGGGCGGTCATGCGGACCTCATGCCCGTTCGGTGCCCGTTTAGACGGACCTTTCCGTCAGACGGCCTCTTCGCGAAGATCCATGACCTCGGTGCGCGGCGCCCACGCCTGGTACACGCCCCGGTCGAACGCCTCGAGCCCGAGCCGTTCGGCCACCGGCGCCTTGCCGCCGGTGTACTCCACCCGCAGCCACGTCTCGTGCTCGCCCAGCACCACGAACGGCTCGCCGCGCCACGTGCAGAACGTGTTGACGTACAGCAGCCGCTCGACCTCCCCGGCCCGCACGACGCGCACGAACCGCCCCGGCGAGGCCTCCTCGAAGCCGTCCACCGGCGCCGCCGAGTAGAGGCGCACCTGCGGACCGTCCGGGCTCGCCTCGTACTCGCCGCCGCGCCAGGCCGCGTAGTAGCCGTGCCTCATGCCGGTCCCTCCACTCGCACCCAGCGGCGGAGGTCGGCGTCGTAGCCGGCCACCAGCGTCTCCGCGCCCGTCCGGTCGATCCGGTACATCTCGGCACCGTGCGGCAGCCGCTGGCTGTCGATCTTGAACTCCGGGATCGCGGGCCCGTCGCCCGGCGCGTAGCCCGACCCCGGGAACGGCGCCTTCTCGATCACCCATCCGCCCGGGATGATGCCCATGCTCCACTCGTCGATCCCGCCCAGCGGCCGCCGGAACAGCCCCGGCTTGACCACGGGCCACCGCACCACGTGCACGTCCTCGTCGCGCCAGGAGAACGGCGACCCCTCGTAGACCAGCCCGAGCGCCCGGACGATGCGCTGCGGCGTGTCGAGGTCGACCACGTCCTGGAGCCGGTGCACGTAGCCGGCCACCCACGGGTAGCCGCCGTCCAGGTAATGGCTCACGTGCTCGTGGCGCACCACCTTCTGCATCACGACGACCTCGATGTGCGCCGCGGGCTCGCTCTCGGCGGCGTCCGCGGAGTGCGCCGCCGCCACGTTCGCCTGCGGCGCCGCCTCCTCCTCCACCCGAGGGGCCTCCGGCTCCGGGCGCGGGACGTCCGCGGGAGGGGGCGGCGGCGCGGGCTCGGCGAGCGGCTCAGGGTCCTGGAGCGGCGCCGGCGCGGGTGCGACGGGCGCCTGTGCGGGCGGGGCCTCAGGCGCGATGGGCGGCTGCGCAGGGGGAGCCTCGGGCGCGATGGGCGGCGCGGGGGACGCGGCGGGCGGAGCGGGCGCGGGCGGTCGTTCCCGCTCCATGGGAACGGCGGGTGCGCCCACATCGGCCGAGGAGGCGTCGAAAAGGGGAGCCGCCTCGGGAGCGGCGACGACGGGCTGCTCCGCGTCGTCGTGCCACGGCGTCAGGCGTTCGTCGGCCGGCACGGGGGCGTCGGGCGCGACCTCCTGTGCCGGTGGCGCCGGATCGAAGACCGGCGACGCCTGGGGGGCGTACGCGGGGGCCGCCGTCTCGGCACGTTCGGACTCGTCCCGCCAGTGCGCCAGGTGCTCCGCGGGCGCGTGGTCGCCGTTCACGTTGTTCGGCACCGGCGGCGCCTCGTGCACCGGCGGCGCCTCATGCGCCGGCGGCGCCTCGTGGACGGGCGTCGCGGCGGGAGCGGCCGGAGGCGGAGCCGCGGGCGGGGGAGTGTGGGTCAGGACGGAGGCGTCCAGGTAGGCGGCGCTGGGAAGGCCGGGGTTGATCGCCAGCCGCCATTCGGGCCGCGGCCAGCCGCGGGCCAGGTCGGCGAGGGTGGCGGCGCGGTGGTGGACGGCCTGGCCGCGAAGGGAGCGGTCCATCGCGTCCGGCGAGGTGAACGCGAGGACGAACGTGCCGTCGCCGAACTGGGCGGTGGCGTAGTGGTGGTCGTCGCGCGAGGGGTCGCCGGGCAGGTAGAGCGTGGTGCCCGCGAGGAGGTCCAGGTAGGCCTGCTGGTCGCCGCGCTCGCGGGCCTCGGTGAGGGAGGACTCCAGGTCGGGGGTCTGGTCGGGCACGTCGGGGAGCGCGAGCGGGATGCCCAGGCCGGGGATCGCCAGGGGCCCCTCGCCGGGCCGGGAGGCCTGGTAGACGAGCTCCAGCGGCGAGCTCACCTCGTAGACGTCGCGGAAGGCGGCGGCCATCCGCCCGGCCAGCTCGTCGCAGGTGGCGGCGAGCGGGTAGCCGGTGCGCTCGTCGACGGCCGCGCGGTGCCACCAGTTGTGGTGCTCGCGGTCGTCGGGCGGGCGCCAGCCGAGGTCGGTGAGGATCTTCTCCTGGCGCGCCTTCAGCGGGCGCGACAGGAAGGCGCTGCTCACCGCCTCGGAGTCGAGGAACTCCGGGGTGCGCATGACCTGGGCGTACGGGAGGCCACCGGGTTTGTGCAGGATCAGGAACGACCGGACCGGGAGCCTCATCAGCTCGATGGTCAGCCGTTGGGCGAAGTCGTTCCAGTCCACGCGGTCACTCTGTCCATGGGGCGGGTATCGCGACGGGGGTCCAGGAGCCGGTGATGGCGTCGAAGACGGCGACGGGGACCTCGTCGCCCTCGCCGTTCCAGCGCCACAGCCGGGTGCCCTGGGGGGTGCGGATGGGCAGGCCCGTGGGGACGGGCGCGGCCAGGAGCGCGGGCTCGGGCTCCCCGCCCGTCGGACCGTCCATGGGGCCGCCCGGCAATCCGCTCACCGGGCCGCCCGGCGATCCGGCCGGCGATCCGGCCGGCGATCCGGCCGCCGAGCCGCCCGCGGGGTTGGCCATCGAGTCCAGGCGGGCGACGGCGGTGGCGTCCAGGTGCACCTCGGACGGCAGGCCCGCGTTGACCGCCAGCTGCCAGGTGGGGTCGGGCCAGGCGGCGGCCAGCCGGTCGAACGAGGACCGCCGGTAGAGGCCCGCGGCCTGGTCGCCGACCGAACGCGCGAGGGCGTGCGGCGAGGTGAAGACCATGACGTAGGTGGCGCCGCCGATGGTCGTGGTCGGGAACTCGGCCACCTCGGGGTCCTCGACGGCGGCACCGGTGGCGGGCAGGACGAGGTCGGCGGTGAGCAGCAGCTGGAAGTAGGCGTTGTGGTCGCCGCGCTGCTTGGCGTCGGCCAGCAGGCTCTCGAGGTCCTCGGGGTCGGCGGTGCGGCGGCGGATGCTGATCCGGCTCGGGTCGGCGGTCTCGATGCCGAAGTCGAGCAGCTCGATCAGTCCGGTGCCGTGCCGGTGGAACGACTCGTAGACCAGGTCGGAGGGGCGGCGCACGCCCTGGACGTCGCGCAGCGCGGTGACCATCACGTCGGCGAGCCGGGAGTAGTCGACCGGGTGGATGGACGAGTGGAGGGACTCGGAGAGCTCGGTCCACCAGTTGCGCGGCGCGGGCTCGGCGGGCGGGCGCCAGCCGGCCTCGCTCATGACCTCTTCGTCGGCGAGGGTGAGCAACAGCGGGCCGTCCAGGAAGTTGTTGCTGACCGCCTCGGCGTAGAGCCGGTCCGGCTCCCGCATCGCCTGGACGTAATGGCGGCTTTCGTCGCGTTCGCGCACGATGAGGATGGTGTCCTGCTCGAGCCCCGCCAGCTCACGGCCCAGCCGCTGGGCGAACTCGGACCACTCCAACAAGATCACACTCCCTACCGCCGGGACGTCCCCGAAACCCGCGCCCGAGATCCCGATGATTGTCGTCCCGGACGCCGCTGGCAAACCGGAAGTTCACTCAGGAGGCGGTTCGTGACGCAGGACACGCAAGGATTTCACCAGTTCGGCGTCTCCGCCGGGCCGATCGAGAACCTCGATCAACTTGTGCAGGATCTCGTGCCGTTCGTAGCCGACGTCCAGCAGGGCCTGCGCGGTCTCCCACAGCTGCGGCGGATCACCGTTCCACAGCCGCTCGGTGAGCCGCTCGTGCGCGTCGACGTGGTCGGAGTCGGCGCCGGGATGCTCGAACTCGATCATGACCCGGCGGTCGGCGGCGTCGGCGGGGTCGAGGGTGGACAGGTCGATCACGCCGTGCCGCCCGGAGAGGCGGTGCCGCCCCGACAGGAACGGCAGCGCGAACGCCCGGCGGGGGAGGGCCTCCAGATCGCCGTCGGGCAGCAGGCGGTCGACGAGTTCGCGGTCGAGGCCGAACGAGGAGGGGTCGTGGTAGGCCTCGGCGAACTTGGTGGTGGCGTCCCAGACGGCGTCCAGGGTGGCGCGCACGCCCTCCTCGGGCAGCCCGGTGCGGCGGCCCGCCCACCGCACCCAGGCGGCCAGCACGTGCGGCACGGCCTCCTGCTCGGCCGATGACAGCAGCACCTTGCGCGGCAGCCAGTCGAGCAGGAACATCTCGCACTTGATCGGGCTCACCCGCAGCGGGCGGCCGAAGTCGTGGGCGCAGCCGTAGTCGATGATCCGGTCGACGCAGTGGCTGGCGGCGGACCGGTCGGACAGGTCCTCGGCCTCGTCGGACGCCAGGAACCTGGCGGCGATCGTGGCGCGCCGGTCGCGCCCGAACGGCTCGGGCCGCGGGGACCGCCCGCCCGGCGGCAGCGCGCGCACCCGGGCACGGACGAACGCGTGGTAGGAGCCGAACGTGTCGTTGACGGGCGGGCTCGCGGTCTCGCCGGTGAACCTCAGGGCGCGTTGCAGGACGGCCCGGGTGTCGCGCGGGTCGAGCTGCTCGAACCGCATCAGCGGGTTGTCGCGGCCCTCCTGGCGGCAGTGGTCGAGCAGCCTGTCGACCTGGGACGACACCCACGCGTCGCGGACCATGCCGCACGAGGGCGGCCGTTCGTCGCCGGCGTGCGTGGCCTTGTTGCGGTCGACGAGCACCACCAGGGCGTGCCGCTCGGTGCCGCCGTAGGTGTAGGTGCAGATGATCGAGTCCTGGTCGCCGTAGACGTCGCGGGAGACGTAGCACTCCTCGTGGGCGACCATCCCGACCCGGTCGGCCCATCCCGGCCGGGCGACGCCGCGGTCCATGAGCTCGAGCGCGGCGCGTTCGGCGCGCGCCTGCTGGCGCGGGGTGCCGAGGTAGGAGACGCCGGTGAGCAGGGCCAGCGCGGCCGGCGTGCCCGCCCGCCCGGCGTAGTCGATCAGGGCCTCGCCGATGACCTCCTCGACGTCGCCCTCGGCGAGCCGGTGCCCCCACCAGGAGCCGAGGATCTCGCTGACGATCAGCTCGGCGTCCAGCGGGCTGCGCACCGCGAGCAGCTCCCGGGCGTGCCGCAACATGTCGTCGAAGATCGCGGAGACCTCGTCCGACGGCGGCCTGCCGTCCCGCGCGGAATCCCCGAAGGGGCGGCGGCGGCTGCGGGAACTCACGTCTCTAGCTTCTCAGATCCGCTGCCTGGCGGTGTCCAGGACACCTCCGCCAGACCGGAATGGGCCGCCCGGCGCCGCGCACCGCGCGGAACCGCGCCGGGCGCGCCGGGCGGAACCGGCCGGGAGACCCCTGAGCCGGGTCAGAGATCGCCGTGTGCCTGGTGGAACGGCGCGCGCCCGGACGGCGGCTCGGACTTGATCATCCCGACCAGGTGCTCCCGGGCCATGCGCTCCACCAGATCAGGCGTGGCCTCCAGTCCCAGGTGCGTCATGCACGCCTGGACGTCGGCGACACAACGTTCGACCGTGACGGCGTTGAAGGACGCGAACTCCGCCGCGAGACGCCGCGCGAGACGGTCGCGGGTCGCGCTTCGGTGATCGGCGAGTGCAGGCATACGCACACCTTCCGAGCCCAAGAGGTCCCTGCGGACGGGGTACCGGCCAACCTCTCCTCGATGTCCTATTCCAACGTTTCTGCGAGAGGTGTCAAGGGCTCATCCGGTCATGTTTTCCAGGCTCTTCGGCTCCGCCTGCGGGAACGTTCCGGGAATCGCCGGCCGCGCCGCCCGCCCCCGTCCGGGAACGGTCCACGGCGTCCAGCCATCCCGCGTGGTGACGGGCCGCCCACGGACGGTCCACCCGGCCGGTCAGCATCCCGGTCATCGCGCCCCGGTCGCGCAGCGCGTAGGCCAGGTGCCCGGCCGTCATGATCACGATCGCCAGGGTCAGCCAGTCGTGGACGAACGTGGCGCCGCCGCGCCAGGAGTCCGGCCACGGGTCGGGGAAGGTGAGCATGGCGCCGGTGCCGAGCATCACCAGGATCGACCCGGCCACGAACGCGGCGTTCAGCTTCTGCCCGGCGTTGAACTTGCCGACGGCGATCACGCCGCGCCCGTCCAGCACGTCCCGGCGGTCGCCGCGGCGCAGCCATTCGGCGTCGTGCGGCCCGAACCGGTTGAGCCGGCCGAGATCGCGGCGGAACGCGCGGGAGGCCAGGCCGAGCAGGATCGGCACCGGCAGCAGGAACCCCGCCCACACGTGGATCGGCTTGATCACGTTCCGCCGCCCGACCAGCGTCGCCAGGTCGGGGACGTACAGGCAGGCGGCGGTGACCAGGCAGACCAGCATCAATAGGCCGGTCAGGTGGTGCACCGCGCGCTCGGCGCGGGTGAACCGCGCGATCAGCGCGTCCCGCCCGGCCGCGGGCCGGGGCCCGGGCCCGGGGGCGGCGTCGGTCACGTCAGGTCGGCTCATCGTCACGCCCGTTCGACCGGCCGACCCACGCGTCGACGTCGTATCCACGATCTTCCCAGTAACCGGGGACGACGTCCCTGGTGAGCTCGATGCGGCCGAGCCACTTCAGCGACTTGTAGCCGTACATCGGCGCCACGAACAGCCGGACCGGCCCGCCGTGGTCGTGCGACACCTGCCCGCCGAGCATCCCGGTCGCGACCAGCACGTCCCGGCGCCGGGCCTGGCCGAGCGTCAGCGACTCGGTGTAGACGCCGTCGAACGAGTGGAACCGCACCGCGCGGGCCCGCGCCGACACGCCGACGGCGTCCAGCAGGTCGGGCAGCGCGACGCCGGCCCAGGCGACGTCCTCCACACGCCAGCCGGTCACGCACTGGAAGTCCTTGGTCATCTGGGTCTGCCGCAGCCGCCCCAGCTCGGCGAAGCCGAACGTGCGCGGCTCGTCGACCAGCCCGTTCACCGTCAGCCGGTACGTCACCGGGGTCAGCCGCTTCACGCTCGGGACCACCGAGTAGTAGCGGAACCCGCCGGCCGCGGGCAGCACCTGGCCGACCGGCCCGAGCGGCGCGAGCGCCCGGTTGACCTTCTGCTGGAGGCCCGCGCCGACCGCGACGCCGACGGCGCCCAGCCCGAGCATGCCCAGGACGACCCGCCGCCCCACCGGCGCGCCGCCCGTCTCGTCGTCCTCGTCCACGGGTCGTTCGTTCACGCGTCCATTCGAGCACTGCCGCACCCGTACCGCCATGGGCCGGGTCGGGGCGTAAGGGAACCGTCAGATCTCTAAGCTGGGGGCATGGCCATCGAGGTTCACCTTGCACAGCAGGCGGAGGCGGACGAGCTGCTGGGGCGCAGTCCGCTCGCCGCGCTGGTCGGCATGCTGCTCGACCAGCAGTTCCCCATGGAGCGGGCGTTCGCCGGGCCCTACGTGCTCACGCGGCGGGCCGGCTGGGACGACCTGGACGCGCACGAGATCGCCGCCTACGACCCGGAGGCGTTCGAGGCGCTGATGGCGGAGCCGCCGGTCGTGCACCGCTACCCGCGTTCGATGGCCAAGCGGGTGCAGCAGCTCTGCCAGTACCTGGTGGAGCACTACGGCGGCGACGCCGAGGCGATCTGGCGGGACGTGCCGGACGGCCGCGAGCTGTTCAAGCGGCTCAACGACCTGCCCGGGTACGGCAAGCAGAAGGCGCAGATCTTCACGGCGCTGCTCGGCAAGCAGTACGGGGTGACGCCGGACGGCTGGCGCGAGGCCGCGGGCGCCTACGGCGAGGAGGGCTCGACCCGTTCGGTCGCCGACATCACCGGGCCCGACTCGCTGGAGAAGGTCCGCGCCTTCAAGAAGGAGATGAAGGCCGCCGCCAAGGCGAAGGGCTGACCGGCGGGGCGAAGGGGCCGGTCGAGGGCCGGTCGACGGGCCGGTCGACGGGCCGGATCTGACCCTCCGTGAGGCTTTACCTTCTTTTTGCAAAGGGATGCGGCGCAGCTCGCGGGCCATTCGGCGTGTCCCAAAACAGATCGATGTGCGCGGATCGGTTCCTCGCGAGGCCGTGGCGTCGTAACATCTCCTACTTGCCGTCCGAACCGGAGCGCCCGGGATCACCGGGCGTGGGGCCGGGCTGCGTCCGAATTCCATGGGGGTCGCGTGACTTGGATGCCTGACAGGGCTTCCGTCCACGGCGAACCATCGGGATGATGAGTACCTGACTCCGACCGGTGTTGTGATGGAGGCGGGAGCGTTAGCCTGCTCCCATTCACTCATAGTGATGAAGACTTGCCTCGCGGTACGGGACCCCCTGGGACGGAGGTGTTGTCCATGAACACCGACACGTCCGTTCCGCGTCCCCGGATCTCTGGGGTGGAGGGCAAGCCCATGGATGCGTCCGACTCCGCGCTGTACGCGACGTTGATGAAGGAGGCCCCCGCCGGGTTCGCGTTCTTCGACACCGGGCTCGGTTGCCGCCGTGTCAACGACGCGCTGGCCCGGCTGCTCGGCGTGGCGACCGGCGACCTGCAGGACCGCCGCCCGGCCGAGTCGCTCCCCGAGGAGCTCGCGACCGCCTTCGAGACCGCGCTGCGCAAGGTCCTGGCCGAAGACCGGCCCCTGGCCGACGTCGACCTGACCGTCTCAGGCCCGCCGGCCGTGCCGCGCCCGGCTGAGCCCGCCGACGCCGGCACCACGGCCTCCGGCGAGGCGCCCGGCGGAGGCGATCCGCACGCGGAGCCCGGCGCCGCGACGTCCAACGGGCCCGATCCGGCCGCCGAGCCCGCCGATTCCGCCACGGTCCGCACCGATTCCGACACGCCCGGACGGCTGCTCGGCGACGAACGCATCCTCACCTGCTCCTGGCTGCCCTCGCACGGCCCCGACGGCAAGCTGCTCGGCGTCGTGCTCACCGCGCTCGACGTGACCGAGCGGCGCCGCGCCGAGGAGGTCATCCGGCGCAAGGAGCAGCGCTACCGCTCGCTCGTGGAGGCCAGCTCCCAGGTGGTCTGGGTGGCCGCGCCGGCCGGCGGCGTGATCGACGACGCGCCCGAATGGCGGGCGATCACCGGGCAGACGCAGGACGACTACGCGACCGACGGCTGGCTGGCGGTCGTGCACCCCGAGGACAAGCCGCGCATCGAGTCGATCTGGCGCGACTGCGTCGAGGACAACCGCGTCTTCGAGACCAACTACCGGATCCGCACCAAGAGCGGCACGTACCGGCACTTCGACGTGCGCGCCGTGCCGATCTGGCAGGGCGAGTCGGTGATCGAGTGGGTCGGCGCCAACACCGACGTGACCGGCCAGCGCGAGGCCGAGGAGATGCGCGGCCGCCTGACCGAGCAGCTGTCGGCGGCGGCGCTGCGCACCGCGCGGTTGCAGCAGGCCACCTCGATGCTCGCCGAGGCGCTCACGGTCAGCCAGGTCGTCCAGGTGATCACCGAGGTGGGCCGGTCGGCGATCGGCGCCGACTACTCCGCGGTGGCGCTGCTCGACGACGACAAGCTCCGGCTCAGCATCGTCGCGCCGTCCCAGCCGGGCGCCGAACGCGACGGCGAGGGCCGCGGCGGTTCCCGCGACGACTTCAAGGTCAGTGACCAAACCGTTATGTCGGTGGCGGTGCGCGAGAGCCGGCCGTTCCTCGCCGAGCATCCCGACAGCCTCCGGCTGCAGCTCGGCCGCGACGAGGCGGGCCTGTTCCTCCAGCACACCGAGGAACGTGCCTGGGTGGGCCTGCCGCTGCTCGCGGCGGGCGCGCCGATAGGAGCCCTGCGCTTCTCGTTCACCCGCCCGCGGGAGATCACCGAGGAGGAGCGGGTCTTCCTGGAGGCCCTGGCGGGCCAGTGCGCGCTGGCGGTCGAACGCGCGCTGCTGTTCGAGCGCGAGCACAAGACCGCCGAGGAGCTCCAGCGCAGCCTGCTGCCCAGCGACCTCCCGCAGCTGCCGGGCATGCAGCTCGCGGCCCGCTACAACCCCGCGACGCGCCACGTGCAGGTCGGCGGCGACTGGTACGACGTGTTCCGGCTGCCGGACGACCGGCTCGCCGTCGCGGTCGGCGACGTGATGGGCAAGGGCGTCCTCGCCGCGGCCGGTATGGGCCGCGTCCGCAACGCGCTGCGCGCCCTGGCGCTCAACGACCCGCGGCCCGCGGCCGTGCTGGCCGGCCTCGACCGGCTGTTCAGCGCGACGGAGGACGAGGAGCAGTTCACCACCGTCGCCTACGCCGTGATCGACCCCGAGACCGGCAAGGGCGCGTTCAGCAACGCCGGGCATCCGCCGCCCTTGCTGATCTCGCCCGACACGCCCGCGCGCGTGAGCACCAGGGAAGCCGGAACGCCCCTCGGGTGGCCGAGTCAGCGCCAACAGACAAGTTTTTCCATCGAGACCGGCAACACTGTGGTGTTCTATTCCGATGGACTTGTGGAGAACCGTAGGCGTGGAGTGGACGTCGGCCTCGAGGAGCTCGTCTCCGTGGCCGCGGACGCTCCACCTGAAGTGGTAGGAGATCCCGAGAGACTCGTCGACTTCCTGGTCGATCGCATGCTTGCCGGGTATGAGCAAGTGGACGATGTGACCGTACTTGCCCTGCACGTCCCGCCGAAGTCCGCTTGATCACCACCGAAGACCCGCGAGAAGACGGCGTAGTGCGTACGAAGGACCGCTCCGCGCCCCCTAAGGTGGTGTGTTACCGGGCAGGACGTCCATGCGGAATGCGCAGCCGTGCCAGAATGCTTGACCCTAGTAAGAGCGGGTACGCTGCGGTCCCGCACCGGGGAGTCCCGCCCAGTGTGTGGCCCCACCCCGTGTGAGGCCGGGCCCGTCAGGGCACTTGGGTCAACCAAGCCACACGTTCGTTCGAGAGGTATTTGTGTCGCCTGCTAGCTCGACCTCGAAAGCTTCAGATCTGCACGAGCACGTCATCGCGCAACTGATCGAGCGTGGACGGTCCCAGGGTTACCTCGAAGCCGACGACGTACGACGTACGTTCGAGGAGGCCGACATCCCCGTGTCGAAGGCCTCCAGCATTCTGCGGAGCCTCAGCAAGGAGGGTGTGACCGTCATGGTGAGCGCTGCCGACTCCGCGGCGCCCAAGCGTTCGCGCAAGCGCGCGGCGCCGCCGGCGCGCAGGCCCAAGACAGCCGCTGCAGCTAAAGAGCAGCCCGACACGGTGACCGCGGTCGTGAGTGACGAGGACGAGACCGCCGCCGCGCCGACACCGGCGCCCGCGGCGAAGAAGGCCGAGCCCAAGAAGGGGCCGGCGAAGCCGAAGAAGCCCGGAGCCAAGAAGGCCGCCGCCGCCGAGCCCGCCAAGGGCCCGGTCAAGAAGGCCGGCAAGGCGGGCGACGACCCCGAGCTCGAGGACGAGGACGTCGACGTCGCCGACCTCGATGTCGCCGACCTCGCCGACCTCGAGGCCGACCTCGAGGAGGTCGCCGCCGACGGTGAGCAGGGCGAGACCGACGAGACCGAGGCCGAGCCCGAGGAGGGCGCGCCCGCCAAGGCTCCCGTCGCCAAGGCCGCGGGCAAGCCGGGCGAGGCCGCCGAGGGCCCCGCCGGCCCGACCTCGGAGGAGGAGTCGTTCACGCTCAGTGACGACGAGGACGACTCTCCGGCGCAGCAGATCGCCGCGGCCGGCGCGACCGCCGACCCGGTCAAGGACTACCTCAAGCAGATCGGCAAGGTCCCGCTGCTCAACGCCGAGCAGGAGGTCGAGCTCGCCAAGCGCATCGAGGCCGGCCTGTTCGCCGAGGAGCGCCTGGCCGCCGACGGTCCGACGATGTCCGAGGAGGACCTCGAGGACTTCGAGTGGATCGCCGAGGACGGCCGCCGCGCCAAGAACCACCTGCTCGAGGCCAACCTGCGACTGGTGGTCTCGCTGGCCAAGCGCTACACCGGCCGCGGCATGCTCTTCCTGGACCTGATCCAGGAGGGCAACCTCGGTCTGATCCGCGCGGTCGAGAAGTTCGACTACACCAAGGGCTACAAGTTCTCCACGTACGCCACCTGGTGGATCCGGCAGGCGATCACCCGCGCGATGGCCGACCAGGCCCGCACCATCCGCATCCCGGTGCACATGGTCGAGGTCATCAACAAGCTGGCCCGCGTGCAGCGCCAGATGCTCCAGGACCTGGGCCGCGAGCCCACCCCGGAGGAGCTGGCCAAGGAGCTCGACATGACCCCCGAAAAGGTCGTCGAGGTCCAGAAGTACGGCCGCGAGCCCATCTCGCTGCACACCCCGCTGGGCGAGGACGGCGACAGCGAGTTCGGTGACCTCATCGAGGACTCCGAGGCGATCGTCCCGGCCGACGCGGTGAGCTTCACGCTGCTCCAGGAGCAGCTGCACTCGGTGCTCGACACGCTGAGCGAGCGCGAGGCGGGCGTGGTGTCGATGCGGTTCGGCCTCACCGACGGCCAGCCCAAGACGCTCGACGAGATCGGCAAGGTCTACGGGGTGACGCGCGAGCGCATCCGGCAGATCGAGTCCAAGACCATGTCCAAGCTGCGTCACCCGAGCCGCAGCCAGGTCCTGCGCGACTACCTGGACTAGGCCCGGCACGACCACCGGAGGACGCCGGTCCCGCCATGCGCGGGGCCGGCGTTCCCGCGTTTCCGGGCACGGTGTTACGCGCGTGTGTACGTCCCGGAGGGCGGCCAGGCGATCACCGATGACTCGTGGAAAACCTCCAGGTCAGGGCTTCCCACGGCATGTAACACACTATTTACATCCAAGTAGCGTCCGCAGCCTCGCCCGTTCCTACGCTTCCGCGCTATGGGACTCATGGAGCTTGGTCGGGCGCCTGGAGGTCCGGTGGAGCAGCACAGGCTCGGCCGGCCCCCGGCGGCCCGCCCCCGCACACCACAAGTGATCGGCGGACGTCCCTGGATGGACCCCGTTCTCGACCACGCCGTCGAGGCCGTCCGCGACCGTTACCTGCGCGCCGGCGTGTACGCCCTGGCGGAGGCCCGTGCCGACGCCGAGCTGCGGTCGCTGCGCGTCGAGGCGCTCAGCAAGGCCGGCATCGGTTACAGCCAGGGCATCGAGGCCCTGCTCGCCGAGGACCCCGGCAACCCCGACCTGTGGTTGTGGCTCGGCCGCACCCGCGTGGAGGAGGCCTGGAAGATCAGGCCGGACGCCCGCGCCCGTGCCGTCCAGGCCGCCGGCTACACGGCGTTCACCAAGAAGTTGCGGGCCGCCCGCGAGCCGCTGATGACCGCGGCGGAGATGTGGCCGGACGACCCCGTGCCGTGGGAGAGCATGATCTGGCTGGCGCTCGGCCTCGATCTGGACCGCGAGGAGAAGGACGCGCTCTGGAAGGAGGCGCACCACCGCCATCCGACCCTGTTCGGCTCCCACGTGGCCCGTGTCGTCCAGCTGTCCCCGCAGTGGGGCGGGGTGCCGGAGGAGATGTTCGACTTCGCTCGCTTCGCGATGAGCATGGCCGACCGCGCCGACCCGCGCGCGGCGCTGGTCCCGCTCGCCTACTTCGAGTACTTCGTGCAGGAACGCTCCGGGATCATCCGGGGCGCCTCGTCGTGGTTCTCGTCGGACGAGATCCGCGACGTCGAGGGCGCGGCCCGCGGCTGGTTCGAGGGGCCGTACCCGCACCCGCGCACGATCGAGGCGCACAACCTCTTCGGCGCCGCGTTCCACCTGGCCGACGCGCGCCGTCCCGCCCGCCAGCACCTGTCCCGCACCTGGGGCCGGCCCAGCAGCCTGCCCTGGACCTACCTGGGCGGCGACGAGGTCGCGCAGTACGTCAAGGCCTGCCGCCACCTCAACGTGCACGCCGCCTGACCGGGCGCGGGGTGAGCCGACCCTGGGGCGTGTCTCGAAGTCGACTGCCCCGCTCGCCACGGACGCCGACCTCGAGACACGCCCTAGGCGAGGATGACGTCCAGATTGGAGCCGTTCAGCTCGACCGTGTAGCCGAGGCCGGCGACGGCCTTGAGGAGCTGCTCGGGGGTCTCCGGCGCGGCCCCGGCCTTGATCAGGTCGTGCGCCACCTTTCCGCGGGTGGCCTTGGCCATGTGGCTGACGACGGTGCGCTTCGGCACGCCGCCGAGGATGTGCTCGCGGAACACCCGCACCGCCACCGCCGGCCGCGGGGGCTTCCACGCGGCCGCGTACGGGCCCGATCTCATGTCGACCACCAGCTCGCCGCCGGTGTGCAGCGCCTCCTTGAGGACGGGCCGCCACAACGCCGCCAGCCGTCCCTCCTCGGGCAGCGAGACGCCCATGGCCAGGCGGTACGGCGGGATGCGGTCGGTGAGCCGCAGCGCGCCCCACAGGCCGGAGAAGACGACGATCTGGTCGGCCGCGCGGTCGGCCGGGAGATCGGCCAGGTCGAGGTTGTCGTACAGCACGCCGGTGTAGAGCCGCGCCACCGGGAGCGTCGCGGCCGTGAACAACCCGCGGTTGCGGCCGAGCGCCTCCACGACCTGCCCGGCGGGCAGCCCCAGGACCTCCGGCGCGTCCGCGCGCAGGCACACCTCGCCGAGCGCGCACAACACCCGTTCCCGGGTCGGGTTGAGCTCGGGGAAGCTCAGCCCGGCCAGATCGAGCGGCGGGCCGTCCCCGTCGGTCGCCTTACGTTCCGACGGCGGCAGCAAGATGAGCAACGGTTCTCCCGGGAGCATGACGACGGCGTGATCCGCGTAGGGTGCTGCGGATGAACGGCGCGAACGCTGACCTGAACGTCGACGATCTGGTGGCCGCGGCCTGGCCCGCCCCGTACTCCCAGAATATTGGCGGGTGGGTGCTCAGGCACGCCGCCGGGGTCACCAAGCGTGCCAACTCGGTGCTCCCGGCCGGTGATCCCGGGCCGCTCGACACCTCGATCGACCAGGTCGAACGGTTCTACGCGGGTCTCGGGCAGCCCGCCGTGTTCTCGGTCACGGGCCGGGCGCGCCCCGCCGGGCTGGACGAGCGGCTGGCGGCCCGGGGCTACGCGCGGGTGGACCCGACCCTGGCCATGATCAGGGAGCTCGACGGGCCGCCGGGCGTGGCCCGGGACGGCGCGGGCGCCCCGGACGGCGTGGTGGTGGGCGGGGAGCCGTCGCGGGAGTGGCTCGACCTCTGGTGGTCGGTGGACGGCCGGTATCCGGAGCAGCTGCCGATGGCCGAGAAGATCCTCACCGGCGTTTCGGCCGGTTACGCGATGCTCGACGGGGTCGCCGCCGGACGCGCCGTGCCGCAGGGAGAGTGGCTGGGGATCTACGCGATGGCGGTGGCGCCGGAGGCCCGGCGGCGCGGGCTGGCCAGGAGGGTCCTGGCGGCGCTGCTGGACTGGGGGCACGCGCGGGGCTGCCGGCGCGCCTATCTGCTCGTCGTGGAGGGCAACACCGCCGCGCGGGCTCTCTACGACGGGGCGGGATTCACCGTTGCGGGTGGTTATCACTACCGCGTGAAGTGACCGAACGCAGATCGTGCATATACGGAGAGTATTGGCGTGATAACTGTGCGGAATGCGAACGGCGGCCACCGTTGTCGGTGACCGCCGTCGCGGGATTCATTTATGTCAGGGGCTTACCGCTCGACCTCGGGGGCGGTAGCCGGAGATTCATTCAGCCTGTCGCTCTCGTCCTGAATGTCGGCCCCGTTCGCGCGGAGGGCCTCTGCGTACTTACGCCCATGGTGGGCGCAGAACAGAAGGTCGCCGCCGCCTACAAGGACAGCACGGACGTAGGCCTGGGCGCCACAGCGGTCGCAACGGTCAGCGACGGACAGCGGCTTGGTTGGGGCAAGGGCTCCAGTCACGGCACCTTCCTCATGCTCGGGGTCGGTACTTAGGAGAACATCTAACCCGACGCTGACGTTCCCAACCTGCCTACGAGTACGCCCAGAGCAGAATGGGGCAATAAGTGACCGACATCACACGCTTTGGCAAGGGTTTTATGAACGTCACGCGTCATCCCAGCGGAAGAGTCTGGTAGCGACCAATCCGCCGACCACCGAGATGCCGAGAAGGATGGCGATCTGGGGCAGGGCCGATCCCGGTCCAAGGCCCCTCGTCATGACGTTCAGCATCCCCTCGTTCAGATAGCGCAGCGGGAAGACGTACGAGATCGCCCGCATCCATCCGGGCGACGCGTCGATCGGGAAGAACGAGCCGCCGAGGAAGGCCATCGGCAGCACCACGAGCTGCGTGACGGTCTGCGCCGCCTCCTGGGTCTTGGCCCAGGCGCCGATCACCATGCCGATCGACAGGAACGCCAGCACCCCCGAGACGACCAGCGGGATCGCCATCCACCAGGAGTCCTCCAGTCGCAGCCCGAAGAACGGCAGCCGCGCGACCGCCAGGAACAACACCAGCTGTGCCATCGCGATGCCGACGCTGACCGTGACCCGGGCGCCGAAGACCGCCGAGATCGGGGCCGGCGACAGCCGGAGCCGCCGCAGGATGCCCTTGGTGCGCCAGGTGACCAGCGTCTGCGAGGCGCCGAACACGCCCGCCGAGGCCAGCGCCCAGCCCAGCAGGCTCGGCGTGAAGAACTGGATCGCCTTGGTCGAGTCGTCCTCGACCTGCTGCACGCTGAGCTCGTAGACGGGCGGCCTGCCGGTGGCCGCGATGTTGGCGGTCTGCACGATCGAGTTCAGGGTGCCGCGGACGGTCCCCGACACCACCTGGTCGGCGGCCGAGTAGTGGACGATCACCTCGTTGCCGCGCTGCTCGACGGCCGCGGCGGCGTCGCCCTCCTCGACCTTCTTCAGCGCGCCCTTCAGGTCGGTGCTCTTCGTGATCGACATGACCTTGTCCAGCTCGGCGCCGGCGCCGGCCTTGGCCTGGTCCAGCACCTGCACCGTGCCGACCTCGATCACGTCGGCCTTGGAGGTGGTCTGGTTGCCGAACACGCCACCGAAGATCACCAGGAACATCAGCGGGAAGAGGATGGTGAAGAACAGCGCCCCCCTGTCCCGCAGGAATCCCCGCACCATCGCGCGGGAGAGGCTCTTGAAGCTGGCCAGCGTGCTCATGCCCGGTACTCCCGTCCGGTGAGATCGAGGAAGACGTCCTCCAGGGTGGCGCCGCGGATCTGCACGCCGTCCAGCGCGTCCCTGGCGGACAGGGCGGCGACGACGGCCGAGGGATCCCGGGTGGAGATCGTCAGCGAGACGTCGTCGTCGGAGACCTCGTCGGCGCCGGGCAGGTCCTTCGCCTCGTCCTCGGCCAGCACCCCGCTCGCCACGCTGACCCGGGTCGGCGCGTCCAGCCCGCGCACCAGCGAGGCCGGCGGGCCGAGCCGCAGGATCTTGCCCCTGTCCATGATCGCGACGCGGTCGCAGAGGATCTCGGCCTCGTCCATGTAGTGCGTGGTGAGGACGATGGTGCGGCCGGCGGTGTTGATCTCGCGCAGCAGGTCCCACAGGTTGCGGCGCGCCTGCGGGTCGAGTGCCGCGGTCGGCTCGTCCAGGAAGACCAGCTCGGGGTCGTGCACCAGGGCGCAGGCGATCGACAGCCGCTGGGCCTGGCCGCCCGACAACTTCTCCACGCGCACGTCGGCCTTGTCGGTGAGCCCGACGGTCTCGATCATCGCGTCGGCCTTCTTCGCCGGGACGCCGTACAGCGAGCCGAACGTCTGGAGCTGCTCGCGCGCCGTCAGCCGCTCGAAGAACGACGAAGCCTGGAGCTGCACGCCGATGCGGGGCAGTAGCCTTGAATTGCGCGGCCACGGCGGCAGCCCGAGGACCGCGACCGTCCCCTCGTCCGCCTCTCGCAGCCCTTCGATGATTTCCAGCGTGGTCGTCTTGCCCGCCCCGTTCGGGCCCAGGATCCCGAAGAACTCGCCCTGGTCCACCTCGAACGACACGCCGTCGACGGCCCGCACGTCCCCGTAGTTCTTGCGGAGACCGGCAACACTGATCGTCTGTGCCATGATCTGCACGTTACGGAGCGCCAGGTCAGGGGACACCCCACCACGGGTGGAGTTGGAAGACTCCACCCGTCGCGCCGACCCGAACTCGACCCCCCGGGATGTATTCGATGGTATGTTCGAACATCGCGATCACCGGCTCGCCCGCACCCAGCGGCGAGCCTTCAGGAGGACCGTCGGCTCCCAGGAGTACCCTGCCACCGACGTCCATCCCCCGAGGAGCACACGCAGTTGACCGCCGCGACCGCTGAAGAAGTGACGACCGACGACCAGCACGGCTACTCCGCCCGGCACCTCTCGGTGCTGGAGGGGCTGGAGGCCGTGCGCAAGCGACCCGGCATGTACATCGGGTCGACCGACAGCCGCGGGCTCGCCCACTGCCTCTGGGAGATCGTCGACAACTGCGTCGACGAGGCGCTGGCCGGTCACTGCACCCACATCGGCGTGACGATGCACCCCGACGGCTCGTTCGAGGTCGTCGACAACGGCCGGGGCATCCCCGTCGACATCGAGCCCAAGACCGGGCTGCCCGGCGTCGAGGTCGTCATGACCCGGCTGCACGCGGGCGGCAAGTTCGGCGGCGTGTCCTACACCGCGTCCGGTGGCCTGCACGGCGTCGGCGCCTCCGTCGTCAACGCGCTCTCGGCGCGGGTCGACGTCGAGGTCGACCGCGACGGCGCCACCCACGCCATCAGCTTCAAGCGCGGCCTGCCGGGCGAGTTCGCCACCCCCGGCCCCGAGGGGCGGTTCAAGAAGAAGTCCGGCATGCGCAAGATCCGCAAGGTGGCCAGGAAGACCACCGGCACGCGCGTGCGCTTCTGGCCCGACCTGCAGATCTTCCTCAAGGACGCCACGGTCGAGCAGCCGCTGGTCATGGACCGCATGCGCCAGACCGCGTTCCTCATCCCCGGCCTGACCATCGACGTCCGCGACGAGCGCGGCGAGGAGGTCGTCGAGGAGACCTTCCGCTTCGACGGCGGCATCAGCGAGTTCTGCTCCTACCTGGCCAAGGACGCCGAGATCGTCGACGTGCTGCGGCTGCAGGGCAACGGTCACTTCACCGAGACGGTTCCGGTACTCGACGATCAGGGTCACCTCACCCCCACCGACGTCGAGCGCGACCTCGAGGTCGACGTGGCGCTGCGCTGGGGCGGCGGCTACGACACCGTCACCAAGTCGTTCGTCAACGTGATCGCCACCCCCAAGGGCGGCACCCACGTGCAGGGCTTCGACCGCGCGCTGGTCAAGGTGCTCAACGAGCAGCTGCGCGCCACCAAGCTGCTCAAGAACGGCGACGAGAACGTCATCAAGGAGGACATCCTCGAGGGCCTCACCGCCGTCGTGACCGTCCGCCTGCCCGAGCCGCAGTTCGAGGGCCAGACCAAGGAGATCCTCGGCACCTCGGCCGCGACCCGGATCGTCCAGCAGGTCGTCGCGCGCGAGCTCAAGAACGTCTTCGACAACCCGGCGCGCGGCCAGAAGCAGCCGCTGCGCGCCGTGCTGGAGAAGGTCGTGGGCGCGGCCAAGACCCGCATCGCGGCCCGCACCCAGCGCGACAACCAGCGCCGCAAGAACGCGCTGGAGAACTCCGCCCTGCCCGCCAAGCTGGTCGACTGCCGCACCGCCGACGACCGCAGCGAGCTGTTCATCGTCGAGGGGGACTCGGCGCTGGGCACCGCCAAGCTGGCGCGCAACTCCGAGTTCCAGGCGCTGCTGCCGATCCGCGGCAAGATCCTGAACGTGCAGAAGGCGTCCGTCGCCGACATGCTCAAGAACGCCGAGTGCGCCGCCATCATCCAGGTGATCGGCGCCGGCTCGGGCCGCACGTTCGACATCGAGGCCGCGCGCTACGGCCGCATCATCCTGATGGCCGACGCCGACGTCGACGGCAGCCACATCCGCACCCTGCTGCTGACGCTGCTCTACCGCTACATGCGGCCGATGCTGGAGGCAGGCCGGGTGTTCGCCGCGGTGCCGCCGCTGCACCGGATCGAGCTCGTCAAGCCCAAGAAGGGCCAGGACAAGTACGTCTACTGCTACTCCGACGGAGAGCTGCGCAAGAAGCTGGTGGAGTTCGAGCGCAAGGGCCAGCGGTGGAAGGAGCCGGTCCAGCGTTACAAGGGCCTCGGTGAGATGGACGCCGACCAGCTGGCCGAGACCACCATGGACCCGCGCCACCGCATCCTGCGCCGCATCCGCGTGGAGGACTCCGAGGAGGCGGCCAAGATCTTCGATCTGCTGATGGGCAGCGAGGTCGCGCCCCGCCGCGAGTTCATCACCGCGGGCGCCGCCGAGCTCGACATCGAGCGCATCGACACCTGACCGGCCCGGCCGCGCGGCCCGCCGGCAAATCTTACGAGGTGCGTACGGCGAGCCGCGTTTCCGGCTGAACGGGCTCCCGGCGACCTAGCGTCGGGCGCATGAAGGTGCTGCTCACCGGCTCCGCCGGGTTCATCGGCTCGCACGTCGCCGACGTGCTGACCGCCGCCGGGCACTCCGTGCGCGGCCTCGACAACGGCACGGACGCGCGCGAGGACGTCCGGGACGCCACAACGGTGCGCCACGCGCTGCGGGACGTGGACGCCGTCTGCCACCAGGCCGCGATGGTCGGGCTCGGCGTCGACGTCTTCGACCTTCCCGGCTACGCCTCCGTCAACGTGCACGGCACGGCCGTGCTCCTGGCCGAGATGGCTCGTGCGGACGTCCACCACCTGGTGCTCGCCTCCTCGATGGTCGTCTACGGCGAGGGGGCCTACAGATGCGACGAGCACGGGGTCGTACGGCCGGGGCCGCGTGCGGAGAAGGCGCTGGGGGCGGGTCTCTTCGAGCCCGGCTGCCCTCGATGCGGCCGCCCGCTCGCCCCGGGGACGGTCGGCGAGGAGGCGCCGCTCGACCCGCGCAACGTCTACGCCGACACCAAGCTCGCACAGGAACATCTGGCCGCGTCCTGGGCCCGGATGACCGGCGGCTCGGTCGCCGCGCTCCGCTACCACAACGTCTACGGGCCGCGGATGCCGCGCGACACCCCTTACGCGGGGGTGGCGGCGCTGTTCCGGTCGCGGCTGGAACGGGGCGAGCCGCCGCTGGTGTTCGAGGACGGGCGGCAACGGCGCGACTTCGTCCACGTGCGCGACGTGGCCCGGGCCAATCTCCTGGCGCTGGACCATGTGGTCGCAGGGGACGCGGGGGCGTTCCGCGCGTACAACATCGCCAGCGGCGGGCCCCGCACGATCGCCGACATGGCGGGGGCGCTGGCGGCGGCGTACGGAGGTCCGGAACCGCGGGTGACCGGCGGTTACCGGCTCGGCGACGTGCGGCACATCGTGGCCTCGCCGGAACGTGCGCGGTGCGAGCTGGGATTCCGGGCGGAGGTCTCGTTCTCCGACGGGATGGCCGAGTTCGCCGGAGCGGGGGCGGTCGCATGATCGACGTGGTGCTGCCCTGCCTGAACGAGGCGGAGGCCCTGCCGTGGGTGCTGGCGCGGATGCCCGAGGGCTACCGGCCCATCGTGGTCGACAACGCCTCGACCGACGACTCGGCGAGCGTCGCCCGCGAGCATGGCGCGACGGTCGTGGACGCGCCGGAACGGGGGTTCGGCGCGGCCTGCCACACCGGGATCCTCGCGGCCACGGCCGAGGTGGTGTGCGTGATGGACGCCGACGCCTCGCTCGACCCGGGCGAGCTGCCGAGGCTCGTCGCGGAGCTGGCCGCCGACCCGCGGCCGGGGCTCGTCCTCGGGCGGCGGCGCCCGGCCGGGCGCGGGGCGTGGCCGCCGCACGCACGGCTGGGCAACGCGGTGCTGGCGCGCTCGCTCAACCGGCGCGCGGGCACCCGGCTGCACGACCTCGGGCCGATGCGGGCCGCGCGCCGCGCCGACCTCGTGGCGCTGGACCTGCACGACCGGCGGTTCGGATACCCGCTGGAGATGGTGCTGCGGGCGGCGGGCGCCGGCTGGCGGGTCGTCGAACTGGACGTGCCCTACCTGCCGCGTACGGGCCGTTCCAAGGTGACGGGCACGGTCGGCGGCACCCTCAGGGCCGTCCGCGACATGCGCCGGATCCTCGCGGAGGCCGCGTCGTGAACGTCACCTACCTCGTGATCGCCAAAGAGCCGGTGCCCGGCCGCGTGAAGACCCGGCTCATGCCCGCGTACACGCCCGAGGAGGCGGCCGGACTCGCGGAGGCGGCGCTCGCCGACACCCTGGAGACCGTGGCGTCGGTGACGTCCACCGGCCGGGTGCTCGCGCTGGACGGTGCCCCCGGCCCGTGGTTGCCGCCGGGCTTCCGGGTGGTCGCGCAGCGCGGCGCCGGCCTGGACGAACGGCTCGCCGCGGCCTTCGACGACGCCTACACCGGGCATCCGCTCGTCCTGATCGGGATGGACACCCCGCAGGTGAGCCTGCTGCTGCTCCAGCAGGCCGCGCACGCGCTGCGGGCGCACGACGCGGTGTACGGCCCGGCCGAGGACGGCGGCTTCTGGCTGCTGGGCCTGCGGCGGCCCGACGCCGGGCTGATCCGGGGCGTTCCGATGTCGCGTCCGGACACGGGCCGGGTCCAGCTCGGCCGGCTCCGCGCCGCGGGCCTGTCGGTGGCGCTGCTGCCCGAACTGACCGACGTCGACACGGCCGCGGACGCGGGCAAGGTGGCGGCCGCCGCCCCGCACGGCCGGTTCGCCGCCGCGGTGCGCCGCGTGCGGGACGAACGGGCCGTCCGCGCATGATCGGCGAACTGTACGAGCGGGCCCTGGAGGGCTCGCACCGCGTCGAGATCGAGGACGCGGCGGGCCGGCGGCGCCCGCTGCCGGTGGGTGAATGGCTGGACCTGCGGCCCGGGGACGCCGCTCTCCTCGGCCGGTGCGCCGGCCCGACGCTGGACGTCGGCTCCGGCCCGGGACGGCTGACGGTCGCGCTCACCGAACGGGGCCTGCTCGCCCTCGGCATCGACATCGCGCCGTACGCGGTCGCGCTCACCGTGGCCGCGGGCGGGCCCGCGCTCTGCCGGGACGTCTTCGACCGGGTGCCGGGCGCGGGGCAGTGGCGGACGATCCTGCTGGCCGACGGCAACATCGGCATCGGCGGAGATCCGGTCGCGCTGCTGCGCCGGGCGGGGGAGCTGCTCGGCGCCGGCGGCCGGATCCTCGCCGAGGTCGCCGCCCCCGGGACCCGTTCGCGCACCGAGCGGGTCCGGCTGCGCACCGCCGGCAACGTCGGGGAGTGGTTCGCGTGGGCGCGGGTCTCCGCGGACGACGCGGCGATGTTCGCGGCGGGCGCCGGGGCCGCGGTCGCGGAGTCATGGGAGGAGGCCGGACGATGGTTCGTCAGCCTGCGGTTCTAGGACGTGCCCGGGGGCGCTTCAGCAGCCGCCTGCACGACGAGCGCACCGCGTCGTGGCTCGGCGTCTGGCTCGCGGTGGCGTTCGGCACCGCGTTCGTCACCGGGCTCATCAGCCATTTCATGCAGCATCCGCCGGACTGGCTGCGCTGGCCGTCCCGCCCGGTGAACCTCTACCGGGTCACCCAGGGCCTGCACGTCATCGGCGGCCTGGCCACGATCCCGCTGCTGCTGGCCAAGTTGTGGACCGTCTATCCCCGGCTGCTGCAGTGGCCGCCGGTGCGGTCGGCCCGGCACGCGACGGAACGCGGCCTGGTGTTCCTGCTCGTCGCGGGCGCCCTCTTCCAGCTCGTCACCGGGCTGCTGAACATCGCCTACTGGTACGCGTTCCCGTTCCCCTTCACGGTCGCGCACTACTGGACGGCCTACGTCGTCGTCGGCGCCCTGCTCGTCCACATCGCGAACGAGTGGAGCAAGGTCCGGCGGACGGTCATGAAACGTCCCGAGGACGGGATCGACCGGCGCGGCTTCCTGTTCACCGTCGCGGCGGCGTCGGCGGCCGTGGCGCTGACGACGGCGGGCGAGACGTTCTCGCCGCTCGCCAGGCTCGCCGTGCTCGCGCCGCGCCGCGTCGGCACCGGCCCCGCCGGAGTGCCCGTCAACACGACCGCGCTGGCCGCCGGGGTCTCGGCGACCGCGCGGGACGGTGGCTGGCGGCTGACCGTCACGGGCCGCGTCGGACGCGAGCTCTCGTTCACGCTCGCCGAGTTGCGCGCACTGCCGCAGCACACCGAGCGCCTCCCGATCTCGTGCGTCGAAGGCTGGAGCGCGGGCGCGACCTGGACCGGCGTGCGGCTGCGCGACCTGCTGCGGATGGCGGGTGCCGCCGACGACGCCCGCGTACGGGTCGAGTCGCTGCAACGCGGCGGCCCGTACCGGAAGTCGTGGGTCGACCCGCCGCACTGGAAGGACCCGCTCACCCTCCTGGCCCTCGACCTGAACGGGGCACCGCTCGATCTCGACCACGGCAGTCCGTGCAGGCTCATCGCGCCCAACCGGCCCGGCGTCCTGCAGACCAAGTGGCTGAACGCGGTGGTGATCGCGTGAAGGGCCGCCTGAAGGGCCGCGTCGTTCTCCACGTCCTCGGCGGGGCGTTCATCCTGCTCGGGCTCGGCGGGATCGTGGCCGAGTCCGAGCCGTGGCCCTGGCTGGTGTGGTTCGCCGGGGCCGCGATCCTCCACGACGCCGTGCTCGTGCCCGCCGTGCTCCTGGCCGGCGCGCTCACCGCCCGGCTGCCCGCCGCCGGCCGCCGCCCGGTCCGGGTCGCGCTGATCGTGGCGGGCGCGCTCGTCCTGGTGGCGCTAGCGATGATCAACAGCACCGGCCGCCGCCCGGACAACCCGTCGATCCTCCCGCTCGCGTACGGGCGCGGCCTCGCCGTCCTGCTGGCCCTGGTGGCGGCCGTCACGGCCGTCCGGCTCCTCTGGAACCGGGGCCGGCTCCGGAATCGGGTCCGGCGGTGACCGGGCGGATCGCCGTGCCGGTCTGGGCGGCGTTCATCGTGGCGTCGTTCGTGGTCGGGGACGTGCTGCGCGAGGCCGGGCTGGAGACCGAGGACAAGCTGCCGCCCCTGCACGCCGAGGCGCGCGGCGAGCCGCACACCTGGCAGATGATCCCGGCGATCTGCGTCGCCGTGGTCTGCGTCGCGGCGCTGCCCGTGCTCGCCCGGCGCCTGGGCTGGCGTCCCCTGCTCCTGGTGTCGTGGGCGGCGACGCTGGCGTGGACGGTCGCGCTCGCGTGCGGGGACGGGTTCGACCGCCTCGCGTGGCCGCTGGACGCCCCGTCCGAGTATCCGGCCGGGCTCGACGCCGTCCGGGCCGACCCGCTGGAGTGGCTGCGCACGTTCACCGACCGGCTGCACGGCTACCCCACCCACATCCGCGGCCATCCGCCGCTGCCCACGCTGGTGTTCTGGGCGCTGGACGCCGCCGGCCTGCGCGGGACGACGTGGGCCGCGATCGTGATCGTCCTCGTCGGCACGTCCGCCGTGGCCGCCGTCGCGCTCACCGTGCGCGGGCTCGCGGGCGAGGACATGGCACGGCGCGCGCTGCCGTTCCTGGTCATGGCGCCGCTGGTGCTCTGGGTCGCGACCGCGATGGACGCGTTCTTCCTCGGCGTCGGGGCCTGGGGGACGGCGCTCGTGGCGGTCGCCGCCAGGCGGAACCACCTCGTGGCGGCGCTCGGCGGGGGGCTGCTGCTCGGCTCGCTGCCGTACCTGAGCTACGGCCTGCTTCCGTTGTTCGCGGTCCCGGCGGCGGTGCTGATCATCGCCCGTCCGTCCCGGCGGGTCATCGCGGTGCTGGCGCTGGGCTGCGCGATCGTCCCGCTGGCGTTCACCCTGCTCGGTTTCTGGTGGCCGGACGGGGTGGCGGCGACGCACGAGACGTACCGGGTCAGCCGAGGGTCGGCGATGCGCTCCTACTGGTACTTCCTCGTCGCGGACTTCGCCGTCCTGGGCCTCCTCACCGGACCGGCCGTCGCCCACGCCCTGCCGTCCACGCTGGCGTCGCTCGGCCGGGCCGCGCGGGCCCGTGCGCTGCCGCCCGTGCCGGCGCTGCTGGTGGGCGCGGCGCTGCTGGGCATGATCGCGCTCGCCCTCTCGGGTGTGACCCGGGGCGAGGTCGAACGCATCTGGGTGCCGTACGCCGCATGGACGGTCGTCGCCGCGGGCCGCCACGCGCCCCCGGCCCGGGGCTGGCTCGCCGCCCAGGCGATCACCGCCCTGGTGGTGCAATCCCTCGTCCTGTCCGAATGGTGACGCGTGTCGGAGGTGGCTCTCCGTCCCGGATCATCGACGATAAGTAGTCGGCTCGTGGGTACCGGGGGTTCCAGGGCCGAGGACAAGGGAGTGGTGCATGTCGGAGACGGCGGTCGATCCGCAACAGAGCGAGGGCGGCCTCAAACGCGTCATCGGGCGCAGGGTGCTCATGCTGTTCGTGGTCGGGGACATTCTCGGCGCGGGCATCTACGCCCTGGTCGGGCAGGTCGCGGGCAAGGTCGGCGGAGCGGTGTGGGTCCCGTTCCTGGCGGCCTTCGTGCTCGCGGCGCTGACGGCGACCGCGTACGCCGAGCTGGTGGGCAAGTATCCCCAGGCGGCCGGGGCGGCGCTCTACACCAACAAGGCGTTCGGCATCCCGTTCGTGACGTTCATCGTCGCGTTCGCGGTGATGATGAGCGGCATCACCTCGGCGAGCGCGGCGGCCCGCGCGTTCGGCGGCCAGTACCTCGCCGAGTTCGTGTCGCTGCCGACGCTGGTGGGCGCGCTGATCTTCCTGGCGCTCGTGACGCTGGTCAACTTCGCCGGCATCTCCGAGTCCATCAAGGTCAACATCGTGCTCACGCTGATCGAGGCGTTCGGGCTCCTGGTCATCATGGTGATCGGCGTCTTCGCGCTCATCAGCGGCGACGGCGAGCCGAGCCGGGCGCTGGAGTTCCACCCGGCGAACGGGGCGTTCCTCGGCGTGCTGGGCGGCACCGCGCTGGCGTTCTACGCGCTGCTCGGCTTCGAGGACTCGGTCAACCTGGCGGAGGAGTCCAAGAACCCGGCCAGGGACTTCCCGTTCGCGCTCTTCACCGGGCTGGCCGTCACGGTCGTCATCTACATCGCGGTCGCGTTCACCGCGACCATGCTGGTCGAGACCGAGACGCTGGAGACCTCCACCGGGCCGCTGCTGGAGGTCGTCAAGGTCGCCGGGTTCACGTTCCCGCCCAAGCTGTTCGCGCTCATCGCGCTGCTGGCGGTCGGCAACACCGCGCTGATCAACATGATCATGGCGTCCCGGCTGGTGTACGGGATGGCGCGCGAGCGCATCGTGCCGTCGGTCTTCGCGGTGACGCACCCGACCCGCGCGACGCCGTGGGCGGCGATCGTCTTCACCGTGGCGCTGGCGGTGATCCTGGTCAGCACCGGCGACATCGGCGGCCTCGCCGACACCACCGTGCTGCTGCTCCTGTTCGTCTTCGCGCTGGTGAACGTGTGCGTGCTGGTGCTGCGCAAGGACACGGTCGAGCACGCGCACTTCCGGGCGCCGACCTGGATGCCGATCGTGGGGGCGGTCAGCTGCCTGGTGCTGACGCTGCCCATCACCGGGCGCGAGGGCGAGGTCTACCTGCGGGCGGCGATCCTCGTCGGCATCGGCGTGGTGTTGTGGTTCGTCAACCGGCTCGTCGTCGGCAAGATCGACTCGATCGACGTCAGCAAGATCGAGTGATCGCCGGTCCACGCCTCGCCGGTCGCACGGGCCACGTCGGCCCCCTGAGTTCCGGCAGAATGCACGCTTGTGCTCGCATCTCGGGGGATCACCGTCTGGACGCTGCTCGCCGTCGTGCCCGTCCTGCTGCTGGCCGGATGTTCGTTCGCCGGTGACGGCGGCAGCCCGGCCGGCGCGGCGACCGGGCCGGCGGCGCCGGGCCGGGGTGCCGCCCCGGCCGCCTCGCCCGCCCCGTTCGACGTGGCGGCGGAGAACGCCCGGCCGGGCACGCCCGGCTGGAAGATCCGCAAGCGCGGCGGGACCGGCGAGATCGAGGGCTACGCCGACCGGGTGAGCGTGCTGCCGGGGGAGGGCTTCCGGCTGTTCGTGTCGACGACCACGCCCGGCTTCAGGACCGAGGCGTTCCGGGTCGGCTGGTACGGCGGGGCGCAGGCGCGCAAGGTGTGGGAGTCGCCCCGCCAGGCGGGGACCCGGCAGGCCTTCCCGAAGGTGAGCGACCGCAACTACACCGTCACCGCGCCGTGGCGGCCCTCGCTGACCGTGCCGACGAACGGCTGGCCGGAGGGCGTCTACCTGCTGCGGCTGACCGCGGACTCGGGAGCCCAGCGGTACGTCCCGATCACGCTGCGCTCGGCCGACGCCACGGGACGGCTCGTGCTCCTCAACGCCACCACCACCTGGCAGGCGTACAACACCTGGGGCGGCTACAACCTCTACGCCGGGCCGAGCGGGTACGGCGACCGGTCGCGCGCCGTCAGCTTCGACCGTCCCTACGACAAGGACGGCACCGGCAAGTACATGGCCTACGAGCACCCGGCGATCGTGCTGGCCGAGAAGACCGGGCTGAAGCTGGCCTACGCCACCGACAACGACCTGCACGCCGACGGCGGCCTGCTGCGCGGCGCGCGCGGGCTGGTGACGCTCGGGCACGACGAGTACTGGTCGACCGCGATGCGCACGAACGTCACGAGGGCGCGCGACGGCGGCGTCAACGTCGCGTTCCTCGGCGCCAACGCGGTCAACCGGCACATCCGCCTCGGGCCCACCCGGCTCGGCGCCGACCGGCTCGTGACCTGCTACAAGGACGCGGCCGAGGATCCCGTCGCCAAGACCGACCCCAAGGAGTCCACGCAGGACTGGCGGCTGCCGCCCGCGCCGCGGCCGGAGAGCGACCTCATCGGGATCATGTACAACTGCTTCCCGGCCGCCGGGTCGTTCACCGTCCGCCGTTCCGGCAGCTGGCTGTTCCGCGGTACGGGCGTCCGCAGGGGCACCGCGTTCCCCGGGCTGATCGGGCCGGAGACCGACGCGATCAACCCGGCCGGCCCGACCCCGCGGCCCATCGAGGTGCTGGCCCACTCGCGGATCGACTGCGGTGGCGTGCCGATGACCGCCCAGGCCACGTACTACACGACCAGGAGCGGCTCGGGCGTCGTCGCGACCGGCACCATGCGCTGGGTGTGCGCGATGCGCGGCCCCGAATGCGGCCACGGCATCACCGAGGCGGGCCGCCGGTTCGTGACGAAGGTGACCGAGAACCTCCTGCACGCCATGGCCGCCGGGCCGCTCGGCACCGCCCACCCGGCCAACGACGACCTGCCGGAGTTCAGCCCTTACTAGCCACGGGCCACCGCCCGTCCACCCGGGGGTGGAGAGAGCGTCGTCCAGCCCGGCGCCGATCCCGGGGAGGGCCGGTGTCGGTAGTTTCAGGGTGTGAGATCCGACTGGTTCCGGCCCGGCTCCCGGTGGCTTCGCGGCCTCGTCGTCGCCGCGTCCCTCGCCTGGGGTCTGGTGTTCTACGTCCGGGACCTGTTCGACTCCGAGCCCAGGCCCGCGCTGCACGGCGAAGGCCTGCTCCTGGTCGTTCTCAACGTCCTGACCATCGGAACCCTGGCCGTGGGCATCTGGGCGGCGCGGACGGCCCGCCACTGCGAGCGCTCGCGGCGCTGGTGGACCGCGATCGGGCTGCTGCCGGCCGCGCTGGCGGGATCGCTGGGCCTGTACCTGCTGTCCGGACGGCAGAACGGGGGGTTCGTCTTCTCCCTGATCGCGCTGTGGGTGCTGGTCACCCTGCTGCCGGTGTGGTGGAGCGTGGGCCTGGCGCTGGTGGCGGCGGTCGCGGCGGGCCTGGACTCCGACTTCGGGCTGATGGCGGCGATCGGCGGGGTCGGCCTCGGTGCCCTGGCCACCCGGCAGCGGGTCCAGGCCCAGGAGGCCACCCGGCGGGCCGAGGCCAACACGCTCGTGCTGGACGAGCGCGCGCACATCGCCCGCGAGATCCACGACATCCTGGCGCACTCGCTGTCCGCGCAGATCGTCCATCTAGAGGGCGCGCGGCTGCTGCTGTCGCGGGACGGCGACCGCGTCCAGGCCCTGGACCGGGTCGAACGTGCGCAGCGGCTGGCGCGCGCCGGGCTGGAGGAGACCCGGCGGGCCCTGGCGACGCTGCGCGGCGACGCGCCGCGGCTCGAGGAGGCGCTGGCGGAGCTGGCCGAGGAGTTCCGGGACGGCACCGGGCGGTCCTGCGAGGTCGAGGTGACCGGGACGCCGCACGAGCTGTCGCCGCAGTCCGGGCTGGCCGTGATCCGCACCGCCCAGGAGGCGCTCACCAACGTCCGCAAACACGCCCCCGGCGCGCAGGTGCGGCTCCTGCTGGCCTATGGTGACGGCGGCGTGGAGCTCGACGTGATCGACACCGGCGGCACCGAGGCGGCCCTGACGGACCTGGGCGGCGGTTACGGCCTGGTGGGCATGCGGGAACGGGCCGAGCTGATCGGCGGGACGCTGGAGACGGGTCCGGAGGGTGAGGGGTTCCGAGTGAAGCTGCGAGTGCCCGCATGAGCGGCGAGCGCACGCGGGTGCTGGTCGTCGACGACCAGACGGTGGTCCGCGAGGGCCTGATCCTGCTGCTGGAGCTGCTCCCGGACATCGAGGTGGTCGGGTCGGCGGCGGACGGCGAGCAGGCCGTCGCCCGGGCGGCCGAGCTGGCGCCCGAGGTCGTGCTCATGGACCTGCGCATGCCGCGGGTGGACGGCGTGGAGGCGACCCGGCGGATCAAGGCCGCGCATCCCGGGATCGAGGTCGTCGTGCTGACCACGTACGCCGACGACGAGTCCATCTTCGCGGCGCTGCGCGCCGGCGCCCGCGGTTACCTGACCAAGGACGCCGGCGGCGAGGAGATCGCCGCCGCGGTCGCGACCGTGCGGAGCGGCTCGTCGCCGCTCGATCCGGCCGTCCAGCGCCGCCTGGTCGAGGCGGTCGCGGCGGGGGAGCAACGGCCGAAGCGGCACGGCGACCTGCCCGACGGGCTCACCCGCCGGGAGGCCCAGGTGCTGGCGCTGATCGCCAAGGGCCGGTCCAACGCCGAGATCGCCGGTGATCTCTTCATCACCGAGGCGACGGTCAAGACCCACATCAACAACCTCTTCGCCAAGGCGGGCCTGCGCGACCGTGCACAGGCCGTGACCTACGCGTTCCGGCACGGCCTGGCCGAGTGACGGCCGGTGCCCGGCCTGGGCGAACCGCCGGGCCGGCCCGAACCCTGTGCCGCAGTGCCAGATTTGTCAGGAATATCTGTCAGGATCTTGTCACCCCGAGTCGGGTCATGACGGGTGATCAATGGCTACTCTTGCGGGCATGCCGCGATCAGTAGACCGGCCCCTGCCGGCCACCGCCTGGGCGGTGCTCGGGATCCTGTCGTTCGGCGAGGAGCTCACCGGCTACGAGGTCCGGCAATGGGCCGAGCACAGCCTGCGGTTCTTCTACTGGAGCCCGGCGATGAGCCAGATCTACTCCGAGCTCAAGCGGCTCGAGCAGGTCGGGTACGCCTCGTCCCGCACGATCACCGGTGACGACACCCGCACCAAGCGCGTCTACACGATCACCGGGCCCGGCCGGGTCGCCCTCGCCGAGTGGGTGGAGGGCACGCCGGTCGAGCCGCCGGTCCTCAAGCACGGCGCGGCCCTGCGGGTGTGGCTCGGGCACCTGGCGACCCCGGAGCGGCTGCGCGAGATCGTCGCGCAGCACCGCGACAACGCCCAGCGCCTGTGCGACGAGGCCGAGTTCTCCCGGCGGACCGCGGCCGACGTGCCCGGATGGGCCTATCCCGAGCTGGTGGCGCGGTGGGCGACCCGCTACTACGCGGCCGAACGCGACCTGGCCGAGCAGATGCTCACCGACCTCGACGAGCTGGCCTCTTCCGGTCGTGCTCCCGGCCGTGACCCGTCGGGCTGAGGCGCGTTCAGCGGTCGGGGGCTCCGTTCTCGAAGGCCTTGCCGAGGTTCCGCATGGCGGTGGTGAGCTCGCTCGGGATGACGAAGAACGTGTTGCCGTCGCGGGCCAGCTGCGGGAGCGTCTGCAGGTACTGGTAGGCCAGGACGGCGGGATCGGGGTCGCCGGCGTGCACCGCGGCGAAGACGGTCTCGATCGCCCCGGCCTGACCCTGAGCTGTCAGGATGCGCGACTCCCGGTCGCCCTCGGCCCGCAGGATGGAGCTCTGCTTCTCACCCTCGGCCGTCAGGATCGCCGACTGCCGGGCGCCCTCGGCGGTGAGGATCGCCGCGCGCTTGTCCCGCTCGGCCCGCATCTGCTTCTCCATCGCCTCCTTGATGGTCGGCGGCGGCTCGATGCTCTTGATCTCGACGCGGTTGACCCGGATGCCCCACTTGCCGGTGGCCTCGTCCAGCACGCCGCGCAGCCCGGCGTTGATGGTGTCGCGCGAGGTCAGCGTCTCCTCCAGCGCCATGCCGCCGATCACGTTGCGCAGCGTGGTGGTGGTGAGCTGCTCGATCGCCTGGATGAAGCTCGCGATCTCGTACTCGGCCGCGCGCGGGTCGGTGACCTGGAAGTAGATGACGGTGTCGATGTAGACGACGAGGTTGTCCTCGGTGATGACCGACTGCGGGTCGAACGACACCACCTGCTCGCGCAGGTCGATGCGCGGGCGCACCTTGTCCACGAACGGGATGACGATGTGCAGGCCCGCCTCGAGGGTGCGCAGGTAGCGGCCGAGCCGTTCCACGTTGGACGCGTGCGACTGCGGCACGATCCGCACCGCCCGCACGATCAGTACCACGATCAGCAGCGCGATCACCGCGCCCACGATCAAGCCGGTCATGACAACTCCTCATCCCGCGGATGCACCAGCGCGGTCGCTCCCTCGATCGCCAGCACCTCCACCCGGGTGCCCGCGGCGATCGTCATCGCGGGGTCGTAGGGCCGTGCGGTCCAGTCCTCACCGCCGAGGCGCACCAGGCCGTGGCCGCGGTCGACGTCCACGAGAGCGACGGCCTCCCGGCCGACCAGCGCGGCCGTGCCGGTGCGGAGCGGCGGCACGCGGTCGAGCCGGCGCCTGGCGTACGGGCGGACCAGCAGCAGCCCGGCCGCGCCGACGACGGCGAACGTGACGAACTGGCCGAGCGTGCCGAGCCCGAGCCCCGCCGCCCCGGCGCCCGCCAGGGCGGCGGCCGCCAGCAGCCCGAGGTCGATGGTCACGGTGAGCACCTCGAGGACCCCGAGCACGGCGGCGGCCGCAAGCCAGATCAGCCACGCGTGGTCCACGCGTACGGTCCTTCCCCGTGACCTGGGAGAACAGGGTCAACGGGGCGGCCGAAACGGGCAACGGACGGGTCAAATCACCCGACGTTCCGTGGACGTCGGCTCACCATGGGTAGTGACTCCCCGTCCGGTGAGCCCCGAGAGGACGTTGGCGTGCCCAAGACATGGATGATCGCGGATTACCTGCGACCGTACGCACAATGGCGCATCAACCGGGCCGACACGCGGGACGACGGGCGCAACGCCCGGGCCGCGATCGGCCTCATCGACGCGGCCTCCTACTGCATGCAGATCGACGACGGCGAGCGGGTCGTCGTCCGCATGGCCATCGCGGGCTGCTTCGCGTTCGGCCGGTTCAACCCCGGCGCCGAGGGTGAGCGGCTCATCCGTTTCTGGCACTACGAGGACGCCTCCGGCGGGCCCGCCGAGCTGCTCGAGGCGGTCGCCGCCGCGGCCGAACGCGGTCTGCGGCCCCAGCAGGCGCCGCCGGACCAGGTGCGGGCGACCGAGGCGCGGCAGTCCGCGCAGGCTCCCGAGCAGGTGCCTGAGGCCGAGCAGGCTCTTCCGCGCCCTCGCGTCGGCGCGAACTGACCCGGCCCCGCCCGGCGAACGGTCAGGCCGGCTCGCCGCCCGGCTTCCACTTGATGCCGCAGCCGAGGCTGGGCGTGTGCGGTCCGGGGACGGCCTCGCCCGCCAGGACGTGGTCGAGCGCGGCGCGCAGGGAGGAGCCGTCGGCGGGCAGGTCGTTGCGCGGCCGGGCCCCGTCGAACTCGCCGCGGTAGGCGAGCCGCCGGTCCCCGTCGTACAGGAAGAAGTCGGGCGTGCAGGCCGCCCGGTAAGCGCGCGCAACGTCCTGCGGCTCGTCGACGAGGTACGGGAACCCGAACCCGGCCCGCTTGGCCTGCTCCCGCAGGTGGTCGGCGCCGTCGTCGGGGTAGTTGGCCACGTCGTTGCTGCAGACGGCGACGGTGGCGAGCCCGCGCGCCGCGTACTCGGCCGTGACCGCGCCCACCGCGTCCTCGATGCGGCGCACGTACGGGCAGTGGTTGGACAGGAAGATCACCAGCAGCGCCGGGGCGCCGGCGAAGTCCTCCAGGGAGACGATGCCGGCGTCGGCGGACGGCAGGCTGAACGGGGGTGCGGGCGTCCCGAGCGGGACCATGAACGATGCGATCGCCATGCCGTCCATTCTCGCGCCCGATCCCGGCGGCCGTGCTCACCCGGGCGGGGGACCGGCGGGTGAAGATCGCGCCGGTGCCCGCCCGCCCGCGCTGGATCGACCAAGCGGTTGGTTGGTAAGCTGCGGCCCGCCGGTGCGACCGGGCCGGTGCGACCGGGCCGTTGGGACGAAGGGGCGGGCATGCCGACTCAGGAGCAGATGAAGGCCGTGCTGCAGGCGTACGTCGACGGGTTCGACGCCGCCGACCCCGGCGCGGTGTCCGGGCTGTTCGCCGACGACGCGGTGATCGAGGACCCGGTCGGCACCCCGCCGATCCAGGGCCGCGCCGCGATCGACGAGTTCTACGTGAACGCGATGGCGGTGGGCACCAAGCTGACGCTGGACGGCCCGATCCGCGGCTCGCACGGTGACAAGGCCGCCATGGCGTTCACCGTCGAGGTCCCCGCCATGGGCATGCGCATCCACGCCATCGACGTCATGACGTTCGGCGAGGACGGCAAGGTCACCCGGATGGAGGCCCTGTGGGGGCCCGACGACATCGAGCAGTGACCCGGGCGTTCACTCGGGCAGCCCGGCCCGGCCGAGCGTGAACGCCCGGCTCGCGAACTCACCGCCCTGGGGCGTGTCGCCGATCGTGAACGTGCCGTCGATCCCGGGCGCGTACACCTCGGCGTCGTCCAGCGGGCGGTAGCCGAGTTCCTCGCTCAGCTCCCAGAACCGCTGGGTGTTGGCCGAGACGGCGTACGCGGCCAGGTAGCCCACGTCGGCGGTGAGCGCCGCGCGGACGAAGCCCGCGCAGTCGCGCGGGCTCAGCCAGGTGGCCAGGTGGCCAGGTGGCGCGGCTCGGACGGCTCGATCTCGAAGCTGCCGATGCGCAGGCAGACCACCTCCAGCCCGAACTTGTCCGCGTACAGCCGGGCGAGCGCCTCGACGGCCACCTTGGTCACGCCGTACAGCCCGTCCGGCCGCGGCGGCATGTCGGGGGAGACCGTCTCGCCGGTCGGGTAGAAGCCGGTCAGCCGGTTGCTGCTGGCCAGCACGACGCGCCGCACGCCGGTGCGGCGGGCCGCCTCCAGGACATGGTGCGTGCCGAGCACGTTGCCCTCGACCAGGTCGGGGAAGGGAGCTTCGTCCGGCACCCCGGCCAGGTGCACGATCGCGTCCGCGCCGGACACGAGCGGGACGAGGTCCGCCGACCCGGCCACCTCGACCTGGTGTGCCTCCTCGCCGGGCCCGGCGACGTCCAGCGGCACCCGGTCGACCAGGACCAGCGTCGCCGACATCTCGCGCAGCGGTGCGCGCAGAGCCGATCCGACGCGTCCGGCCGCGCCGGTCAGCACGATCTTTCGCAATGACATCCCGGCAGTCTCGCATCCGGGCCGTGCCCATCGCGGTGTGGGTTTCGCGGTGTGGATTTCGCCGCGCGTACCGCAGTGCGCGCGGGGTGACGCGCGCGTCCGCGGCGATGCCGGTCGGGGTGAGGTCTCCGGAGCGCGCCCGCGCCCCGCTCCCGCAGAGCGCGGGGGCGGGGCGCGGGCGTCGTGTGCGTCCGGCCTACTCCTCGGCTTCGGCCGCGCCGGCTCCGGCACCGGCCTCGCCGCGCTGATCGCCCTCGACCAGCGGGCCGAGCGCGCCGCCGACCGCGGCGATGGCCTTGGGCAGCTTCTCTCCCGAGCCGTCGCGGCGGCCCAGCTCCTCGGGCAGTTGCATCGGCTTGCCGGTGGTCGCGGCGGCGCGGACCGGCGTGACGCCGGCCCAGGCGAGGATCAGGGTGTCCTCGCCCTTGAGGAAACGGTGCGACCGCACGCCGCCGGTCGCGCGCCCCTTGGCCGGATACTCGGCGAAGTCGGCGATCTTGATGGCGCCGGTCTGGGTGCCCGGCAGGGCGTCCGACGAGCCGGAGACCGTCACCACCCGGGCGTCCCACTCGGTGTCGACGGCGCCGAACCAGAGCACCCTGGCCCCCGACGCCAGCTTGATGCCCGCCATGCCGCCCGCCGCGCGGCCCTGTGGCCGGACCAGGGACGACTGGAAGTGCAGGAGCTGCGCGTCGGTGGTGATGAAGACCAGGTCGATCTCCTCGGACTCGAGCTGCACCGCGCCGACGACCCGGTCGCCGTCCTTGAGGCCGATCACCTCGAACTCGTCGCGGTTGGCCGGATAGTCGGCCACCACCCGCTTGACCACGCCCTGCTCGGTGCCCAGCGCCAGCCCGCCGCCGTAGTCGTCGAGCGCGCCGAGACCGACCACGGTCTCACCGGCCTCCAGGACCACGAACTCGCTCAGCGGTGCGCCGCCCGCCAGCGACGGCGGTGTGGACGTCGGCGGCAGCGCGGGCAGGTCGAGCACGTCCACCCGGATCATGCGACCGGCCGAGGTGACCGCGCCGACCTGGCCGCGGGCCGTCGCGCGGACCACCGAGACCAGCACGTCGTGCGGCGACCGCGAGCCCTCGACCGGCAGCGGGTCGGCCGTGCCGGTGCGGGCCAGCAGGCCGGTCGACGACAGCAGCACCAGGCACGGGTTGTCGGCGATCTCGAGCGGCACGGCGGCCGTCTTGGCCTGGCCGGACGACTCCAGCAGAACGGTGCGGCGCGGGGTCGCGAACTCGGCGGCCACGTCGCCGAGCTCGCTGGACACCAGGGCGCGCAGCTTGGTCTCCGACTCCAGGATCGCGGTCAGCTCGGCGATCTCGCGGGCCAGCTGCTCCTTCTCCTTCTCCAGCTCCAGCCGGTCGTAGCGGGTGAGCCGGCGCAGCGGGGTGTCGAGGATGTACTGGGCCTGGATCTCCGACAGCTCGAAGATCTGCATCAGGCGCTGCTTGGCCTGCGAGGCGTCGTCGCTCTGCCGGATGACCTGGATGACCTCGTCGATGTTGAGGAGGGCGATCAGCAGGCCGTCGACGAGGTGGAGCCGGTCTTCGCGCTTCTTGCGGCGGAACATCGACCGGCGCCGCACCACGTCGATGCGGTGGTCGACGTACACCTGGAGCAGGTCGCGCAACCCCAGCGTGCGCGGCTGGCCGTCGACCAGCGCGACGTTGTTGATGCCGAAGGTCTCCTCCATCGGCGTGAGCCGGTAGAGCTCCTCCAGCACGGCCTCGGGGTGGAAGCCGTTCTTGATCTCGATGACCAGCCGGAGCCCGACGTTGCGGTCGGTGAGGTCCTTCAGGTCGGCGATGCCGTTGATCTTCTTGGCGTTGACGAGCTCCTTGATCTTGGCCTTGACCCGCTCGGGGCCGACCGCGTAGGGGAGCTCGCTGACCACGATGCCCTTGCGGCGCGGCGTCACGCTCTCGATGTGCGCGGTCGCCCGCGTGCGGAACGTGCCGCGCCCGCTCTCGTAGGCGTCGCGGATGCCGTCCAGGCCGACGATCTTGCCGCCGGTCGGCAGGTCGGGCCCCGGCACGAAGCGCATCAGGTCGTCGAGCGTCGCGTCGGGGTTGTCGATCAGGTGCCGCGCCGCCGCGACCACCTCGCCGAGGTTGTGCGGCGCCATGTTGGTCGCCATGCCGACCGCGATGCCGGCCGCCCCGTTGACCAGGAGGTTGGGGAACGCGGCGGGCAGGACCTCCGGCTCCATCTCCTGGCCGTCGTAGTTGGGCCGGAAGTCGACGGTGTCCTCGTCGATCGAGGTGACCATGAGCATGGCCGCGCGGGACAGCCGCGCCTCGGTGTACCGCATGGCGGCGGGCTGGTCGTCGCCGCCCATCGACCCGAAGTTGCCGTGCCCGTCGACCAGCGGCATCCGCATGGACCACCACTGGGCCATCCGGACCATCGCGTCATAGATCGCACTGTCGCCGTGCGGGTGCAGCTTGCCCATGACCTCGCCGACGACGCGGGCGCACTTGACGTGCCCCCGGTCGGGCCGCAGGCCCATCTCGTTCATCGAGTAGAGGATGCGCCGCTGGACGGGCTTGAGCCCGTCGCGCGCGTCCGGGAGCGCCCGCTGGTAGATGACCGAGTAGGCGTACTCGAGGAAGCTGCCGCGCATCTCCTCGGAGACATCGACATCGATGATGTTCTCTTCGAAGTCCGGCGGCGGGGGAGGGGCTTGGGATCCGCGTCGTGCCATGTGGGACATTGTTGCCGGTCCCGGGGACAGTTTGACACTCAGCCGTCCCGGCGCGCCGCGAAGGAGGTTCCGAATGAGTGCTCTGGCCGACTTCCAGAACGAGATCTACCTGCAGGGTCTGGGCGAGGTCGTGCCCGAACTGCCGACCGACCTGACCAGGCTCGAAGCGCTCGCCGAGGAGCGGCTGCCGGCCCGCGCGTTCGGTTACGTGGCGGGTTCGGCGGGCAGCGAGGCGACCGCGCGGGCCAACCGCGCGGCGTTCGAGCGCTGGAGGATCGTTCCCAGGATGTTGCGGAACGTCTCCGAACGGGACCTGTCGGTCGAGGTGCTCGGGACGCCGATGCCGGCGCCGGTGCTGCTCGCCCCGATCGGCGTGCAGTCGATCTTCCACCCGGACGGTGAGCTCGCGGTCGCCCGCGCCGCGGCGTCGGCGGGGCTGCCGATGGTGCTGAGCACGGCCGCCTCGTACACGATGGAGGAGGTCGCGGAGGCGAACGGGGACGGGCCGCGCTGGTACCAGCTCTACTGGCCCAAGGACCGCGACCTGGCGGCCAGCTTCCTCGAGCGCGCCAAGGCGGCGGGCTACACCGCCCTGGTCGTCACGCTCGACACCTTCACCATGGCCTGGCGGCCGCGCGACCTCGACCAGGCCTACCTGCCGTTCCTGCGCGGCATCGGCGTGGCCAACTACTTCAGCGACCCGGTCTTCCAGAAGGCGGTCGGCGGCCCGGTCACCGACGCCAACCGCGACACGGCGATCCTGCACTGGGTGGCCAACTTCGGTAACCCCTCGCTGACCTGGGACGATCTGGCGTTCCTGCGGGAGCACTGGGACGGGCCGATCGTGCTCAAGGGCATCCAGCACCCCGACGACGCGCGGCAGGCGGTGGACGCGGGCATGGACGGCGTGGTCGTCTCCAACCACGGCGGCCGCCAGGTCGACGGCGCGATCGCCTCCCTGGACGCGCTCCCCGGCGTGGTCGAGGCGGTCGGCGACCAGATCACCGTGCTCTTCGACAGCGGCGTCCGGACCGGCTCCGACGTGGCCAAGGCGCTCGCCCTGGGCGCGAAGGCCGTCCTGCTGGCCCGCCCGTACGCCTACGGGCTGGCCCTCGGCGGCGAGGCGGGCGTCCGGCACGTGCTGCGCTGCGTCCAGGCGGAGCTGGAGCTGACCATGACCCTGGCCGGGGTGACCCGCCCCGCCGACCTCGGCCCCGGCTTCCTGGCCTGAGCCTGCCCGCCTGGCCCCGCCCCCTGACTCTTGCCCGCCCGGTCCTGCCCGCCCGGTCCTGCCCGCCTGACATTTGTCACGGGTCGGCCCCGCGAACCTCACCGGGGGTTCCTGACGGGCGTGACTGCACGTTCGCCCTCATGATCGGCAGCATGGAGGTCATGAGGGCGAAGGTGATCGAAGTGCGGGGACTGAAGATCCGTTCGGGGGAGCGCGAGGTCGTGCGGGACGCCTCGTTCTCCGTCGCCCGGGGGGAGATCTACGCGCTGCTGGGGCGGCGCGGCGCGGGCACCACCGCGCTGCTGGAGGCCGTGGCGGGGGACCGGCGGGCCGCCTCGGGGACGGTACGGGTGCGCGGGGCCGACCCGTACGCGGCCCGCGACGCCCTGCCCGCGGCGGCGGTCTGGCGCGACGGCGGGCTCTTCCCGGGGCTGACCGTCGCCGAGGTCGTCGACACCTGGCGGCGCTGGACGGCCGACCCCCTGACGCGCGACGAGGCCCTGCGCCTGACCGGGCTGGCCGGGTTCGCGGACGTGCCGTTCGAGCGGCTGGACGCCGGGGAGCGGCGGCTGCTGGATCTGGCGCTGGCCCTGATCGGGCGTTCGGACGTGCTTGTCCTGGACGAGCCCACCGCGGGCCTGGACGAGGCGGACGCCCGCCGGATCTGGCGGATCCTGCGGTTCGTGGCGGCGAACGGGGTCACGGTGCTGCTGGCCACCCACGACCTGGACGAGGCCTGTCGCGCGGACAGGGTCGGGGTCGTGGACGACGGGCGCCTCTCCGTCGGCCGGGACCCCGTCCGCGCGAGCGCCGCCTGATGATCGGCGCGCGCGCCCGGCCGGGGAACGGTCACATACCCTGAGGCTCCCCGACCGACGGGAGCAGCGGGTGCAGCCCAGGATCCCCAGGCCCACCGTGGTCGCCGCGGCCATCGTGGCGCTCACGCTGGTGACGCTGACCGGCCTGCTGGCGCCCGCGTTCTGGGACGAGCTCGTCGTGCGCCGCGACCCGGGCCGCCTCCTGCTCGCGACGGTCAGCGTCGCCGGGGTCTTCGGGCTCTACGCGCGGCTGCTGTGGCTCAACCTGATGCGGCGCACCGCGCCCTCGCACAGCCTGGGCCTGGCCGCGATCGCCGCGGTCTGCTGGATGCTCCCGGCCCTTCTCGGCGGCGAGAACGGCTGGGGCAACACGCTGATGGTCCCGGCGGGCCTGGTCGCCATCGTCCTCCCGCTCCGCCCGGCCGTGATCGTCACCGCCGCCGCCACCCTGCTGACCCCGGCGTACGGGCTGCTGCTCGGCCTGCCCGTTCTGAGCATCCTCTACCAGACGGTCGGCTTCCCGATCACCGCGTTCTCCGGGTACGTGACCGTGTGGCTCTTCCACGTCGTCCAGGAGCTGCGGGAGGCCCGTGCCGAGCTGGCCCGTTCGGCGGTGGGCCAGGAGCGCCTGCGCTTCGCCCGCGACCTGCACGACGTGCTGGGCCACAGCCTCCAGGCGGTCGCGCTGCGGGCCGAGGTGGCCGAACGGTTCGTCGACCGCGACCAGGCCCGGGTCCGCAAGGAGCTCACCGAGATCCAGACGATGGCCCGGACGGCGGTCCACGACGTCCGCGAGATCGTCCGCGGCTACCGCGCCACCTCCCTGCGCACCGAGCTGGACGGCATCTCGGCCGTCCTCCAGGCGGCGGGCATCCGCTGCGGGCGGCCCGAGGTGCCCGACCTGCCCGCCCACGTGCACGAACCGCTCGGCTGGGTGGCCCGCGAGGCCGCGACCAACATCCTGCGGCACAGCGGCGCCACGTACTGCGAGATCACCCTCACCGCCGACTCCCACGTCCGGCTGGAGATCGTCAACGACGGCGCCGACCGCCGCTCGCACACGCCCGGCACCGGCCTGCACGGCCTGGCCGAACGGGTCGCCGCCGCCTCCGGCGAGTTCACCGCCGGCCCGGACGGCGACGGCACCTTCCGCATCTCCGCCACCGTGCCCCTGGAAGGGACGGCCGCCCGATGATCCGCGTCCTGCTCGCCGACGACCACGCCCTGATCCGCGAGGCCCTCGTCCTCCTCCTGGAGACCGAGGACGGCATCGAGGTCGTGGCCGACGTGGGCCGCGGCGACGACGCGGTCGACCGCGCGCTCAAGCTCGCCCCCGACGTGGCGGTCCTCGACATCGACATGCCGGGCCTCGACGGCCTGGCCGCGGCCGAGCGGCTCTCCCGCGACCTGCCCGGCTGCCGGCTCGTCATCGTCACCGCGCACGGCCGCCCCGGCAACCTCCGCCGCGCGATGGCCGCGGGCGTCCGCGGCTTCCTCGGCAAGGACGCCCCCGGCGCCCGCCTCGCCGAGGTGATCCGCCAGGTCGCCGCCGGTGCCCGCTACATCGACCCGCAGCTCGCCGCCGACGCCCTGGCCGCCGAGGAGTGCCCGCTCACCCCGCGCGAGCTCGACACCCTCCGGGCCGCCGCCGACGGCGCCCCCGTCTCCCGCATCGCGCGCTCCCTGGGCCTGTCCGAGGGCACCGTCCGCAACTACCTGTCCGCGGCCGTCACCAAGCTCGGCGCCGACAACCGCCACGCCGCCGCCAGGGCCGCCAGGGACGCCGGCTGGCTCTGACGGGGCGCTGACGGGCTGACGGGCGCTGACGGGCACTGACGGGCACTGACGGGCACTGACGGGCACTGACAACGCATTCGAAACGTGACGGCAACGGCACCGAAATCGTTGATCCTTTACGCTCCGGACATCCCCGGAAAGGATCTTGAATGCCACTCCGACCGCTGGTCGCGTTCACGGCCGCCGCCGCTCTGACCGTCACCCTCATGCCGACCCCCGCCCAGGCCAAGCCGGGCCACCGCGTTCCGCAGGTGGCCGGGCTCGGGGTCAGCGACCTCCGTGAGCTGCTGGCGAAGCGGCGGGTCACGTCCGTCCAGCTCGTCGACGCCTACCTGCGCCGGATCGAGGCGTACGACAAGCGGGGGCCCGCGCTGAGCGCGGTCATCGGCGTGAACGGGCGGGCGCGGGAGGAGGCCGCGCGCCTGGACGCCGAACGGCGGTCCGGGCGGGTGCGCGGGCCGCTGCACGGCATCCCGATCGTGATCAAGGACAACTTCGACACGCACGACATGCCGACCACGAGCGGCTCGGTCGCGCTGAAGGACCTGCGGCCGCCGGACGACGCCGAGCAGATCCGCCGGCTGCGCAAGGCGGGCGCGATCGTGCTGGCCAAGACCAACATGCACGAGTACGCCATGAACATCTACACGATCAGCTCGCTGGGCGGGCAGACGCGCAACCCCTACGACCCGGCGCGGCACCCGGGCGGGTCGAGCGGCGGGACGGGCGCCGCCGTGGCGGCGGCGTTCGCGCCGGTGGGAATGGGCAGCGACACGTGCGGGTCGATCCGGATCCCGGCGGCGCACAACAACCTGGTCGGGCTGCGCCCGACGATGGGCCTGTCGAGCAGGGACGGGGTCGCGCCGCTGGCGGGCACGCAGGACGTGGCGGGGCCGATCGGAGTGTCGGTCCGCGACGTGGCGCTGGTCCTGGACGCGACCGCCGGGTACGACCCGAAGGACCCGGTCACCCGCGCGTCGCTGGGGAAGGTGCCGCGCGGCTACGAGAAGGGGCTGCGCACCGGCGGGCTGCGGGGCAAGCGCATCGGGGTCTTCACCGACTACTTCGCGACGGCGACCTCGGACGAGCAGGAGACGACGGCGCGGGTCCGCGCGGCGGTGGCGCAGATGGGACGGCTCGGCGCGCGGGTGGTGGAGCTCGGGCCGCAGCCGGAGATCCTCACCGCGGCGGCGGGCGCCAACCGGGTGCGGGACGAGTTCGAACGCGACCTCAACGCCTACCTCGCGTCGTCCGCCCGCGGCGGCCCGGCCTGGCTGGCCGGGCTGGAGGCGCCGTACGACCAGGTGACGCTGGCCGACATCGCCGCCTCCGGGCAGGTGACGCCGAGCGTGTTGTCGACCCTGAAGGCCTGGGTGAACAGCCCGGCCCTGCCCAACCCGTCGTACGAGGAGAAGCTGCGGCAGCGCGACCTGCTCCAGCAGCGGCTGAACGCCCTGATGCGCGAGAAGGGCCTGGACGCGGTCGTCTACCCGACCATCACGCGCCCGGCGACCGTGATCGGCGAGACCCAGTCGTACCTCAACTGCCGGCTGTCGGCGTTCAGCGGCTTCCCGGCGCTGAGCGTGCCCGCGGGCTTCACCGCGAACGGGCTGCCGGTCGGGGTGGAGTTGCTGGGACGCCCGTTCGCCGAGCCGGCCCTGCTGGGGATGGGCTACGCCTACGAGCAGGCGACCCGCCACCGCGAGCTGCCGGCGACCACGCCGGGCCTCTGACCAGGGCCTGGCCGCGCGGTCAGGAGGCGGTGTCGCGCATCCGGCTGATGTCGGCGCGCGCCACCGCCAGGTCGGCGCTGACCTTGGAGACGTGCTCGCTCAGCGAGCCGACCTGGCGCTGGAGGTTCTCGCGGTCCTGCTTGACGTCGGCGAGCTCCTGCTTGCTCTCCACCAGCTCGCGCCGCAGCATGCCCACGAGCTGGTCGGCGGTGTCGACCGCGACGGACTCGTTCTGCCGTTCGAGCTGGCGCAGCTCGCCGCGCCGCCGGAACACCGCCACCATGGCCTGGACGATGGTGCCGCCCGCGGCCACCTGGGCGATCGAGACGATGATGTCGGTGGTGTTCACGCCGCCTCACCGCCCTCGCGGGAGACGGCACGGGCGCGGCCCATGATGGCCTGCGCCTTGAGCACGCACCCGATGGTGAGCGCGCCGGAGATGGTGCCCGCGGCCAGCCCGTGCGTCTTGAGCCCGGTGATGACGGTCAGGCAGTAGAACGCGTAGCCGCCGGTGATCAGGTAGAGCCCGGGCACCTCGATCAGCAGCCGGCGGGCGTAGAGGCCGTAGAGGTTGAGCAGCCCGCCGATCGTGAACATCGCGCCCCACAGGTGGGCGATCACGTTGGCATGACCGGCCAGGCTGTTGGTCATGCCCTGACTGACCTCCTCGCCGATGACCAGCCCCAGACCGCCGAGGATGATCGCGGCACCGGCGATCATCGTGCCGAACGGATTCCATGCCAACAACGCTCGCCAACCCATGGACACCTCCCGTCACTGGGTTTCCGGTGACGGGAAGCTAACACAGTTAGTGATCGTTAATAACCGTATGTAATCGAATTGGTTTACGGGCTGGTGAGGAGGCTTTCAGATACCGGAAAAGCTCGTCAGGCGGAGGTGGGGAGCGGTCCAAAGGCGACGCCGAGGTCGAGCGAGGAGAGGACCGAGTCGTCCTCCGCGAGGGCCTCGACCAGCGGCGCCCGCCGCGCGCCCCAGACCACGACCGCGTGGCCGTGCGCGGGCACGGTCACGTACCGGTGCCCGACCCGGAGCCGCGCGACCTCGGCCGAGACCTGGAGCCGCACCTGGCTGACCCACTTGGCGCCCCAGGGCAGCAGCCGGTCGGCGTTGCGGACCGTCTTGCCGGTGCCGTAGGTGACGATGTGGTGGCCGCCGAGCTCGTCGGCGGTGCGCCGGGCGAGCGGGCGTTCGGGGGCCGACCCGCCGCCGCCGCCGAGCTCCATCCACTCGCCGTGCCGCCGGTGGAACGCGGTGCCCTCGATGAACAGCCCGACCGGCTCGCGGCACAGGAACGTCACGACGCCGACGTCGCCGTCCACGTCGACCCCCAGGGGCAGGAAGCCCGTCTCGTCGTCGAACTCGGCGGGGGCGGACTGGGGTATCCCGTCGCGCAGCAGCCGGAGGAGCTCGTCGTGCAGCTCGTGGTCGGTCATCTCCGGGGACCTCTTGATCGTTCCAGACAGCGGAAAGGGCCCTCCCCCAGCATCCGGAAGCGGGCCCGATGTCGAGACCCAACTCTAAACGGCGGACTCGGCTGATTTCACCTCATCTGATCACCTGCGACGGTGAGGGCTCGCTGTCCGGGCGGCGACCCGGCGGCGTCCCCACCGGCGACGCCGGGGTCGATCCCGGCGGCGGCCCCGTCGGCGCCCAGCGCGGCTGGGCGTGGGCACGGGCCGGCTCGGGATCGGCCTTCGTCGGCTACCCGAAGGCACGGTGACGCAGGTCATAGGGGGTGCGATCGATTTGCGTCATCTGTGTCGAGCGGGTTTACTGATGACATCATGATCGACGTACGCCACTCCCTGATGCGCGCCCCGCGAACCCCGCGGGCGGCGCGCCGTGCGTGCTGTCGGCGAATGTGTGACCGCTGAGGGCCCCTGCCTGAGCCTCGCGCCCCGAAGCGAGCGAACTCCCACCCTGAGCCTGAGCCGCACATGATCTTCGAACTCCATCTGCTGAGCCATGCGCCGTGGCCGCCCGGCCGCGCCTAGACCGGCCCGGCGCGCAGCAGTCCTGTCCTGATCACCCGCTCCGCCTTCCGGCGGGGACTTCCGCACGGATGAATTCCCTTGATCCAGATCGAAAAACTCCGAAAGGTCTACCGCACGCGTGGCCGTGAGGTGGCCGCCGTCGACGGCGTCGACCTCGACGTCCGCGAGGGTGAGATCTTCGGCGTCCTCGGCCGCAGCGGTGCCGGCAAGAGCACCCTGCTCCGCTGCGTCAACCTGCTGGAACGCCCCGACGCCGGCGGTGTCGTCGTCGACGGCCAGGACCTGCTCGGCCTCTCCGGCGGCGCGCTGCGCAAGGCCCGGCAGGGCATCGGCATGATCCACCAGCACTTCGGGCTGCTGTCCAGCCGCACGGTCGCCGGCAACGTCGCGTTCCCGCTGGAGGTCATGGGCGTGCCCCGGGCCGAACGCGCCGAACGGGTCGCCGAGCTGCTCGACCTGGTCGGCCTCACCGAGCACGCCGACGCCTACCCGGCGCAGATCTCCGGCGGGCAGAAGCAGCGCGTCGGCATCGCCCGCGCGCTCGCCGGCCGTCCCAAGGTGCTGCTGTCGGACGAGGCCACCTCGGCGCTCGACCCCGAGACCACCGCCTCGATCCTGGAGCTGCTGCGCGACCTCAACCGCCGCCTCGGCCTCACGGTGCTGCTCATCACGCACGAGATGGACGTGGTCAAGCGCATCTGCGACTCGGCCGCGATCATGCGCGAGGGACGCGTCGTGGAGTCCGGCAAGGTCCGCGACCTGCTCCTCAAGCCCGGCTCCGAGCTGGCCCGCGGCCTGTTCCCGCTCCCGGCGGCCACGGTGCGCGCCGGGACGACCGTGGCGGACGTGACGTTCGAGGGCGACAGCGCCGACCGGCCGTTCGTCTCCACCCTCGCCCGCACCTACGCCATCGACGTCAACATCCTCGGCGGCGCCGTCGAGGAGATCGGCGGCACCCGCGTCGGCCGGCTGCGCATCGAACTGCCCGGCGACCCGCACATCAACGCCGCCCAGCTCGCCCACCTGCGGGAGGCGGGCCTCACCGTCGAGGTGCACGGCGAGACCGGCACCCCCCGGACCCCCGAGGAGGTGCTCTCGTGAGGTTCTCATGGTCGCGGCTCCGCCGCTCCGGGCCATGGCGCTTTTACGCCATGTCCTCCCTCGTCGGTCGTTCCTCCCTCCTCGGTCCAGACAAGGCGGCGCAATGACCTGGACCGACATGGCGCCGCTGCTGCGCCAGGGCACCCTCGAGACCCTGCAGATGACGTTGTGGTCGACGTTGTTCACCGCGCTCGGCGGCATCCTGATCGGCGTCCTGCTCGTGCTGACCGACCGGGGCGGCCTGCTCGCCGCACGGCCGGTGAACGCGGTGCTCGGCCTGATCGTGAACGTGGGCCGGTCGATCCCGTTCGTCATCCTGATGATGGGCATCATCCCGTTCACCCGGTTCGTCGTCGGCACCTCCATCGGCACCACCGCCGCGGTCGTGCCGCTGGTCGTCGCCGCCATCCCGTTCTACGCCCGGCTGGTCGAGACCTCGCTGCGCGAGGTGGACCCGGGCGTGATCTCGGCGGCGCGGGCGATGGGCGCCTCGCGCCGGGAGATCACCTGGAAGGTGCTGCTCCGCGAGGCCAGGCCGGGCCTGATCGCCGGGCTCACCATCACCGTCATCGCGCTGATCGGCTACTCCGCCATCGCGGGCGCGATCGGCGGGGGCGGCCTCGGCGACCTGGCCATCCGCTACGGCTACCAGCGCTTCGAGGTCACGATGATGCTGGTGATCATCGCGCTCCTCGTCGTGCTGGTGGCGATCATCCAGCTGATCGGCGACTTCTTCGTGCGCCGCCTCAGCCACAAATGACCTTCTTTCACCCACCTCACCGATCAGCAACTGATCACCAAGCGAGAAAGGCACTCCTCGTGCTGCGCAAGATAACCGTCGCCATCGCCTCCGCCGGACTGCTGTTCGGGCTCGCCGCCTGCGGCTCGGGCAACGCCGAGTCCGACGACGAGCTCACCGTCGGCGCCACCTCCGTCCCGCACGCCGAGGTCCTCACGTACGTCAAGGACAACCTGGCGGAGAAGGCCGGCATCACGCTGGACGTCAAGGAGTTCAGCAACTACGAGCAGCTGAACCCGGCGCTCAACGACGGGCAGCTGGACGCCAACTACTTCCAGCACAAGCCGTACCTGACCGAGTCCAACCAGAAGACCGGGCAGAAGCTGGAGTTCGTCGCGGGCGTCCACCTCGAGCCGCTCGGGGTCTACTCCAGGAAGGTCGAGAACCTCGCCGAGCTGAAGCAGGGCGCCACCGTCGCGCTGCCCAGCGACCCGTCCAACCTCGCGCGGGCGCTCAAGCTGCTCGCCGACAACGGCGTGGTCACCCTCAAGCCGGGCGCGGGCGAGACCGCGACCGAGAAGGACGTCGCGTCCAACCCCAAGGACATCACGTTCAAGCCCACCGACGCCGCCGCGCTGCCCCGCCAGCTCGACGACGTGGACGCCTCGGTCATCAACGGCAACTACGCGCTGGAGGGCAAGCTGAACCCGGCCAAGGACGCGCTGGCGCTGGAGAAGGCCGAGGGCAACCCGTACGTCAACGGCATCGTCACCAAGGCCGACAAGAAGGACGACCCGCAGATCAAGAAGCTGGTCGAGCTGCTCCAGGGGCCCGAGGTGAAGAAGTTCATCACCGACAAGTACCAGGGCTCGGTGCTCCCGGCCGCCTGACCTGCCGTTCGAGCCGTCACGTGTGAGACCTCCGGGGAGCTTTCCCTGTCCCGGGGGTCTCGGCGTGCATGATCGAGGAGGAAAGGGGGATTCCACGGTGGACAGCGCACCGGCTGAGCAGATCGGAGCCCCCCAGTGCTGATCGTGACCAGTGTCATCGCCAGCGTCATATTGCTCTTCTTCCTTTTCTTCCTCGTCAGCTTCCGCACCGCGTCCGGCGGCGACCCGCTCAAGCCGCGGACCCGGTCGTTCTCCCGGCTCGTCGCCCGCCGTTCCGTCGGGCTGTACGTCCGGGACGACACCCGCGCCCGGCGGCCCCGGCGCTTCCGCCGCAAGGTCGTGCCCGTCCCGCTCCCGATGGACCCGATGGAGCAGCCCGCCGAGCCGTCCTGAGCGGGCGGGTCCGTGCGGCTCAGCCGTACCTGCGCCGCCGGATCGCGTAGGCGACGGTCACCGCCGCGAGCAGCGGGCCCCAGGCCACCAGCGGCAGGTAGCAGACGTACAAGATGACCGCCTTCGCCCCGTGCGGGAAGTCGGGGTCGGCCGTACCGCCCATGCCGAACATCAGCGGCGTCCAGATCGCCATCAACGCCAGCGCTCCGAGGCTCGCCGGGATGATCGCCGCCAGCGGGTGGATCTCCCTGCCGCGCAGGAACGGCACCCAGCCCGGCCAGGTCTCGCCCCACCACCGGACGAGCCCCATGCTCAGGAACGCCACCGCCTCCGAGAACGCCGTCAGCGCGATGACGTACGGCAACATGTAGCCCGGCCCCTGGCTCGGGTCCTGCGCCCCGGTGAACCCCACCGGCAGCCCCAGCCCGAAGAGGATCCGCCAGATCCCCGACGGCGCCGCACACCACAGCGTCGCCTGCGCCGCCCAGTCGGCCCACCGCGGCACCGGCCCCTTGGTCGTGCGGAGGACCTTCACGGGCGCGTCCAGTACGGCGGTCATCACGAACCTCCCGTGGCCAGCATCGCCACCGCGATGGCCACCGTCATGGCGGCGAGCACCAACAGCTTGACCTTCACCTTCTTGCTCATGCCCACCACGATCACGTTCGCGCGGCCCCCGGGCTTCCCCCGCGCGGCCCTCCGGCATCCCCCGCACGGGGGAACCCCGGCGTCTCAACGCACCGGCCCGCCGACACCGATCACGGCGAAGACGGTCTTGCCGTTCCCGTCCGGGCGGCTGCCGCAGTGCCGCGCGAGCGCCTGGACGATCCCGAGCCCACGCCCGCCGGGATCGTCCGGGCCGCCCTCGTCGATCCCTGCCGGACGCCGTTCCACCGGCCGCCTCGGCGAGGAGTCCCAGACCTCGACCGTCACGGCGTCCGGCGCGCTCCACTCCACGGCGACGCGCACCTCGGTGTGCGGGCAGGCCCGCACGGCGTTCGTCAGCAGCTCCGACACCACCAGCCCGACGTCGTCGGCGGTGCCCCGGTGTACGCCCCAGCCGAGAACGGCGAGCTCAGCGGCCTTGCGCGCGATCCCGACCGCGCCGGGAGTGGCCAGATAGCAGCACATGAAGGCTTTTCGCATCGCCTGAAACCTCGAAGTGGTCGCGTTCTGATTCGATCTGCCTCCGTAGAGTGACGGCCTCGGATTAGGGTGGGAACACGTTCCGGTGCTACTTCGCGTAATAGCAAGCGAGGTCCTTGGAAATGCCCCCATCTGAGCCGATTGATCCACGCGAGAGCATGGCCGCCTGCCTCGCGTACGAGATGCGCAAAAGCCTTGTCCGATCTCGACTCGATGGCCCTGATCCTGAGGATTCTGGAGAGCATGCATGACGGTTCAGTGGCGTAAAAGCAGCCGCAGTCAGCATGGCGGCGAGGGCGAGTGCGTCGAGTTGTCCATCAACGTCGACGAGGTCACCTTGATTCGTGACTCGAAGAAGCCCGCCGGGGCGCGACTGGCGTTGACGGCGGGTGAGCTGGCGGGCTTCCTGAACGACGTCAAGGCGGGCCGCTACGACTTGTAGCTGGAGCATCCCAATGATCCACTGGCGCAAGAGCAGCTGGAGCAGCACCCAAGGCGGTGAGTGCGTCGAGTTGTCCACGAATCTCGATGACGTCACCTTGCTGCGGGACTCCAAGAACCCTGCCGCCGAGTGTCTCGAGTTGACTGCGGCAGAGCTGGCCGCCTTCTTGGGCCGCGTCAAGGCGGGGCGCTACGACTCCTGGTGGGAGGCGCAATGGTCGATCGCATTCAGTGGCGCAAGAGCAGTCACAGCCAGGGTGGCCAGGGCGAGTGTGTTGAGTTGTCGACCAACGTTCAGGACGTGACCTTGATCCGGGATTCGAAGGATCCGGGCGGGGCCTGTTTAGTGGTGGGGCGGCGTGAGCTGGCCGCGTTGGTGAACGACATCAAGGCCGGGGCGTACGCCTGAGCGGAGATCACCCGCCTCCGCATCGCGTGAGGGGCATGCCCGCGCCCCACGAGCTCGGCGTCAGGTGCCGGTGATCAGGCGGCGCAGGGCCTCGGCGGCTCGGGCGTTCGTTTCGGCGTAGGCGACCAGCTCGCGGGTGAGCCTGGCGATCCACACGTCGATGGAGACCTCCTCGCGGGAGAGCACCACCCCGCGTACCTCGTGATGCACCTCGGCGACGCACCGGTCGCGCGTGTCGGTCAGATACAGCGTGAACTCGCCCAGCCGTACGATCACGCGGCTCACCCGCGCGTCACGCCCACGCATGCGGGCGCCCAGCGAACGGGCGCGTTTCACGGTGACGCAGTCCGGCGGCAGCGCATCCGCCAGGGTGGTGGTCAGCACCTTCGCGTACGCGGCCACGTCGGCCGAGTCCTGCCGCAGCGCGGCGGCCACCTCGTGGAAGTCGTCCACGGCATCGGACATCAGCGGTCCAGCCCCAGCACCAGCTGCGGCTTGGCGATCGTGTGATCGTCGCGCAGCGGCCGCACCGCGGTGCCGATCGCGAAGAACTCCATCGTGTGGTCGCCCCAGCTGTGGTGAAGCCGGCGGAGCTCCACCCCGACGATGCCCTCGGCCTCCAGTTGCCGCCCCTCGGCCTGCATGCGCGCCATCGCCAGTTCCCGCGCGTCGTACAACGCCTGCGTGAACTCGGGGATCTCCACGTTCTGCCCGGCGTTCCGCAACACCGAGGTGATGCGACGGTGCGCGACGTGGTAGACGCAGGTCCCCATCACCATGCCCAGCGGCGCGTAGCCGGCCTGGATCAACGTCCAGAAGTCCTGCCCGCTCAGGTCGGAGGTGAACGGCTGGTCCTTGTTGTTGCGCCAGGTGATGCTCTGGTCCTCGGCCTTGACCGCGGTGCCGATCGCGATGAACTCGGCCATGTCGCTGCCGAACTCCCGGAACTCGACGCGCAGCCGGACGCCGACGATCCCGTCCGCGCCGAGCTCGTCGGCCTCGGCCTCCATGCGGGTCATCGCCAGGTCCCGGGCGTGGTACAGGGCGCTGGAGAGCTGATCGAGCTCCATGTTCTTGCCCCACCGGCCGACCTGGATGCCGACGTGGTAGATCGAGCTGCCCAGGACCAGGCCGAGCGGCCGGAACCCGGCCTCCCGCACGAGCAGGAACTCGTTGACGGACAGGTCGCTGGTGAACAGTCCGCCGGGCTCTCCGGGACGAAGCTCCGCCAGCCGGGCCATCGCGTCGGCGGGCACCCCCTGGGCGGCCGGGTCCTTCATTCACTCCTCCTGGTCACAGTCGCATGAACGGCAGCGAAGGCGGCATCTGGTGATCAGTCTGGAACGCGGTGATCGAGGTGCCGACGAACGTCGACTTCACCATGTGGTCCTTGGTGCCGCCGCCGACCGGGCAGGACCGTTCATGCGTTTCGAGGTCCACGGCCGACAACACGGCACCCTCCGCGCCGGTCCGCCCGACATCGGCGAGAAGTCGCCGGCGGGCGTCCTGCCGGGTGAGTTCGACGAGTTCGGTCGGGCCGTCGACCTCACGCGCCGGGGCCGAGGCGCGCATCTCCTCCTCGGTCCGTTCGTCGGCGTGCCGGATCCCGATCGACGCGCCGAAGACCAGGTCGACCGGCACCCAGCCGGTGGCGATCAGGTTGCCGAATTCCTGGCCGGACGTGTGCGACAGGAAGACCCGGCCCGGCCGGACCTTCCCGTGAGCCCGCACGGCGGTCCCGGTCGCCCGGAACTCCAACTGGCCGACGACGTCGAGGAACGGGGCGACGTCCAGCCGTACGGACACGACCCCGTCACCGCCGAGCGCCTCGCATTCGGCGGCCATCCGCTCCAGGGCGGTCCGCCGGGCACGGGAGAGGGCCTTGACGTAGGTGTAGTAGCCGCCCGAGCCGGCCCGCTTCCTGGTCGTGATGGTGACCGAGGTGGGAAGGGGCCGCCCGAGACGGTCGTGGGCGGGGACGGGCCGGCCGGAACGATCGAACTCGACCTTCGTGGGCTCGGGCCGGTAGCCGCAGCCTCCCGGACGGTCGGACCACACGCCGAGGCCGAGCACCGTGCTGCCCATGACCGCGCCGACGGGCTCGAAGCCCGCGGCGCGCAGCGAGGCGAACTCGCCGACCGACAGGTACGAGGTCCAGGTGCGGCCGGCACGGGCCTGCGACAGCCGAGCCCGCGCCTCGGGGGGCAGGCCCGAACCCCACTCCGAGGTGATCACTCCCCAACCCTCGCACGCCCCCGACGGCCACCGCCACACAAAGTCCCAGACGCAGGTGGGCGTCGATCAGCCCGGGCAGCAGCGTCACGTCGCCGAGGTCGGTGGCGCCGGCGGGAGGACGGCCCGTGTCGACCGCGGTGATCCGCCCGCCGGCGATCCGCACGGTGGCGTCGTACAGCACGGAACCGACGCCGTCGAACAGCCGGGCCGCACGGAGAGCGATCATCGTGTTCCCCTCCCGGCGCCGGCGCTGTCCGAGCCGGCGACCGGGCGGCTGACACCATGAAGGGATGGAAAAGCCGACGATCGGTGCCATCGTGATCGACTCCAGGGAGCCGCGGCGCCTGGCCGAGTTCTGGGCGGAGGTGCTCGGGACGCCGGTGGCCGCGGAGAAGGGCCCGTACGTCTGGCTCCGGCGCCGGGAGGGGGCCGCGGTGGTCGGCTTCCAGCGGGTGCACGAGCCGACGCCCGGCAAGAACCGCACGCACTTCGACGTGGAGGTCGCCGATCCGGTCGCCGAGCAACGCCGGATCGAGGACCTGGGCGGCCGCCGCGTGCCCGGGTACGAGGCGGGGGGATTTCTCGTCATGGCCGACCCCGAGGGCAACGAGTTCTGCGTGATCCCCAGAGGGTCCCTCGACATGGACGACGAGGGTCACGTCGGTTACCTCGACTAGGCGGGCGGGGCGTGCTGGAGCGGTTCGCTCGGTTCGGTGCGGGTTTGTCGTCCGTTCCTGATAGACCAGGGACCCGACGATCTGTGAGAGGGAACGCATGGGCGTGTACGAACACCTCGTGGAGTACGGCGGACTCCGGGTGGAGTCCTTCAACGAGGAGACAGGGCCGGAGACCGACCTTCCCGCGGCGGGAGAGGTCGCCTGGGCGGTCCGGACGGGCTTCGACGAGAAGCCGTTCGACGAGATCTTCGCGGCGTTCCTGGAGCGGGTGGACACGACCCAGGTGACCGCCCTGGTCATCGGCTACTGGGGCGCCTCGTACGACACCGTCGACACCGACCCGGTGAAGTTGCTGGTCGACGAGGCGCACCGGTTCCCGGCGCTGCGCGCGCTGTTCTTCGGCGACATCACCGGCGAGGAGTCGGAGATCTCGTGGATCGAGCACACCGACATCAGCCCCCTGCTCGCGGCGTTCCCGCTGCTGGAGCGGTTCGAGGTGCGGGGTGGGACGGGGCTGCGGCTCGAGCCGTTCAAGAGCGACGTCCTCAAGGTGCTGCGGTTCGAGGCCGGCGGCCTGCCGGCGGGCGTGGTGCGCTCGGTGGGCGCGAGCGAGCTGCCCGCGCTGGAGCGGCTCGACCTGTGGCTCGGCGTCACCGAGTACGGCGGTGACGCCACGGTGGCCGATCTCGCGCCGCTGCTGAGCGGGGAGCGGCTGCCCGCGCTCAAGCACCTCGGCCTGGAGAACTCCGAGCTCCAGGACGAGATCGCCGGGGCGGTGGCCGGGGCGCCGGTCGTCGCGCGGCTGGAGACGCTGAGTCTGGCGATGGGCGTCATGACCGACGACGGCGCGGAGAGCCTGCTCGCGGGCCAGCCGCTGACCCATCTGCGCGAGCTCGACCTGCACCACCACTTCCTGACCGACGCCATGATCGAGCGGGTGCGCGCGGCGCTGCCCGGGGTCGAGGTCGACCTCGACGACCAGGAGACGCCCGAGGACGACGACTGGCGCTACGTCGCGGTCTCGGAGTGAGCCGGAGTGAGCTTCGACGACCATCTTGAGGAGTTCGACGGCCTGCGGGTCGTCACGTTCGCCCCGGATACCGGCGACCCGCTGCCGGAGGAGGACGAGGTCGCCTGGGCGGTCCGGGGCGACTGGGGCGGCCCGGACTACCCGGAGGTCTTCGAACGGTTCGTGGACGCGGTCGACACGACCCGGGTGACGAGCCTGGTCGTCGGGTTCTGGGGGGCCGAGGAGCCCGCGGCGGCCAAGGCGCTGATCGCGCACGCCGACCGGTTCCCGAGGCTGCGCGCGCTGTTCCTCGGCGACATCGTGGACGAGGAGTACCACGTCTCGTGGATCAGCCAGGGCGACGTCACGCCGGTGCTCCAGGCGTTCCCCGGGCTGGAGCGGTTCGAGGCGCGCGGCGGGCTCGAGCTGAGCCCGTTCGCGAGCGGGTCGCTCGAGGTGCTGCGGCTCGAAGGGAGCGGGCTGTCCGGCGCGACCGTCCGGGCCGTGGCCGCGTGCGACCTGCCCGCGCTCCGGCATCTGGAGTTGTGGCTGGGCGGACGCGTCTACGGCGGGAGCGCGGAGATCGGCGACGTGGCGCCGCTGCTGGCCGGCGAACGGCTGCCGGCGCTGCGCCACCTCGGCCTCCGCAACAGCGACATGCAGGACGAGATCGCGGCGATGGTGGCGGCGGCGCCCGTGGTGGCCGGGCTGGAGTCGCTGAGCCTGTCCCTGGGCACCCTGACCGACGCGGGCGCGGAGGCGCTGCTCATCGGCCAGCCGCTGACCCACCTGCGCGGCCTCGACCTGCACCACGCGTACCTGTCGGAGACGATGGCCGAACGGCTGCGCTCGGCCCTGGCCGGCGTCGACCTCGACCTGACGGACGCGGTCCGGGAGGGCATCTGGGACGAGTGGAGCGCCGGGTTCTACGTGGCGGTCACGGAATGACGGTCACCGTCGTGGGCACGCCGGGCGACCGCCGGGTGCGCCTCTTCGCGGCGGCCTGCGAGTCCGAGCCCCGCGTCGTGGCCTGGACGGACGTCCTGCGCGGCGCCGGGCTCGGGATCGGGCCGGGCGACGTGGTGCGCATCGACTCGCCCGGCGAGGACGCGGCGGCCGACGCGCTGCTGCGCGGCCCCGGCGATCCGGCCCGGGTGGGCGGGGGCGCGCGCTGGTACGCGACGTTCACCGCCGGGCTGGATCGCCTCGCCGCGACCGGGGCGCGGCTGCTGAACGATCCGGGCGAGATCGCGGTGATGTTCGACAAGCGCCGCTGCCACGCTCTGCTGGCGGCGGCGGGGGTGCCCGTTCCTCCGGCGCTGCCGCGGGTGACGAGCCATGCCGAGCTCCGGGAGCGGATGGACGCGGCGGGCGTGCGGCGGGTGTTCGTCAAGGCCGCGCACGGCTCGTCGGCCGCCGGCGTCGTCGCGTTGCAGACCGCGCCGGGCGGGCGGATCAGGGCCGTCACGTCGGTGGCGATGGGCCCGGACGGCCCGCACAACTCGCTGCGCGTCAGCGTGTACGAGTCCGAGCGGGACGTGGCGCGGCTGATCGACGTGCTCGCGCCGGACGGGCTGCACGTGGAGGGCTGGATGCCGAAGGCCTCGATCGGCGGCCGCCCGCTCGACCTGCGGGTCGTGGTGATCGCGGGGGAGGCGACGCACGCGGTGGTGCGCACGAGCCCGCATCCGATGACCAACCTGCACCTGGGCGGGGCGCGCGGCGATCTCGGCGCGGTCCGGGACGCCCTCGGCGAACGGGGCTGGCGGCGGGCGCTGGAGGTCTGCGAGGCGGCGGCGGCCTGCTTCCCGCGCAGCCTCATGGTCGGCGTCGACCTGCTGGTGGGCGTCGGCTGGCGGCGGTTCGCGGTGGGCGAGGCGAACGCGTTCGGCGACCTCCTGCCGGGACTGACCGGCCTGCCCGGTACGTCGGCCGAAGGGCTCGACACCTACACTGCCCAGGTCAGAGCCGCTTTGATGGGGAACGCCCAGGTATGTACGACATGAACGAGGTCATCGGCAGCCACGACGTGCTGCTGGTGACGCTCGACACGCTGCGCTACGACGTCGCGGCCGAGCTGGCGGCGGCCGGTGAGACGCCCACGCTGGCCGGGCTCCTGCCGGGCGGTCGCTGGGAACGGCGGCACACGCCGGGCAGCTTCACCTACGCGGCGCACACGGCGATGCTCGCCGGGTTCCTGCCGACCCCGGCGAGCCCCGGCCCGCATCCGCGCCTGTTCGCCGGGAGCTTCCCCGGCAGCGAGACGACGGCCGACGGCACCTGGACGTTCGACGCGGCCGACCTCCCGGCGGGGCTCGCCGAGGCGGGCTACCACACGGTCTGCGTGGGCGGCGTCGGCTTCTTCAACAAGCTCACGCCGCTGGGCTCGGCGCTGCCGGGCCTGTTCGCCGAGAGCCACTGGGAGCCCGCGTTCGGCGTCACAGACCCCGGCTCGCTCGGCAACCAGATCGACCGGATCGCCGAGGTCGTCGGCCGCCTGCCCGCCGGGCGGCGGCTCTTCCTGCTGCTCAACGTCGCGGCGCTGCACCAGCCCAACTGGTTCTACCTGGACGGCGGGACGCGCGAGGACGGCGACTCGCGCGCCAGCCACGCCGCCGCCCTCCGCCACGTCGACCGCGGCCTGGCGCGGCTCTTCGCTCTCATGCGGCGGCCGTGCTTCGTCATCGTGTGCTCCGACCACGGCACGGCCTACGGCGAGGACGGCCACACCGGCCACCGCGTCGGCCACGAGGTCGTCTGGACCGTTCCGTACGGGGAGTTCGTGCTCTCATGACACTCGCGACGCCCCAGCAGGGCTCGATCACCACGCCTTACCAGGGCTACGTCTACGCCTACCCGCACAAGACCGCCTACCGTCCCCTGCGTCCCGAGCCGAGCCTCGCCGACGTCTGGGCGGACGAGGACCGCCGGGCCCTCTTCCTCTACCTGCACGTGCCGTTCTGCGAGATGCGCTGCGGCTTCTGCAACCTCTTCACCCGCACGGGCGCGCCCGAGGAGCTGACCGGCGCCTACCTCGACGCCCTCGAACGGCAGGCCGCCGCGGTCACCGACGCCCTGGGCGGCGACGCCGCGTTCGCCACGGCCGCGTTCGGCGGCGGCACGCCGACCTACCTGACCGCGCCCGAGCTGGAACGGCTGTGCGACGTCGCCGCCCGTTTCGCCGACCTCCCGGCGATCCCGCTCGGCGTCGAGACCTCGCCCGCCACCGCCACCACCGACCGCCTGACGGTCCTGCGCGACCGCGGCACCACCCGGGTGTCGATCGGCGTGCAGAGCTTCCTCGACGACGAGGCCCGCGCCGCGGTCCGGCCGCAGAAGCGCGCAGAGGTCGAGGCCGCGCTCGACCGCATCCGCGCGGTCGGCTTCCCGGTGCTCAACATCGACCTGATCTACGGCATCGACGGGCAGACCCCGGCGACCTGGCTGCACTCGCTCGACGCGGCGCTGGCCTGGAAGCCCGAGGAACTCTACCTCTACCCGCTCTACGTGCGCCCGCTGACCGGCCTCGGCCGCCGTGCCCGCGACTGGGACGACCAGCGCCTGGAGCTCTACCGGATCGGCCGCGACCACCTGATCGGCCACGGCTACGAGCAGGTCTCCATGCGCATGTTCCGGCTGCCCGGCGGCGCCGGGGGCGGCACCGAGTACTGCTGCCAGACCGACGGCATGATCGGCCTCGGCTGCGGCGCCCGTTCGTACACGTCCTCGCTGCACTACTCGTTCGAGTACGCGGTGGGGGCGAGCCAGGTGCGCGGCATCATCGACGACTACGTCCGGGAGCGGGACTTCGGCACCGCCCGCGTCGGCTTCACCCTCGACGACGGCGAACGGCGCCGCCGCCACCTCCTCCAGTCGCTGCTCCAGGCGGAGGGCCTCGACCGGGCCGCCTACCGGGCGCGCTTCGGCGCCGACGCCGCCGCCGACTTCGCCGCCGACCTCCGCGCCTTCGGCGAACGCGGCTGGCTCGACCGCGACGACGACGTCATCAGGCTGACCCCCGACGGGCTGGCCCACTCCGACGCGGTCGGCCCGGCGCTCTTCTCCGGCGGCGTCCGCGCCCTCATGGCCGCCTACGAGGCCCGATGAGCCGCCACCTCCCGATGAGCCGCCACCTCCCGATGAGCGACCGCCTCCCGATGAGCGAGCACCTGACGATCCTCTACCGGGGGCCGCTCGCCAGTTGCGACTACGACTGCCCCTACTGCCCGTTCGCCAAGCGCCGCGACACCCCCCAGCAGCTCCGCGCCGACCGTGCCGCCCTCGAACGGTTCACCGCCTGGGTGACCGCCCGCGCCCAGCCCGTCTCGATCCTCTTCACGCCGTGGGGCGAGGGCCTCGTCCGTTCCTGGTACCGGCGCGCCCTGACCGAGCTCAGCCACCTCCCGCACGTCGAGCGCGTCGCGATCCAGACCAACCTGAGCCACCGCGTCGCGTGGACGGCCGGCGCCGACCCCGCCACCCTCGCGCTCTGGGCCACCTACCACCCCGGCCAGGTGCCGTACGAGCGGTTCCTCGGCAAGTGCCGCGACCTCGCCGCCCGCGGCATCCGCTTCAGCGTCGGCGTCGTCGGGCAGCCCGAGCACCTGGCCGACGCCCGCCGCCTGCGCGCCGACCTGCCGCCCGGCGTCTACCTCTGGGTGAACGCGGCGGAGGGCCGCACCTACACCGACGAGGAGGCGGCGGGCTGGACGGAGATCGATCCGCTCTTCTCCTACAGCCGCCACCCGCACGCGAGCCGGGGCCGGGCCTGCCGGACGGGCGACACGGTCGTCTCGGTCGACGGCGAGGGCACGGTCCGCCGCTGCCACTTCGTCCCGGCGGTCCTCGGCAACCTCTACGACGGCTCGTTCCGCGCGGAGCTGGCGCCGCGCCCGTGCCCGCTGGACGTGTGCGACTGCCACATCGGCTATGTCCACCTGGAGCCGCTCGGCCTCTACGACGTGTTCACCGGCGGCGTCCTCGAACGGATCCCCGTCATGTTCGGCGAGGCGGCCGGTAGGTGAGGCGGTGCGCCTCGCCGAGCAGCTCGGCCAGCTCCCCGCCGCCCACCTCGGCCAGCTCGACCACGACCCACCCGAACCGGCCCGAGGAGTATCCGGGGGAGTAGACCTCCGGCGCCTCGGCCACCAGCGCCGACTGCTCCTCGCGCAGCGCCTTGACCATGGCCGTCCGCTCGTCCTCGGTCACCCAGGTGAAGATCGTCCCGCTGGTGCGGAAGTAGGTGTGCCCGTTGCGCCCCGGCACCTCCTCCGTGCCCGGCAGCGCCAGCACGGTTCGCCTCACATCGTCCAGACCGCCCATGACCGCCCACGATAGAACGTGAACCCGGACGCCGGGATGTGGCGAGACATCACCGATGACCGCGACTCTCCCCACACCCCGCGACCGCGTCCTCGCCTGGACGTCGGTGGTGCTGGCCGCCGTCGCCGCCCTGATCCCCGGCGCCAAGGCCGTCCCGGCCCGCCTCCCCGCCACCACCATCGAGGTCGTCGTCGGCGCGGACTTCCGGGGCGTCAAGGCCACCGGCATCCCGCGCCAGCAGAACGAGCACCGGGCCGGCGACGACCCGTGCGGGTCCGCCGGCTCCTGAGGGTCAGGCAATGGGGATCCGGGCGACGACCCGGAACCCGCCGTCGGGGGTCGGGCCGGCCTGGAAGCCGCCGTCCAGGCGGCGGACCCGCTCCGACAGGCCGTGCAGGCCGCGCCCGCCACCGGCCGGGGCGGCGGCGGACACGTCGCCCGGCCCGTTGACCACCGCCACGCTCAGGCACCCGGCCGCCTCGGCGACCGTGACGGACAGGTCGGCGCCGGGCGCGTACTTGAGGGCGTTGGTCAGCGCCTCCTGCACGATCCGGAAGGTCAGCCGTTCGACGTCGTCGCGCAGGCCGCCCGGCTCCGACACGGTGAGCCTGACCCGGGCGCCGGTCTGGCGGATGCGCTCGGCGAGCGTCGTCAGCCCGGCGAGCGTGAACGGGGACCGGTCGGCCGCGTCGCCGCCGTCGAGCACCGCGACGATCTGGCGCAGCTCCTCGAGCGCCTGGCGGGCGTTCGCCCGGATACGTTCGGCCGCCGAGGACCGGGCGGCGGGATCGCCGTCGGCGACCGCCAGCGCCCCGGCCTCCACCGCGATCAGGCTGATCTCGTGGCCGAGCGCGTCGTGCAGCTCGGCCGCCAGGCGGTTGCGCTCCTCCGCGCGGACGCGGGCGCCCTGGGCGGTCTGCTCGCGGGCCAGCAGCTCGGCCCGGTCGGCCAGGCTGGCGCGCAGGGTGTGCTGCGAACGCTCGTACAACCCCAGGGCCACCGAGCCGACCACGACCGCCGTGCAGACGAAGATCCGCCCCACCGGGTCGACCGCGTACCAGTCGCCGTCCCACGGCTCGATGAACGCGACGACGGCGACGCCCAGCACGATCCACCTGAGCCGGCCGGACCGGCCGTAGGCCACCAGGGCCTGCGCCGCCACGATGAAGCTGATCAGCTCCACCACGGTCTCGGTGCCGAGGGTGCGCACCTGCATGGCGCCCACGAACGCCATCACCGCGATCGGGAACCGGCGGCGCAACGTCACCGACAGTGCGAGCGCCACCTCCGACGCCCGCCACAGCGGCGACCGACCGGTCTCCTGGAGGGCCATGACGACGAGGGCGGCGGACACGGCCAGGTCGCAGAGCAACATCCAGGGCGGCCCGGCCGCTTTGACCGGCTCGCCGCGCTCGCCGCGCTCGTCCACCCGGGCCACCCGCACCCCACTCCCGAAAACGTCCCCCGACCTGCGGAGATACCCGATCGGGGGCCCGTCTATTCGGATGCGGCCCGGCGCGGCGCCCGGGGGCGCCCCACCGGGCGGATCAGGTCTCCTTCTGCGGGCGGTAGTCGGCCTCGTCGACGCCGAAGGTCCAGGCGACGCCCCCGCGGGCGGTGCGGATGGAGGGCGGGACGCGCAGGTAGTAGGTGCGGAACGTGCCGTCGGGCTCGGCGGTGGAGTTGACCACCTCGACCATGGCCACCGGCTCGTCACCGGGCAGGTCGATGCGCCACAACACCCCGGTCTCGTCCTTGTGGACGGGCCGGGCGCCGGTCTCGGCCAGGTAGCGGTCGTAGCCGAAGATCTCGAGCATCACCCGGCGGAGCTCGGCGTTGTCCTCGCGGTCGATGCGGGCGGGGCCCAGATCGGCGAGCGAGGCGACGAAGTCGGCCGGGATCGGCATGCCGCGCCAGGCGTGCAGGCCGAACCCGTCGTCGTAGGCGAGGGCCGGGCCGTCGCCCCGGTGCAGCCGGCCCGGCTCGTCGCGGTGCAGCTCGGACGGGCGTTCGGTCATGACGGCCAGCCGCTCGTAGGGCCACCACCAGCCCGCCGACCCGGCGACCTCGGCGAGACCGGCCAGCCCGTCGAGGCGGCCGAGGGAGTCGAAGAGCGCCAGCCAGGGAGCGTCGTGCTGCCCCAGCACGGCCTCCGCGCAGGCCCCCCGCAGGACGGCCACACCGGCGGCGAGCTCGGCGGCCGTCTCCTGCGCCGCCTCGCCGTCGGCGGGCTCAAGGGGCCGGCGGACGGCCTGGCGGACGCGGGACACCAGGTCGTTGACCTGGGACCACAGCGGCGCACCGGTCTCGGCCCACGCGCGCGCCCAGCCCTGCGGGCCGAGCTCGGCGGCGGCCTCGGCACGCACACGTTCCCACGGGCGGGTCCGCACGGCCTCGCGTACGGACCCGCCCGCCCCCGCGTTCGTGGGAACGGTGCCTGTGGGGAGGGCGTCATGGGGGAGCACCGCGCGGACGGCGGCGACCTGGTCGGCCAGGCCCGCGCGCTCCAGCACCTCGGCCCGCCCGGTGAGGATCACCGCGGCGACCGCGCCGGCGGCGGGGGAGGGGAGCCAGACGAAACGTTCGGGGGCGGCCAGCCCGGCCGCGGCGTAGGCGGCGCGGACGCCGGCCTCGGCGCGCTCGCGGTCGCCGGCGCCGGTCGCGAACGCCGCCGCGGACCAGTCGGTGCCCGTCGGCTCGGTGCCCGTCGGCTCGGTGCCCGTCGGCTCAGCGCCCGTCAGGACCGCCATCAGTCGGCCACCACCCGGACCGCGCCGGGCACGTACTCACGCTGGCGGATCACCCGGTACCAGCCCTTGGGCAGGCTGATCGCGGCGTGCTCCTCGTGGCTCAGCCGCCCGCCCGCGGGCAGGTGGAGGTAGTCGGGCCGGAGCGGGTCGGGATCACGCAGCAACGTGCCCTGGGCCTGGAGGGCGTGGGCGTGCCCGGTGGCCTCGCCGAGGGCCAGCACCATCCGGCCCCGGCCGTCGCGCGGCGTGGGCGGCAGGGCGCGGACGGCCTGCGGAACGGACTCCTCCGGCACGGGCAGGATGAGGATGTCTCCCTGTCGGTACATGCCGTGAACGTAGCGTCCGGCACCGACATTTCCGGGGGCGCGCCGTTCCCCCCGGTCACGCCGTTCCGCCCGCTCGCACCACCCGCGGAACGGGTCAGAAACCGCGGGTACGGCGGGCGGCCGGGCGGGCCCAGCGGCCCGAGGCGCTCAGCCCGACGCGCTGGAAGGCCCGCACGAGCTCGTTGCCCAGGTTGACCCCGGCGCCGAGGGCCAGCCCCACCGACAACGCCCCGACCAGGCTGAGCAGGCCCGCCTGCGGGTCGCCGACGTTGAGCTCGACCATGCCCCGGTAGAGCAGGGTGCCCGGCAGCAGCGGGGAGATCGCCGGGACGACGTACGGGAGCGGGGGCGCGTGGTGGCGGGCCGCGTAATAGCTGCCCAGCGTGCCGATCACGACGGCCGAGATCGCCGAGGCGAGCACCGGCCGCACGCCCCAGCCGAGCAGCAGCACGTACATGATCCAGATCATGCCGCCCGCGATCGCGACGGGCACCAGGACCTTGCGCGGCACCGCCAGGCAGACCGCGAAGGTCAGCGAGACGGCGGCCGCCGCGAGGATCGCCACCGGCGACAGGAAGGCCGGGAAGTCGGGCAGGTGCTGGACGTCGATCGGCACGCCGAAGTGCACCGCCGCGTACACCACCACGCCCAGGCCGGCCACGATCGCGGTGATCAGGAAGAAGACCTCCAGCAGGCGGGCCCCGGCGTTGACCATGTTGCCGGTGATGCCGTCCTGGATGCTGGCGACCAGCGGGCGTCCCGGCAGCAGGGCCAGGACGGCGCCGGTGACGATGGTGGAGGCCCGGTTGGGGTTGCCCATCGCGATCACCAGCACGGCGGCGCCGGCCGCGATCGCCGCGGTCACCGACAGCTGGAAGAACTCGGCCACGCCGCGGCGGGCCAGCGCCGCGCCGGTGCGGTCGCCCAGCACGGTGGCGATGAACGCGGTGGCGGCGATCAGCGGGCCACCGCCCACCAGGACCGCCGCGGACGCGGCGATGAGCCCGAAGCACACGACCAGCAGCCAGGGCGGGTACGGGGCCTGGCCGTGCTTGATCTCGGCGAGCCGCCTGTGCGCCTCCTCCAGCTCCAGCATGCCGATGGAGGCCTCCTGGACGAGGGCGTGCAGCTCGGTCAGCCGCCAGTAGGCCGGGGTGCGCCGCCGCACCGTCCGGGCGGCGGTCACCGGCGCGGCGCCCTGCCCGGGGTGGACGGAGACCATCAGCGCGGTGAAGGTCACCTGGACCTCGCAGCGCGGCAGTTCGAAGGCGAGCGCCAGGCCCAGCATCGCCTCGTTGATGCGCTCGGTGGACTCGCCGCTGGCGAGGAGGAGGTCACCGACCCGCAGGACCAGGTCGATGGCCCGGGGATCGACGATCTCGCCGGGCTCGTCCTCGGGGGGCTCGTGCGGAGCCCCGTCCATCAGTACCTGAAATGTGCGCCGAAACCGGTCCGCTGCCCGCCCCATAGCGAACGTGGTCCTCCGTGCCTGATCACTGATCTTCCTCAGGAAGGCTACCTTGCGTGACCGAGCGTTTAGGACGGCGGGTGGGGGGCTTTCAGGCCTGTTCGGAATCCGCCGTCACGGCGCGAGCCGTGCCGCCCGGGCTCTGGACGGACCTGCGCGACGCTGGTCTGCTGTCCTGTGAGGCACCCGTTCCTCAAGGAGGAGAATGACGGCGAGAGAGGATCAATGATGATCGACGCGCATCACCTGCGCGGCGGGTTCGACGGGCTCAGCGAGATGGAGCGCGGCGAGGTCTTCGGCGGCACCGCGCGCCGCGTCCACGGGATCGGGAGGTGACCGCGACGATGCGCGTCGCGCTGTTCGTGACCTGTGTCAACGACACGCTCTTCCCGGGCACGGGCAAGGCGGTCGTCCGGCTGCTGGAGCGGCTGGGCTGCACGGTCGAGTTCCCGTCCGCGCAGACGTGCTGCGGGCAGATGCACTTCAACACCGGATACCGCGCCGACGCCGAGCTTCTGGCCCGCCGGGTGGGGGAGACGTTCGCCGGGTACGACGCGGTCGTGATGCCGTCCGGGTCGTGCGCCGCGATGGTGCGCGAGTGGTACCCCACGCTCGGCGTCGAGCCGCCGCGGGGCGTCTACGAGCTGTCGGAGTTCCTGGTGGACGTGCTCGGCGTCGTGGACGTGGGCGCCTACTTCCCGCACAGCGTCACCTACCATCCGACCTGCCACTCGCTGCGGTCCCTGCGCGTGGGGTCGCGGCCGGAGAAGCTCCTGTCGGCCGTGCGCGGCCTGCGGCTGCTGCCGCTGGGCGGCGCCGACGAGTGCTGCGGCTTCGGTGGAACGTTCTCGGTGAAGAACCCCGCCGTCTCGGCGGCCATGTGCACCGACAAGGTGCGCAACGTCCTGGACACCGGCGCCGAGGTGTTGTGCGCCGCCGACAACTCGTGCCTGATGCACGTCGGCGGCACCATGCGCCGCCAGCGCGCCGGCGTGCGGACGATGCACCTGGCCCAGATCCTCGCCTCCACCGAGGAGGACCCCTCATGAGCGGCACGTTCGTCGGCATGCCCGCCTTCCCGCAGGCCGCGGCCCGCGCCGTGGGCAACGCCCAGCTCCGCCACAACCTGCACAAGGCCACGCACACCATCCGCGGCAAGCGCGCGGCGGTCGTCGAGGAGCAGCCCGACTGGATGGAGCTGCGCGCCGCGGGCGCCGCCATCAAGGACCGGGTGCTGCGCCACCTGGACGTCTACCTGGAGCAGCTCGAGGCGGCCGTGGTGAAGGCCGGCGGGCACGTGCACTGGGCCGCCGACGCGGCCGAGGCCAACCGCATCGTGACCGGCCTGGTGAAGGCGACCGGCGAGACCAAGGTCGTCAAGGTCAAGTCGATGGCGACGCAGGAGATCGGCCTCAACGAGGCGCTCGCCGCGTCCGGCATCACGGCGTACGAGACCGACCTGGCCGAGCTCATCGTGCAGCTGGGGGACGACCTGCCGTCCCACATCCTCGTCCCGGCGATCCACCGCAACCGGTCGGAGATCCGGGAGATCTTCCGCCGGTCGATGTCGGAGTGGGGCCGTCCCGCGCCCGACGACCTGGCCGACGACCCGCCCGCGCTGGCCGAGGCCGCCCGCCTCCACCTGCGCGAACGGTTCCTGTCGGCGAAGGTCGGCATCTCGGGCGCCAACTTCGCGGTCGCCGAGACCGGCACCCTCGTCGTGCTGGAGTCGGAGGGCAACGGCCGGATGTGCCTGACCCTGCCCGAGACGCTCATCTCGGTCGTGGGCATCGAGAAGCTCGTGCCGACCTGGCGCGACCTCGAGGTCTTCATGCAGACGCTGCCGCGCTCGTCCACCGGCGAGCGGATGAACCCCTACACCTCGACGTGGACCGGCGCGACCGAGGGGCAGGAGTTCCATCTCGTCCTGCTCGACAACGGCCGCACCGACGTCCTGGCCGACCAGGTGGGACGGCAGGCGCTGCGCTGCATCCGCTGCTCGGCCTGCCTGAACGTGTGCCCGGTGTACGAACGCTCCGGCGGGCACGCCTACGGGTCGGTCTATCCGGGGCCGATCGGCGCGATCCTGACGCCGCAGCTGCGCGGCCTGTCGTCGGAGCTGGACGCGTCCCTGCCGTACGCGTCCACGTTGTGCGGCGCCTGCTACGACGTGTGCCCGGTCGAGATCAACATCCCCGAGGTGCTGCTCGACCTGCGCGCCAAGGTCGTGTCGGGCGGCGGCCACCGGGCCGAGCGCCTCGCGATGGGGGCGGCGCGGCGGGTCCTCGCCTCGCCCGCGCTCCTCGCCCGCGCCCAGCGCACGGCGGGCCGCTTCCGGCGGCTGACGCCGCGGCGCCTGCCCGGGCCGCTGGCAGCCTGGACCGACACGCGGGACATCCCGGCCCCGCCGCCCGAATCGTTCCGCGACTGGTGGGAGCGCACCCGATGAGCACGCGCGAGCAGATCCTGGCGAAGGTGCGGGCGGCGCTCGCCGACGTGCCGCGCGACGAGGGCCCCGAGGACGCGCCGGTGCCCCGCGGCTACCAGCGGACGCGAGCCGGCGCCGACATCGTGGAGCTCCTGATCGACCGGCTGGTGGACTACAAGGCGGTCGTGCACACCGACGCCGCGGTCGCCGAGCTGCTGACCGCCCGCGGCGGGCGCGTCGTCGCCCCCGCGGGGGTGCCCGCGGAATGGCTGGCGGGGGTGGAGACGGTCCGCGACGACCCGCCGCTGTCGGCGGACCGGCTCGACGGGCTCGACGGCGTCGTGACGGGCTGCGCGGTGGCGATCGCCGAGACCGGCACCATCGTCCTGGACGCGTCGCCCGATCAGGGGCGGCGCGCCCTGACGCTCGTGCCCGACCACCACCTGTGCGTCGTCCGCCGCGACCAGATCGTCCGCACCGTCCCGGAGGCGCTCGCGCGGCTCGACCCGTCCCGTCCGCTCACGTGGATCAGCGGCCCGTCGGCCACGAGCGACATCGAGCTCGACCGGGTCGAGGGGGTGCACGGGCCGCGCACCCTCGAAGTGGTGATCGTCTGAGTTCCGGTGACACCCTGGAACCGAAGATCGTCACAGAGTGAAAAACTAGCCAGTGTCTACTGGGTCTATAGGAATTGACCTGGCTCTTCTTGTCACTTTTCGGTGAATTCGCGCACCGAATTGGTGCGTGATCTGTCTCACGCGGACGGACATTTCTGGCATAGCGTCGCGACGGTCCCCAGAGGCCTGCCATCCGGGCACGGCCGGGATCGGGACCCTCACCCCTGACCGATCGCGGAGGAATGTCGATGCGTCGCGACTCAGTGTTCCTGCGGCGGGTGGCCCACGGGTCCCTCGTCCTCGTGCTGGCCGCCGGAATGTCGAGCGTGGTGCCGAGCGCGTCCGCCGGCACGCTCGCCGCGTCCGCCCCAGGGCACTCGGCGGCCCCGGCGCTCCGTACCGCCGACAGCGGAGCGCGGATCACCGGGGAGAAGTGGATCGACGACACCACGGTGGACCTCGCCGTGGAGTCGCCCTCGGTCGGCGCGACCGAGATGGTCCGGGTGCTGGTGCCGAAGGGCTGGTCGCGCGGCGCCGCGCGCACCTGGCCCGTCGTCTACGCCTACCAGGGCGGCAACGACGACTACACCTCCTGGGTGCGGGGCAGCCAGATCGTCGGGCTCGCCGCCAAGTGGGACGTGATGGTGGTGATGCCGTCCGGCGGCAAGAACGGCGGGTTCGCCGACTGGTGGAACTACGGCCAGCGCGGGACGCCCAAGTGGGAGACCTTCCACATGGCCGAGGTGATGCAGCTGCTCGAGCGCAACTACCGCGCGGGCACGAACCGGGCCGCGCTCGGCGTCTCCTCGGGTGGGCAGGGCGCCATCGCCTACGCGGCGCGGCACCCCGGCACGTTCCGGTACGCGGCCAGCTTCAGCGGCATCCTGCACCTGACCAAGCCCGGCCTCCCGTGGGTCCTGATGATCCAGGGCATCCCGTTCGACTTCGACCCGTTCCGTGTCTGGGGCGTCCCCGGGTGGGACGACAAGAACTGGAAGTCCTACGACCCGTACGAGCTCGCCGAGCGGCTGCGCGGCACCGGCCTCTACATCTCCAGCGGCACGACCGGCCTGCCCGGGCCCTACGACAAGCCGCTCGAGACGCCGCTCCAGCGCAACTTCCTCGGCGCCGTCGGCGAGCTCATCGTCGGCTCCACCACCACCGACTTCGTCGCGCGGCTCCAGCAGCTCGGCATCCCGGCCACGACCAACGTCTACGGCGACGGCTGGCACAACTGGAACTACTGGAAGCCCGAGCTCGACAAGGCGTGGCCGCTGATGATGGACGCGGTCGGCGCGGGCCGGGTGTGAGCGCCGTGCGGGCGAGGCCGATGCCCGCCAGGCCGGGACCCGCGAGGCCGATGCCCGCGGGGCCCTCGTGGGCGACGGCGTCGGTGGCCGCCGGTCTCGTCGCGGACGGGATCTGGCGCCGGACGCGCGCCGCGCGGCTGCCCGTGCTCCCTCCGGCCGTGGCCGGGGCGGAGGTCTCCGGCGAGCACCACTTCGTGACCGCCCGGGGCGTACGGCTGGACGGGGCGACGCGCCTGGCCGCGAGCGCCTACGCCGCCGCCCACGGCCTGGACGTCCTGGACCTCGTTCCGCAGGGGCTGGACTCGGCGCGGGCCCTGGAGCTGGTGCGGCGGCTGGACCCGGCCTCGTTCCGCAGGGCGCGGCTCGCCCGCGGCGAGGGCGCCGGGCACGCGCTCCTGGTGAGCGACGCCGTGCTGAGGCGCGCGGGCCTGACCAGGCTGGAAGGGCTCTCCGCGGACGAGATGGACGCGGTCACCGCCCGGCTGAAGCAGTACGCGCCCGTGACGATGGACCTCGCCGTCGTGCCGCGGATGAAGGCCCTGCCCGCGTCGGCCGTCGGCATCACCGAACGGCGCGCCATCCTGCGGCGGCGCTGGCAGCTGGACCTGCCCACGTACCTGGCGGGCGCCCTGGGCGCCCTGGGGGTGCTCGGCGTGTTGTCGGCGCGCCGCCCGTTGTGGGGCGCGGCGGTGGTCGCGGCCGCCGGCGCCAACCCCCTGCTCGCGACGTGGCGCACGCCGCTCAGCCCGCACGACCGGTTCGGCTTCGCGGTGCGGCGGCCGGTCGCGGCGCCGCTGCGCATGCTGCGCGTCGCGTTCGAACGGGAGGAGCCCAACCCGGACCTGCCGCGGCTGCGCTCGGAGTACCGGGCGAGCGTCGGCGCGGGCCTCGAACGCTTCGTGGAGCCGCCGAGACCCGACTGCCCGTGGTGCGGCGCCACCGTGGTGCGCAAGCGCCTGGTCAGCGGCGACTACCAGCAGCGCAAGCCCGGGACGTTCCGCGTCGACCGCTGCACCGCGTGCGGCCACAGCTTCCAGAACCCGCGCCTGTCGGAGGAGGGGCTCGGCTTCTACTACCGGGACTACTACGACGGGATCGGCGAGGCCGAGGTCGAGCGCGGCTTCCGCCTGGGAGCGCCGCACTACCGCGCGCGGGCGCGCATGCTGCGCGGGCACGCGACACCGTCCGCCTGGCTCGACGTGGGCGGCGGGCACGGGCACTTCTGCAACGCCGCCCGCGACATCTGGCCCGGCACGCGGTTCGACGCGCTCGACTTCGGGTCGAGCGTCATCGAGGCGGAACGGCGCGGCTGGGTCGACCTCGCCCACCGCGGGCAGTTCCGCGAGCTGGCCGACAAGCTCGCCGGCACGTACGACGTCGTGAGCATGCACCACTACCTGGAGCACACGCTGGACCCGCCCGCCGAGCTGGACGCCGCCGCGCGGGTCCTGCCGCCCGGCGGGCACCTGCTCATCGAGGTGCCCGACCCCGAGTCGCCGGTCGCGCGGCTGGCCGGGCGATGGTGGCACAACTGGTTCCAGCCGCAGCACCTGCACCTCATCCCGCTGGCCAACCTGACCACCGGGCTGGCCGCCCGCGGCTTCCAGGTCGTGGCCGTCGACCGCGGCGCCGCGCATCAGGAGCTGGACCTGCTGATGGTCGCGACGCTGCTGCTCAACCGGATCGCCCCGCCGCACCCCGACCGGCCCTGGAACGACCCGGGACGGCGGCACCTGCGCATCGCCGCCCGCGTCGCGGTGACGCTCGCGGGCCTGCCGCTGGCGGCGGCGGCAGGCGCGGCCGACCAGCTCGCGCACCCGTTCATCCGCCGCTTCGGCGGGGCCAACACCTACCGCGTGCTGGCGCGGCGCATGCCGGAAGCGCCCGAGGCCTGAGGCGGGGCCAGGGTCACCCGTACCGCCGCCGTACCGCCGTACCGCCGTACCGCCGTACCGCCGTACCGCCGTACCGCCGTGGCGCCTTGCACCGCTCCTCAGCGAGAGCGGCGGGGGCGGGCGGCGCGCATGGCGAGCCTGACGATCAGCGCGCCCAGGCTCAGCGTGAGGCCGAGGCCGACGCAGACCCCGGCCAGGGTGCCGGCGGCGTCGCTGCCGGGGAAGAGCCCGTAGAGCACGGCGGTGACCACGGCCGCGATGCCGATCGGGGCGGCGATCGCCGTGGCGGGGACCCGGCGGGGGCGCGGCCCGTCCGCCTGCGCGGCGGTGCGCACGACGGTGGGGACGGCGGTGCGGACGATCACGTACACCAGCGCGAGGATCGCGATCCCCTGCACGCCGATCAGCGCGAGCCCCACGGCCGACGCCCCCAGCAGCATGTTGGTGATCGCCAGGCTCATGCCGAGGAGGCAGAGGGCCATGACGGACGGTGCGGGGCCGGACGCGCCGGGCCGGTCGGAGCCGTGGGCGTCGGGTCCGGGCTCGTCGGGATCGGGCGCGGAGTGCTGCTCGTCCATCGTTCTCTCCTTCGCTACGTAACTCACCTAGCAAGCTAAACAGTAGAGCGAGTTAGTCAGGATCACAACCTAGATTGCGTGCACAGTGTCGGGGGTGGCTGATAGCAAGGGGGGATGGCCACCGATGAGACCGTGCTCGCCGACGACTCCCAGCGCGACGACTCCCTGCGCGACGAGGCGGAGGCCTGCCTGCGCGCGCTGGCGGGCGAGCACGCCCGGCTGCGTGACGACCAGTGGACGGCGATCCACGCGCTGGTCGTCGAGCGGCGGCGGGCCCTGGTCGTCCAGCGCACCGGCTGGGGCAAGTCGGCGGTCTACTTCGTGGCGACCCGGCTGCTGCGGCGGCGCGGCGCCGGCCCGACCGTGATCGTGTCCCCGCTGCTGGCCCTGATGCGCAACCAGATCGAGGCCGCCGACCGGGCCGGCATCCACGCCCGGACGATCAACTCCGCCAACACCGAAGACTGGGAGCAGGTGTTCGCCGAGGTCGAGGCGGGCGCGGTCGACGTCCTGCTGGTCAGCCCGGAGCGGCTCAACAACCCCGATTTCCGCGACCTCGTCCTGCCCAAGCTGGCCGCGGGCGCCGGCCTGGTGGTCGTCGACGAGGCGCACTGCATCTCCGACTGGGGCCACGACTTCCGGCCCGACTACCGGCGCCTGCGCACGCTGCTGGCCGACCTGCCGCCCGGCGTCCCGGTGCTCGCCACCACCGCGACCGCCAACGCCCGGGTGACCGACGACGTCGCCGAGCAGCTCAGCGGCGAGGCGCTGGTGCTGCGCGGGCCGCTGGAGCGCGAGTCGCTGCGGCTGGCGGTGGTCAAGCTCCCGGCGGCCGAGATGCGCGTCGCGTGGCTGGGGGAGCACATCGACCGGCTGCCGGGCTCGGGCATCATCTACACGCTCACCGTGGCCGCGGCCCACGAGATCGCCGGCTACCTGCGCGAGCGCGGCTACGAGGTGGCCGCCTACTCCGGCCAGACCGACCCGGCCGAACGCCTCCAGGCCGAGCAGGACCTCCACGACAACAAGCTCAAGGCGCTCGTCGCCACCAGCGCGCTCGGCATGGGCTTCGACAAGCCCGACCTCGGCTTCATCGTGCACGTGGGCGCGCCGCAGTCGCCGGTCGCCTACTACCAGCAGATCGGCCGCGCCGGGCGCGGGGTCGAGCGGGCCGAGGTCGTGCTGCTGCCCGGCCTCGAAGACCGCGACATCTGGGCCTACTTCGCCGGGCTCGCCTTCCCGCCCGAGCCGGTCGTCCGCGCCACCCTCGACGCCCTGGAGGCGGCCGGCCGGCCGCTGTCGACCGGCGCGCTGGAGCCGCGGGTCGACCTCAGCCGCGGCCGCCTGGAGATGATGCTCAAGGTGCTCGACGTCGACGGCGCGGTGCGGCGGGTCAAGGGCGGCTGGACCGCCACCGGCGAGCCCTGGGCCTACGACCGCGAACGCTACGAGCGGGTCGCCGCCGAACGTACCCGCGAGCAGCAGGCCATGCTCGACTACCTCGACACCACCGGCTGCCGCGAGGAGTTCCTGCGCCGCCGCCTGGACGACCCCGCGGCGGCGCCCTGCGGGCGGTGCGACAACTGCACGGGAGAGCACTGGCCCGCCGACGTCAGCGACGCGGGCGCCGCCCAGGCGCGCGACCGCCTGCGCCGCCCCGGCGTCGACGTGGCGCCGCGCAAGATGTGGCCGACCGCGGTCAAGGACGACCTCGGCGTCTCCGGCCGCATCGGCCCCGACGTCGTGGCCGAGCCCGGCCGCGCCCTCGGCCGTCTCACCGACATCGGCTGGGGCAACCGGCTGCGCGAGATCCTCGCCGACCACGCCCCCGACACCGAGGCGTCCGCCGAGATGTTCGACGCCGTGGTCAAGGTGCTGACCGCCTGGGACTGGGCCGAGCGCCCGGCCGGCGTCGTCTCGGTCGGCTCGCGCACCCGGCCGCGCCTGGTCGGCGGGCTGGCACGGCGCATCGCCGAGATCGGCCGGCTGCCTTACCTGGGCGAGTTCGTGCCGCTGGGGGAGCCGGCGCCGCGCCGCCACAACAGCGCCCAGCGGCTGCGCTCGGTCTGGCACTCGCTCGCGCTGCCCGACGACGTGGCCGAGGCCGCCCGTGCGGCGGGCGGCCCGATCCTGCTGGTCGACGACCGTATCGAGACCGGCTGGACGGTCACCGTCGCGACCCGCCAGCTGCGCCAGGCGGGCGTTCCGGCCGTGCTGCCCCTCGTGCTCGCTGTGATCAACTAGCGGGCGATTGGACCGTTTCGACCGAAGGATGTCCATCCGGCCAGTTCAAATGGCCTTCCGGGTATTTTCTGCCAGTTCTGCCGAGGCCCGGTGGGAGTAGTACCGTCCCTGTCCGTGTCTTCGAAGACCCCAGCCTCCGTCACCGCCCAGCGGGCCCTCGACCTGCTGCTCGACTGCCCGCCCGCGCTGCTCGACACTACGTTCGACCAGTTGCGGACCCTGCTCGTCGTGCACGAGACCGGGTCGGCGCTGCGGGCGGCGCGGGCGCTCGGTCGCGAGCAGTCCAGCGTCCAGAAGCAGCTCGACACGCTCAACCGCAACTGCCAGGTCCTGTGCGGCGAGGTGCTCACCATGCGGCAGGGGCGGGGCAAGGACTACCTGTTCACGCCCACCGGCGAGGCGTCGGTCAGGCTGGCGCGCACGACCATCGAGCACTGGACGGAGTCGGTCCACCTCAGCCGCCGCCGGCTCGGCCGCATGCTCACGGTCGGCACCACCGAGTTCACCCTCCCGATCATCTCCCGGGCCTGGGAACGCGTGCAGGAGGAGTTCCACGAGGAGGACGTCGAGTTCAAGGTCGTCCACGTCCGGACCAAGGACCTGTGGTCACGGCTGGAGACCCGCCAGGTCGACCTGATGTGCGGGAGCATCGTCAGCACGCCGGACGGCGACGTGCGGCTGCGCGACTACGACGTGGTCGAGTTCGCCTGCGGCTCTCCCATCCTGCTGACGAACCTCACGCCCGAGGACCTGCCCGACGACCCGGTGCCCACCAGCAGCCTGGCCGACATCCCGCTCGTCCTGCCGCCCGCCGGGCTGATCGCCGACTTCCTGGCGTGCTGGTACGGGCAGAGCTTCCGCGACCGCCTCGACGTGGTCGCCGACATCGACGACATCCACTACGGGCTGTCGTTGCTGCGGTCCGGCTTCGTCCAGGGCTGCATGGTGGTGACCGAGTCGATCGGCCGCCGGATGTCGGGGCACCGCGACCCCGACGAGATGCCGCTGCGGTCGCTGCGCCTGCACGACGACATGGAGCCCAAGGCCGAGATCATGACCGGTGCCTTCGCCCGGCGTGCCGACCTGCGGCGGTACGCCGCCGGGCATCCGCTCAACCGGCTGTGGCAGGCGGTGCGAGAGGACGGCGCCCGTTTCCGGGCGCCGGCCCGCGCTAGTTCTTGATCGGGTTGTCCATCACGTCGAGGCTCGGCCGGGCGCCCAGGTGCTGCATGGCCTGCACGGCGAGGCGGTTGCCGGCCGCGAGGGCGTCGGCGGGCGGCTTGCCCTCCAGCCACGCGGGCAGGAACCCGGCCACGAACGCGTCACCGGCGCCGGTGCCGTCGATGATCTTCTCGATCGGCTCGGCGGCCACGGTGATCGGCTCGGGACGGCCGTTGGTGTACCAGAGCGCGCCGTCCGCGCCGGTCTTGATGACCACCTGCGGGTACCAGGCGGTGAGCACCTTGGCGGCCTGCTCGGGGGTGTCGCGGCCGGTCAGCACCTCGGCCTCGTCGGTGTTGACCATCAGCAGCCGGGCGCCCTGCGTCCACTCCAGGAACGGCTCGGCGCCCATGCGCTTGAGCGGCGACGACGAGCCGCCGTCCACCGTGATCGACATCTGGGCCTTGCGGGCCAGGTCGAGGGCGTGCTTGGCCGCCTTGCGGCTGCCCTCGTTGATCAGCGCGTAGCCGGACAGATGCAGGTGGGTGCCCTGGTTGAACAGGTCCTTGCACCGCTCGATGTCCTCGGGCAGCAGGGCGGCGTTGGCGCCCGGGTCGGAGAGCATCGTCCGGTCGCCCTTGTGCGTGATCAGCACGACACAGGTGCCGGTCGGGCGTTCCTGGTCCATCACGAGGCGGGCGTCGACGCCGTACCCCATGAGTTCCATGTCCCGGTTACGGCCCGCGATGTCGGAGCCACGCCGACCCACGAACGCGACCTCGACGCCCTCCAGGGCGAGCCAGGAGGCGACGTTGGCGCCCGAGCCGCCCCCGTGCGAGGTCACGGCGGCGGGTGTGTCGCTGCCCTTGGCGAGGGGGAAAGCGGCACGGGCAACGGTGTCAGTCATCAAATCGCCGACCACGACCACGCGCGTCATGGAGTCATCACCTCGATCAACACGGCCCGCGCGAGCGGCATTCAGGGGCGTGTGGACGACCGTAACAGCTCTTGGACCCCGATTAGGTCTCGAACGCGCAGCGAAAGCCGGGAACAGGGCTTTTTTGCACGGAGTTGCACTGGTTTCCTCCGGGCCGAACGTCCGGATCATGCCCGGGACCAGTGGTGACGCCCCTGCCAGGTCCGTGCCTTACGCTCGGGTACGTGACCGAAGGGCAGCCGGAGCACCGGCCGGAGTATCCGGCCCACTGGGAGGCCGACGTCGTCCTCACCGACGGCGGCACGGCGCATCTGCGCCCCGTGCGCAGCGACGACGCCGAGTTGTTGCGCGCTTTCTACGCCCGGCTCTCGCCGGAGTCGATCTACTACCGCTTCTTCTCGCCGCGCCCGCAGCTCACCGAACGTGAGATCGAGCACTTCACCACCGTCGACTACGACCGGCGGGTGGCGCTCATCGCCACGATCGCCGGGTCGATGATCTCCGTCGTCCGCTATGACCGGTTGCCCGACCGTCCGGGCACCGCCGAGGTGGCGTTCCTGGTCGAGGACGCCCACCAGGGCCGCGGGCTGGGCGCCGTCCTGCTGGAGCACATCGCGGCGGCGGCCCGCGAGCGCGGCCTCACCCGCTTCGTGGCCAGCGTCCTGCCCGACAACCGCCGGATGACCAGGGTCTTCCGCGACGCCGGCTACCGCGCCGAGCAGCACTTCGAGGACGGCGTGATCGAGCTCGTCCTCGACCTGGAGCCGACCGAGACCTCCGTCGAGGTCATGGCGGCCCGCGAACACCGGGCCGAGTCCCGGTCGATCCAGCGGCTGCTGTTCCCGCGTTCGGTGGCGGTGGTGGGCGCCAGCCGCGCCGAGCACAGCGTCGGCCAGACCGTGCTGCGCAACCTGCTGCACGGCGACTTCAGCGGCCCGATCTACCCGGTGCACCCGACCGCCATGGCGGTCGCGGGCGTCCGCGCGTACGCCTCGGTCCTCGACATCCCCGACGACGTCGACCTGGCCGTGGTCGCGGTGCGGGCCGACTCCGTCCACCAGGTCGTCGAGCAGTGCGCCGGCAAGGGCGTGCACGGCCTCATCGTGGTGTCGTCCGGCTTCGGCGAGACCGGGCCCGAGGGCCGCGCCAGCCAGGGGGAGCTGGTGCGCCTGGCCCGCGCCTACGGCATGCGCGTGGTCGGCCCCAACTGCCTGGGCATCGCCAACACCGACCCCGAGGTGCGGCTCAACGCCACCCTCGCGCCGACCATGCCCGGCCGCGGGCCGGTGGGCTTCTTCTCCCAGTCCGGCGCGCTGGGCATCGCGATCCTGCAGCGCACCGCCGAACGCGGCCTCGGGCTCTCCTCGTTCGTCTCGGCGGGCAACCGGGCCGACGTGTCCGGCAACGACCTCATGCAGTACTGGGAGGAGGACGAGGCCACCAAGGCCGTCCTGCTCTACCTGGAGTCGCTGGGCAACCCGCGCAAGTTCACCCGCCTCGCGCGCCGCCTCAGCCGCCGCAAGCCGATCGTGGCGGTCAAGAGCGGCCGCAGCACCCAGGGCGTGCCGATCGGCCACGCCGCCAGCGCCCTCAGCCTGCCCGACCACGCGGTGAGCGCGCTCTTCGCCCAGGCGGGCGTCATCCGCGTCGAGGACCTCTCCGAGCTCTTCGACGTCGCGCAGCTGCTCGCCTACCAGCCGCTCCCGGCCGGCGACCGGATCGCGATCATCGACAACTCCGACTCGCTCGGCCTGCTCGCCACCGACGCCGCCGCGGCGCTCGGCCTGGAGGCGCGCCGCCGCATCGACCTCGGCCCGCTGGCCGACGCCGACGAATACGAGGCGGCACTGGAGACCGCGCTCGCCGACGAGACCGTCGACGCCGTCGTGGCGCTGTTCACCCCGCCCACCATCGGTGGCTACGACCTGCGCGTCCCCGAAAAGCTCATGCGCCTGGCCGCGGGCAGCGACAAGCCCATCGTGGCCACCTACCTGGGCTCCAAGGGCATGCCCGCCGACCTGCGGGTGGCGGCCCCCGACGGTTCGGCGGGGGAGGGCTCCATCCCGTCCTACCCGGCCCCTGAGGACGCCGTCCGCGCCCTCGCGTACGTGATCCGCTACGCGCAGTGGCGGCAGCGCCCGCCGGGCCGGCTGCCCGAATTCACCGACACCGACCGCAGGCGCGCCCGCGCCCTGGTCGAGGAGTGGCTCGAGGCGGGCACCGCCGAGGCGGGCCACGACCAGGCCGTCGAGCTGCTGGCCTGCTACGGCGTCGGGGTCGGCAAGTCCCCCGAGGGCGCCGGGGTGCCGACCCGCGTCGTCGCCTCCGAAGACTCCTCCTTCGGCGCGATCATCTCGTTCGGCCTGGCCGACGAGACCGCCGCGCTGCTGGACGACCGCGCCTACCGGCTCGCGCCGCTCACCGACGTGGAGGCCGCCGAGCTGGTCCGCGCCATCCGGACGGCCCCGCTGCTGCTGGGCCACCGGGGCGCCGCCCCGGTCGACGTGGCGAGCCTCGAGGAGCTCCTCCAGCGCGTGGCCAAGCTCGCCCACGACCTCCCCGAGGTCGCCAGGCTCGTCCTGGACCCCGTCCAGGTGTCACCGTCCGGCGTGGCCGTCCAGAGCGTCACGCTCCGGCTGGAGCGCCCCCGGGGGCCCCGCCCCGAGCTGGGCCCCCGGAGAATGCCCTAGCCGGGCCGCCTAGCCGGGCCGCCTAGCCGGGCGGAGGCGGCGGGCTGGGCTCCGGCGTCGGCGGCACCGGGTCCGGGGCGGGCCCGGGCGGCACCGGGCTCGGCGGCTGCGGAGCCGGGCCGGGCGTGGGGCCGGGCGCGGGCTCGGGCGGCGGAACGGGCGGCTCGGGCGGCGGGATCGGCGGTTGCGGGCCTGGCGGCGCCGGCGCGGGCGGCGGTGGTACGGGCGGCGGCGACGGCATCGGATTCGTGTATTCCATGACATGTCTCGTACCCCCGGATCGACGAGATGACCATGTCGCGCACCGGCGGTGGTTCGGCAAGCGGATCACCAAGTGGATCGACAGGGGCCCCGCCATGTGCGCGGGCCGCCCGGAACAGGGCAGGATGGGGTCATGAGGGAAACCCGAGAGACGGCCCACGGGTTGCGGACCGCCATCGAGCGCAGCGGTTATTACCCGGCCCTGGTCGCGGAAGCGGTGGAGTCGGCCATCGGTGCCGAGTCAGTGCTTGCTTACGTGGTCCATCACGAGGCGACCTTCGACCCAGCGATGGAGGTCAGGCGGCACGTCACCGTGCTGGTCCTGTCCGCGAGCCGGCTGCTGGTCTGCCACACCGACGAGCACCCGCCGGGCGAGGGCATGGCGCAGCCGCACGCCTCGACCACCACGGAGGCCGTCAGGATGGACCGGGTCCAGTCGGTCGCGGTGACCCGGGTGGTCCCCGACCCCGCGTCGTACGTGCCCGGCGTGCCGCCCACCGAGGTCGTGCTGACCATCGGCTGGGGCGCGATCGCCCACATCGACCTGGAGCCCGCGACCTGCGGCGACGAGAACTGCGAAGCCGACCACGGCTACACCGGCAGCGTCACCGCCGACGACCTGTCCCTGCGCGTCAGCGAGGCCGCCGACGGGGCCGACGCGGTCTCGCAGGTGCTGGCGTTCGCCGAGGCGCTCTCGTCCTCCATCACCCATTGAGCGGCCGTCCGCCCGGCGCGCCCGCGCCGCCGCCCGTCCCGGTGCCGCGGTACGGGATGGGCGCGCTGGCCGACGTGCCGACCTCGGTGCTGGCGGCGCTGGACGTGCCCGGGTTCGCCAACGTCCTGGAGCTGCCCGAGCTGCCGCGCGCCTGCGTGCTGATCATCGACGGGCTCGGCTGGGAGCTGCTGCGCGCCCATCCCGACGAGGCGCCGTTCCTGTCGACCCTGCCCGGCGGGCCGCTCACCGCGGGGTTCCCCGCCACCACCGTCGCCAGCCTCGGCTCGCTCGCGACCGGCCTGCCGCCCGGCGGGCACGGCCTGCTCGGCGTGCAGGTGGCGATCCCCGGCGCCGGACGGCTCCTCAACTGCCTGCGCTGGAAGGACCCGGAGGTCGACCCGCGGACGTTCCAGCCCGCCCCGACCGTCTACGAGAAGGCGGCGGCCGACGGGGTGGACGTCTCGTACGTGGCGCTCGGCTTCTACCGCGACTCCGGGCTCAGCAACGCCACCGTGCGCGGCGCGACCTACCGTCCCGCCGAAGACCTGGGCGAGCTGGTCGGGCGCACGCAGCAGGCGCTGCGCGAGGGTGACCGCTCGTTCGTCACCGTCTACCACGCCGACCTCGACTCGACCGGGCACCGCTACGGCTGCGGATCCGACGACTGGCGGTTCCAGCTGCGCTTCGTCGACCTGCTCGCCGAACGCATCGCCGCGGTGCTGCCCGCGGGCTCCGCGCTCTATGTCACCGCCGACCACGGCATGGTCGACCCGACCGAACGCGTCGACTACGACCAGGTGCCCGAGCTCCAGGCGGGCGTCGCGATGCTGGGCGGCGACGCGCGCTGCCGCTACGTCTACGCCGACGACGGTGCCGCGCCCGACGTCCTCGCCGCGTGGCAGGGGCTTCTCGGCGACCGCGCCTGGGTCTACTCCCGCGAGGACGCGGTGGCCGAGGGCTGGTTCGGCCCGGTCGAGCCGGAGATGCTGGGCCGCATCGGGGACGTCATCGCCGTGCCCTACACCGACATGGCCATCATCGCCTCCCGGCTCGAACCCTTCGCGTCCCTGATGACGGGCATGCACGGCTCGCTCGTACCCGCCGAGCAACTGGTCCCGCTCCTCCGGGTGACACGCGCCTAAGCTGGGGCAACGTGACAAACGATTCCGCGCCTCTCCCGAATCCGGGCGCCGCCGGTCAAACTGGCGATGTGCACCCTCTCATCGACGCGTCCGCGCTGGCCCGATCGCTCCGCAGGGAGCCGTCGCCGACCCTTCTCGACGTCCGATGGCACCTGTCCGGCCCGCCCGGAATCGAGGCCTATCGCCACGGTCACCTGCCCGGCGCGGTCTTCGTCGACCTCGACCGCGACGTGGCCGGGCCGCCCGGGTCCGCCGGCCGGCACCCGCTGCCGGGCCCGGCAGCCTTCGAGGAGGCCATGCGGCGCGCCGGGGTGCGCGCGGACGTCCCGGTCGTCGTCTACGACGACGCCGACTCCACCGCGGCCGCCCGCCTCTGGTGGACGCTGCGCTACTTCGGCCACGAGCACGTCCGCGTCCTGGACGGCGGATACCGCGCCTGGAAGAAGGCCGGTCATCCCGTCACCACCGACGACCCCGCCGTCAAGCCCGGCGACTTCGTCGCCCAGTCCGGCCGCCTCCCGGTCCTGGACGCCGACGGCGCCGCCGAACTCGCCAAGTCGGGCGTCCTGCTCGACGCGCGGGCCGGCGAGCGCTACCGGGGCGAGGCCGAGCCCGTCGACCCCGTCGCGGGCCACATCCCCGGCGCCGTCAACGCCCCGACCCTGGGCAACGTCGGCGTCGACGGCCGCTTCCTGCCGGGCGACCTGCTGCGCGAACGTTTCGCCAAGCTCGGCGCGACTGACGCCGCCGACGTGGGCGCCTACTGCGGCTCCGGCGTGACCGCCGCGCACGAGATCCTCGCCCTCACCGTCGCCGGCGTGCCCGCCGCGCTCTATGTCGGCTCCTGGTCCAACTGGGTGAACGACCCGGCGAATCCGGTGGCGACGGGCGAGGCCTGAGCATCGTTCACTAGACTCACGCCTCATGCGGCGCGGGTGGTCTGACCTGGTTTCTGGTGCTCTGGGGGCGGGAGTGCTCCTCGGCGCCTTCGTCATGCCCGCCCCAGCGGCCGCCTCCGACCGCGGAGATCAGCTCGCGGCGGTCCTGAAACGCGACCCGATCTACGTCACCGACCATGCCCCGCGCGCCCTGCCGGCCGACGCCGCCGCCCGGATCAAGGCCTCGGTCTCCCGGCTCGGCGTGCCCGCGTTCGTGGCGGTCACGCCGAGCCTGCCGAACGAGGACGCCGACGACCTCGTCGCACTGCTCCACGACCGGCTGGACAAGAACGGGCTCTACATCGTCGTCGCGCCCTCCGGCACCCCCGGCGAGGCGCGGCAGTTCGGCTCCGGCCGGGTACTGGACGCCGAGATGTCCTGGTCGGCGGCCAACAACGAGCTGCCGACCGACGCCGGAGCGGTCAAAGTGATCGAGCGTTTCGTCGAGGTCTCCCTGTCCGGGAAGGCCCGCGAGCGCCGCGACAACCGCGCACCACGCCCGCCCTCCCGTACCCGCATCGCCCTGGACGCCCACGACCGCACCGAGAAGGAGGCCGAGCGGAAGGAGACCCGGGCCTTCGCCGCCGGCACCGCGCTGAGCGGGGTCACGATTCTCGGCGGCCTGGTCCTCCTGCGGCGGTGGAGGACCCGCCGATGATCCTGCGCCCCCTCCTCGCGGCCCTCGTCGCGATGATCGCCCTCGCACCCCCCGCCCTCGCCGAGCCCTATCCGCCGGGCGCCGACAAACGCCTCACCCGCGTCACCACGGCGCTGGCCCGCGACCCCCTCTTCGTCGACCCGGACCTCTCGTTCACCCTGAACGGCGCCGACCGCGCGCGCGTCAAGACCGCCATGGCCACGACCAGCCAGGCGCTCGGCACCCCGGTCTTCGTGATCCTGATCCCCAACCCGCAGGAGTCGGAGACCCAGGGACGCGGCGACGCGCTGCTCCACGCCCTGCACGAGCGCCTCGGCCGCGACGGGCTCTACCTGATGGCCGACTCGCGGGCACGCTTCGAGGTCGAGGGCTTCAACGTCCCGCGCCGGGTGTCCTACGCGGACATCGACTACCAGCGCGACTCCCAGAACCCGTTCAACGGCCTCACCGTCCGCCTGATCGCCCGTCTCGACGGGGTGCGCATCTCCGAACAGAGGCGGCCCGTCCAGCCGCGCCTCTACTCCACGCCGGAGGCGTTCGGCAAGGAGGTCGAGCTCAGGCCGGAGAAGGCGGAGGAGGGCGGCCCCTTCCTCCTCGGGCTCCTCCTCGTGGGCCCGCTGGGCGCAACGGTGCTCTACTGGCTGGGCCGCGGCGCGCTGGGGCTCCGGCCGAGTCGGCGCCGGAAGCGGAACACCACGCCCCGCAAGCTCACCAGGCCGTCCCTCCGCAGGCTTCGCCACCTGGCGGCCACCGAGCTCAGCGGTCTCGGCGACGAGCTCCCGGGCGCCGACGAGGACAACCCGGGGCACACCTACGCCGCGTCCGCGTACGACGCCGCCAAGATCCTCCACGACGAGGCCGGCGACAAGCACCTCGACCTCGTCGGCGTCATCGTCCTCGCCCGCCAGGGCCGCGCGGCGCTCGCCGACCGCGACCCCGAACCCGCCGCGCCCTGCTTCGTCAACCCGCTGCACGGCGCGTCCACCGTCCGCCGGAAGACCGGCCTGGTGCCCGAACGCCGCCCCATCTGCGACTTCTGCGCCAAGCTCAAGCCCGCCGAGCTCCGCGGATGGGCGCTGCGCGTCCCCGTCGGCTCCAAGGGCCCGCAGCCGCACTACACCGTGCCGGGAGTCTGGCGCGACACCGCGTTCGGCGGCACGGGCAAGAACCTCGTCCCCCGCGTCCTGGAGTATCTGGGTGTCGACTGAACCCTCCGCAGGTGAACGCCTCGCCGCCGCCCTCCGCCGTTCCCCGATCTACGTGGACCCGTCGCTGGAGAGCGCGCTCCCGCCCGCCGAGCGCCGCGCCCTCCTGGCCAAGCTCCAGAAGGCGCCCGCGCCCACGTTCATCCTGCTCGTCCCGCTGGTCAAGGGCGGCACCTGGAACGACGCCGACCAGCTCGCCACCGTCGTCCAGTCCCGCCTGGGCAGCAAGGGCATCTACATCACGCTCAGGGACGACCCCAACGACGTCGCGGCCCGCGAGTTCGGCGTCGAGCACCAGGCCCGCCGTGCCGCCTGGGCCGCCACCCTCGACGACAGGCTGCGCGACGCGCCCCTCTCCGCCAAGCTCTCCCGCACCCTCGACCTGATCATCGCCGGCACCGGGGAGCAGGAGTACCGGCGCATCTCGGCCGAGATCGACCGCCGCTACCGCAGCCGCAACCCCTCCCCGCGGACCGCCCCGGGCGAGGACTCCGGCACCGGCCTCACCCTGCCCCTCGCCGCCGGGGGAGCGGCCGTCGCCGCCGTGGCGGCCCTCCTGATCTGGCGCCGCCGCAGGGTGCCCGCCGTCAGGCACAGCGAGGTCCTCCTGTCCCGCAACGTCCTCGCCACCGCCGCCCGCGCCTCCGAGGACCAGCTCCGCGAGCAGGCCGCCCACGAGGTCGTCACGTTCGGCGAGGTCCTGGACGACGTCACCGTCACCGGCGAGCGCGCCAGCGAGCTCATGACCCGCGCCCTCGACGCCTACCAGGCGGCGGGCAAGGTCCTCGACTCCGCCACCGGCGTCCCCGACCTCGCCGGCACCCTCGTCCTCGTCGACCAGGGCCGCGACGCCCTGGCGTCCGCCCAGTCCGTCACCGAGGGCGGCGCCGAGCATCCGCCGACCCCCCTCTGCTTCTTCAACCCCCTGCACGGCGACGGACCCGTCCCCGTCACCTGGCGCCCCCTCGGCAGCCGCCGCAGCCTCGACGTCAAGGCCTGCCGCACCTGCGCCAAGGCCGTCCGCGCCAAGAGGACCCCCGCCACCCTCATGGACGGCGACACTCCCTACTTCGAAGCCGAGAGCGTCTGGGCCGAAACCGGCTACGGCCACCTCCGCCAGGACCTCATCGCCCGCCTCCAGCGCGGCGAACGATGAGTTTCCGCCTCCACCCTGGTCTCCTCGGGTAAGCCACGAAGGGATCATCATGAAAGTGACGCTGGCGACCTTCCTCTCGATGGACGGGGTCATGCAGGGCCCGGGCACGCCCACCGAGGACACCAGCGGCGGCTTCCCACACGGCGGCTGGCAGTTCCCGTACGCCGACGAGGGACTCCAGACCCACACCACGACGTGGTTCGCCGAAGCCGACGCCTTCCTCCTCGGCCGCAGAACCTACGAGATCTTCGCCGCCTACTGGCCGACCGTCACCGACCCCGGCAACCCGGTGGCGAGCAGCCTCAACGCCCGCCCCAAGTACGTCGTCTCCACCACCCTCCAGACCGCCGCCTGGGACAACACGACCGTTCTCAGGTCCCTTGAAGAGGTCGCCGAGCTGGCGAGCCGCCCGGGCCGCGAACTCCAGATCCACGGCAGCGGCGCCCTGGCCCAGTCCCTCCTGGACGCCGGCCTGATCGACGAACTTCGCCTGTGGACCTATCCCGTGGTCCTGGGCACCGGCAAACGCCTCTTCGAACCCGGCCGTACGCCCACCGCCATGGACCTCATCGAGTCCACCACGACCAGCAGCGGCTGCGTCCTCAGCGTCTACCGCCCCACGGGCAAACCCACCTACGGCGACTTCACCACCGATTGATCGGGGGTGGTCATGGGGTTGCTGGGTGATCACTACGCTGGTCTGTCGTGCTGAAGACGCGGCTTGACACTGGTCGGATTCGGGCTGCTCGCCAGGTCATCGACCCGGTCTTTCTCGACACCCCGTTGTACGGGTGCGAGGGGCTGGGGGCCGAGCTGGGGTGCGCCGTGAGCATCAAGCTGGAGACGGCGAACCCGGTCCGTAGCTTCAAGGGGCGCGGGACTGAGCTGGTGGCGAGCTTGCTTGCGGACAACGGTTCGAGAGACGTGGTGTGCGCCAGCGCGGGCAATCTGGGGCAGGCTCTGGCGTGGTCGGGCCGGGGGCGGGGGCTCGACGTGACCGTGGTGGCGTCCCGCTTCGCGCCTGTGGCCAAGCTCGATCGTATTCGCGCGCTGGGGGCCAGGCTGGAGCTGGTGGACGGCGACTTCGACCTGGCTCGCGAACGGGCGGAGGCCATCGCGCAGCGCGACGGCATCCGGCTGGTCGAGGACAGCCTGGACATCGAGACCTGCGAGGGCGCGGCGACCATCGGCCTGGAGCTGGTGGACGCCGCGCCGTCGTTCGACACCGTTCTGATCGCTCTCGGCGGCGGGGCGATGGCCACGGGTGTGGGGCACGTGGTGAAAGCCTTGGCGCCCGACGTCGAGGTGGTCTGCGTTCAGCCGCTGGGCGCTCCGGCCATGACGCATTCGTGGCGTCAGCGGCGGGTCGTCACCACCGACTCGACCAACACCATCGCCGACGGCGTCGCCGGTCGGCGTCCCATCTCCGCCGTTCTGGACGACCTCCTTCAGGTGGCCGATGACGCCGTTCTGGTGAAGGAAGAGTCGATCACTGCCGGCATGCGGATGCTCCTCGAGCATGCAGGCCTGGTCGTCGAGCCGTCGGCCGCGCTCGGTGTGGCGGCGATGCTCGAAGACCGTGAACGCTTCGCGGGTCGACGTGTCGTCACCATCGTGTGCGGCAGCAACGTCGACGTGGACGCGTACCACCGTTGGGTGGGTGCGGCTCACGCGTCTTGACCGGACGATGGCACGCCGACGCATCTGGCCGGTCGTCAGCACGTCCGCCGCGGGGAGGACGGACGCCTCCAGCAGCGCGGCGGTCTCGCTGGGCAACCCCTCCACCGCGTCACAGATGACGCGGGCCTTGGGGAAGACGATCCGCCCGGCCTCCAGCGCGGCCCGGGTGCCGGGCGGCTCGTAGGTGCTCCTATCTCATAGGGCTCCGAAGCATTGGAAGCCCAGGACACCAGGGGTACGCGGAACGGAGGCCAAGGCGTGGGCGGGGGAGAGGCCGGTGGCCAGGGCCCGGTGGAAGGCCACCATGAACGAAGGGGTCTCCTCGTCGCGGACGGGGCTGACGCTGGCGATCACCGTGGCGGTGCCGCGCGCCAGGAGGATGCCGACCAGGCCCAGAGCGGAGTCGGCTTCGGCCTGGCCCACGTCGCAGGCGGAGAAGACGACCAACTGAGGTGGCGCCTCAAGAGCTTCGAGGTCGTACCCCATGAGAGGTCCGTCGGCCAGGCGGAGCGACGAGAGGAGAGCGTTCCCGTCGCGGAACTCACCGTGCGCGGCGATGTGAGCGAGCGACGCGTCGTTCAGGGCGGTACGAAGGCCCTCGGCTCTGGTGAGAGTACGCGCGCCTCGATAAAGAACCCGGAGGGCGTTCACCTCGGCGCGGGCATGGGCAAGATCAGGACCTGCGGCGAGAACGATGTGACCCTGGCGGCCCGCACGACGACGCTGCTCGTGGGCGACGATCCATGAGGTGGCGGACGGGACGACGGTGAAGGGACGGCCGGCCAGGGCGGGAAGGGCAGCCCAGGGAAGGGCATGAAGAGCTCCGGTCGGCGCGATGATCAGCTCGCGATCCACGCGATCCAACGGAAGAGACGCCAGCAGAACGTCCTGGAGACGACTGGTGTTGTGCTCCAGGCCGAGACCCGCCTGCGCGTCGTCGGGATCGGTCGCGAGCCTGCGGATGGCGGCGCGCGTCAGGCGGGCGTGCTGGGCGACCTCGGTGAACGTGGCCAGGTGGTGGCGGAGGAGACGGCCCCTGGTGATGGTGACCGCGTGGAGCTCGTCGCCGATCTGGATGAGTTCGAGGAGCGTGCGATCGCCCAGAGCCGTGGTGAGGGCGGGAATGGTGGCCGTTCGGCTCTGTGGGTGGTCGGTGCGATGGCGCCGCGTCAGAGCGCGCAGCTCGGTTTCAAGGGAGGCGAGGCGTTCGGTCAGGCCGGACGGTTCGCCTCGGGCGCTGAGGGCGAAGTGCCGGGTGCTGACGTTGCGCAGCTCGGTGAGGAGGGCGGCTCGTTCAGGCGTGGAGGAGTGGGCGGAGAGCGGGCGGCGGGCCAGGGTGCGGCGGCGTTCTTCGGCGGTGAGGAGTTCGCGGGCCGAACGGGCCAGGTGCAGGCCCAGGGTCGCGAGTTCGGAGCCGTGGCCGGCGGCTCGGGCGCGAAGGTCCATGGCGGTGAGGGCTTCGGCGTGTTCCTCCAGGACGTTCAGTCCGGACCAGATGGCGGCCAGGGCGCCGCGGCGGTCCAGGCGGGCCCAGTGGTCGAGGGCGATGGCGTGGTACGCGGCGACGCGGAGGGACGCGGGGCCGTTGGTCCGGGCGCGGGCCAGCGGCTTCAACAGGTGGCTCGCGGGGCGGCGGAGGTGCAGGGCGACGCGGGCGGCGATGATGCGGGCCTCGGCGGACGCTTCGAGCCAGCCGCCGCGTTCGAGGCGTTCCGCGGTGGCGGTCGCGGAGCCGAGGAGGAGCGCGGAACGTTCGCCCGCCGTCCAGCGGGCTCTGAGCAGGAGGTGCTCGGCGAGCAGCATCCAGCCGGTGCGCTCCTGGGCGGCGAAGAGGGCGCGGGCACGTTCGGCGGTGGCGGCGGCGCGTTCGGGGTCGTCGTCGGACAGTTCGGCGTGGGCCAGGAGCAGCAGGCCGTCGGCCAGGTCACAGGCGTAGCCGTGGTCCTCCGCGTCGCGCAGGGCCATGGACAGGAGGGGACGTGCGTCGGAGGTGAGACCGGCGTGGATGAGGGTCTCCGCCTGGTCGAGGCGGGTCTGGGCGAGGCGTTCGCCGGTCAGGCCCGGTTCGGCTTCGGCGTAGAGGCGGAACGCGTGGGCGAGGTCGCCGCGCCGCGACACCACGTACGCGAGGTTGGCCTGGGCCATCGCGGTCTGGTGCCGCAGCGAGGCGCTCCGCCCCACCTCGACCGCCTCGTTCAGAAGGGACTCCGCGGCGGGGCCGTCGCCGTTCAGGACGCGGGCGAGCCCGAGGTTGGTGAGGAGGCCGAGCAACGTCACGGGGTCGCCGCCGTCGCGCAGGCGGCTGAGGGCGGGGGCGGCGGTCACGTCGGCCTCGGTGAGGCGGCCGGCGCGGGCCAGCGCCCCGGCGATGTTGGCCGCCAGGCGGTCCGCGTCCGGCCCGTGGAGCACGCCTTCGGCTTCGGCGGCGGTGGACAGGGCGCCGGTGATGTCGCCGCGGGCGGCGAGGAGACCGACGAGGTTCATGCGGACCTGCGCCGCCGCGTACGGGGTCACGGCACAGGAGAGGGCTTCGTCGAGGTGGGCGAGGCCTTCGTCCAGCAGGCCGAGTTCGTTGGCGGCGACGGCGGCGGCGCGCAGCGCGGTGACCCGGTCGGCGTCGCCGAGACCATCGCCGGGGCCGTCGCCGAGGGCGAGGGCATAGGCGGTGGCGGGGTCGATGGCGGCGAGGCGGAGGAGGTGGGTCAAAGGCGTACCCAGCTGGTGACGATGGACGTGGCGTCGGAGAGGCTGAAGATGAGGCTGACCAGGCCCTCGGGGACGTCGGCGAGGTCGAACTGCCCCGCGGTGTCGGTTCGGGCGGCGTGCTCGGGCCGGGTCGTGTGGTCGGGCCGGGCGGGGTGGCGGACGCGCACGTGGGCGGGTCCGGCCGGGACGAGGCGGCCGGTGATGTCGCGCGTGGTGCCGGTGCCGGTCACCTCGAGCTCGACGGTGACGCCGGATCCGGTGAACGTCAGGAGGCGGACGGGCGTGCCGCGGACGCCCGCGACGGGACGGTTGTGATCGTCGGCCAGTTCGGCCAGGGACCCGCCGGGGTGCCGCCAGGCGAGCGCCGAGCGGCCCGCGGCGAGGACGCCGGCCGGAACGGGGTCGAGGGCCTCGAACGTGGTGCGCAGCCGGGCGAGGAGTTCGTCGTCGTTCATGCCGTCGGGGTCGTTCATGCCGTTCACGGGGCCAGCTTCCTTTTGAGGGCGTCGAGGCAGCGGGTCCTGGTCGGGCCGATGCTGCCGATGGGGATGTCGAGCGCGGCGGCCAGTTCGGCGTAGCTGGTGGCGAGGGCGAGCATGCGCAGCAGGACCTGGCAACGGCGCGGGAGCGCGTGCAGGGCCGCGCCCACGTCGCCCAGGCGTTCGCGGGCGAGCAGGACCTGTTCGGGTGGTGGCGACTGGGAGCGCTTGTGCACGTCGTAGGGCAGCTCGTGGACGTCGTAGGGCAGGCGCCGGTCGCCGCGCCGCTGGGCGGTGCGCAGGCTCTCGCGGCGGGCGGTGACCGCCAGCCAGCCGCCCACGGCGCCCGGGTCGGTGATCTGGTCGATGCGCTCGATCAGGCGCAGCCAGGTCATCTGCACCACGTCGCCGCCGTCGGGCTCGTTCAGCCCGTACGACCGCGCGATCGACCAGAGCAGCCCGCTGTACCGGTCGACCAGTTCGCCCCAGGCACGGCCGTCGCCCGCGCGCGCTTGCACGAAGAGGTCGGCCGTGTCGACTTGCCGGGCCATCGGAGTCTCCTCACCAGGCCCCCCGCTGGTCGACGACAGTAGGCGAGGCGGCGCGTGCGCACAGCAGGGCGGCGCGCACGGTTACCGCTTCGCCGCCGTGCCGTGCTCAAGGCCTGATGATTACGCCGAGGTCGGGAAGGGTAGGCGCGGTGGCCGGATCGAGGACGCGGTCGGCGGCCTCGACGGCGGTGAGGCCGGCGGAGGCGGCGAGACCGGCGATGCGGCCCGCCACGGCGGGCGCGGCGAACGAGGTGCCGCTCCAGGTGGCGTACCCCTCGAACGCGTCGGGGTCGATGCCGTTGACCCGCGGCCGCGTCCCGTCGAAACGCAGGTACGTGCTGGTGACGCCGACGCCGGGCGCGCAGGCGTCGACCCACCAGCCGTAGTTGGAGAACCAGGCGCGGTCGGTGCGGTCCGCGCCGAGCGCCGCCACCGCGATCACCGGTTTGAGCGCGGCGGGCCAGAACGGGCGGTCGGACGCGGCGTTGCCGGCGCAGGCGACGACGACCGTGCGGCGGCCGAGGGCGGCGACGGCGCGGGACAACACCGGGGAGGGCCGGTCGTCGAAGGTGTGGCAGCCGAGCGAGAGGTTGACGATGTCGGCGCGGCCCCAGGCGGCGAGCCAGGCGAGCGCGCGGATGACGTCGACCTCGTCGCCCACGCCGTCGCCGCCGATGACGCGGCGGGCGCGGAGGCGCGCGGCCGGCGCGTGCCGGAGCAGCACGCCCGCGACGAACGTGCCGTGACCGGCCTGCGCGTCGAGCTCGAAGTCCAGGTCGGCGTCGACGACCTCGGTCACCTCGTCGCGCTGCTCGGCGTACCACTCGGTGCCCTCGTACCAGGGGTGCGGGGACAGGCCGGTGTCGAGCACCGCGACCGTGACGGGCCGCCGGGCATCGCCCGCCGCCGCACCGGCGGGCGCGGGCAGCGGCGCGGCGGGCCGGGGCAGATCGGCGGGGCCGCTCCACCAGAGCGGCTGCCCGTGGACGAGATGGTTGGGCGAGACGCTGAGCCTGCGGTGCCGCCCGTCGCCCCCGAGCTGGGCGGCGAGCTCGCAGACGTCGACCCTCGCGGGTGAGCGCAGCCGCAGCCTGGTCACGCCGGGCTCGGCCTGCCGCGAGTCGTACCAGCGCCGGACGAGGTCCTCGGCGGCGGGCGCGTCGTGGTCGGCGACGAGGATCTGGTCGCGCCTGATGAGCGCCGGGCGGCCGGTGAACGGCTCGACCACGGCCGCGTCCCGGTGGCGCGCGAGCAACCGCTCCAGCCGTACTTCCTGATCGAACACGCGCCACCCGTCTTCACGCACCGTGACCGCTTCAGCGCTCATAGTGCCCGTTCGGCGGCGGGCGGTAACCGTACTTCGGCAAGAAGCCGCCACATCCGGCAGGAGGCCACCGCATTGGGTCCGGCCCGCCGCTGGCGGGGGGAGGGCGCGCGGTGCGTTACTGGAGAGGTGATCGGTGGCGGCAGGCTCGGGAGCTTGGCGGCGGGGGCGGCGGTGCCGGTGCTGGTCTTCCCGCGGGCGGACCTCGGCTTCCTGGCCTGGGTCGTCCTCGTGCCCGGCATGATGCTGATCCGGTCCGCACCGGACGTACGGGAGGCGGCACTGCGCGGCTGGTGGTTCGGTGCCGGATACCTGCTCGCCGCGCTCCACTGGACGCTGCCCAACATCGGACCCGGCCTGCTGCTGGTCGCGATCGTCTTCGGGCTGCCCTGGGGCGTGTGGGGCGCGGCGGTGCGGCACCTGGTCCCGGCGCACCCGGTCGCCGCGCTGGCCGTCCTGCCGAGCGGCTGGCTCGTCATCGAGCTCATCCGGACGTGGCCGCGGCTGGGCGGGCCGTGGGCGCTGCTCGGCGCGAGCCAGTGGCGGTACCCGCCGGTGCTCGGGCTGGCGGCGCTCGGCGGCGTGTGGCTCGTCTCGTTCGCGATCGTCGCGTTCAACACCGCGGTCGTCCTGGCCGTGCTCGTGCCGCGGTGGCGGGCGCGGCTGGCGGTCCCGGCGGCGGCGCTGCTGCTCGCCGGCCCGGTGACGTTCCTGCTGCGGGACGAACCTCCCGCCGAACGCACCCTCGACGTCGCGCTCGTCCAGCCCGGCGTCGTGCCCGATCCGGCGACGCGGCTGGCGGCGAGCGAGGCGATCACGGCCGCGCTGCCGCCGGCCGACCTGGTGGTGTGGGGCGAGAGCAGCGTCGGCTACGACCTCGCGAGCCGCTCGGACGTCGCGTCCCGCATGACGGCGCTGACGTCCCGCGGCGACCTGCTGGTGAACGAGGACGCCCGGGACGCGTCCGGGCGCATCTCCAAGAGCTCGATCCTCTTCGGGCCGGAGGGCCGCCGCGACCGGTACGTGAAGACGCGGCTGGTGCCGTTCGGGGAGTACATCCCGATGCGCGACGCGTTCGGCTGGCTCAGCAGCATCAGCGCGGCGGCGGGCGAGAACCGCGTGCCCGGCACCGGCCCGACGGTGATGACCGCCGGCGGTGTGACGATCGGGCCGCTGGTGTGCTTCGAGTCGACGTTCCCCGACCTGGGGCGCGCGGTCGTCTCCCGGGGCGCGCAGGTCATCGTCTACCAGTCGGCGACGTCGACGTTCCAGGAGAGCTGGGCGCCGCGGCAGCACGCCGCCCTCGCCGCCCTGCGCGCGGCCGAGACGGGCCGCCCCACCGTGCAGGCGGCGCTGACCGGCGTGTCCGCCGCCTACGACGCGCGCGGGCGGCGCCTCGCCTGGCTCGACACCCCGCGCCGCGGCTCGCTCGTGGTGACGTTGCGCGTCCCGCCCGCCGCCGCCCGCACCCCGTACGCCCGGTTCGGCGACTACGTCGCCTACCTGGCCGTCGCCGTGACGGTCCTGGCAGCGTTCCGGACGGGCGTTCGCGAGATCCCGAACCGTACCCGGCGCGTCAGGGACCGGAGTCCCTGTCCTACGGGACGTGTCCCTTCATAACGTCATTCCTGCGACGGCCACCTGACCACCGCTCGCGGGCCCGCTGCGGGGGATCCTGCGGGATGCGAGCGGGGTCGTCGCTTTTTTTGTGCGCCTTCGCGTTTTTCTTGAACGCACCTCACGGCGCGACAGTGGAGCCTTCAGCAGGCGTTGCTCGCCGTCAAGCGTTCGGCAAACAACGGTCGCGCAGTGGTGCGACCGGCCCGGATGATGCACAATGAGGGACGCGGACGCCGTCCTGGGACGCACGAGGCCGTAGGGGAAGACGAGCCTCAGTACAGATCCAGGAGGTCCGGTGACCGCACGTGGCGTTTTCTACGTCCACTCCGCGCCACCTGCGCTGAGCCCGCATGTCGAGTGGGCCGCCGCAGGTGTTCTCGGCGTGCCCTGTTCGCTTGAGTGGGCGGATCAGCCGGCCGCGCCCGGCACCCTGCGCGCCGAACTCCATTGGGAGGCGGCCGCCGGGACCGCGGCCGGCATCACCTCCGCCCTGCGGAGCTGGAAGCTGCTGCGCTTCGAGGTCACCGAGGATCCCACCCCCGGTTGTGACGGCGTGCGCTACAGCTTCACGCCGTCCCTGGGCGTCTTCACGGGCGTCATCGGGGCCAACGGCGACATCATGGTCCCCGAAGACCGGCTGCGCGCCGTCATGGCCAACGCCGCCGTGGGCAAGAGCACTCTTGAGAACGAGCTCGACCGGCTCCTCGGCACCCCTTGGGACAACGAGCTGGAGCCCTTCCGCAGGGCCGGTGACGGCGCGCCCGTCCGCTGGCTCCACGCGGCCGTGTAAATGAGCGAATAAAGCGAACGGCGGCGGCCCGGCACCCCAGGGGGTGCCGGGCCGCTCTGCGTGTGGGTCACACGGCTCGCTGGAAGACCACGGACACGTTGTGGCCGCCGAAGCCGAACGAGTTGTTGAGGGCGGCGAGCGGGCCGTCGGGCAGCTTGCGCGGCTCGCCGTGCACGACGTCCAGGTCGACCTCGTCGTCGATGTCCTCGAGGTTGGCGGTGGGGGGCACCAGGCCCTCCCGCAGGGTGAGGATCGTGATGACCGACTCCAGGGCCCCGGCGCCGCCGAGCAGGTGGCCGGTCATGGACTTGGTGCCGGTCACCGTCAGCCTGGTGCCGGCGTCCTGGCCGAGCGCGGCCTTGATGGACGCCAGCTCGGCGACGTCGCCGGCGGGCGTCGAGGTGGCGTGCGCGTTGACGTGCGCGATGTCCTCGGGCTCCAGACCGGCGTTGGCGAGGGCGCGGCGCATGGCCTTGGCCTGGCCTGACCCGGTCGGGTCGGGGAGCACGATGTCGTAGGCGTCGCCGGAGTAACCGCACCCGGCGGCGATCCCGTGGATCTGGGCTCCGCGGGCACGGGCGTGCTCCTCGGACTCCAGGATCATGACGGCGGCGCCCTCGCCGAGCACGAAGCCGTCGCGGTTCTTGTCGTACGGGCGGGACGCGCGCTCGGGCTCGTCGTTGCGGGTCGACATGGCGCGCATCGCGCCGAACGAGGCCATCTGCAACGGGTGGATGCAGGCCTCGGTGCCGCCGCAGATCACCACGTCGGCGCGGCCGTTGCGGATCATGTCGATGGCGTAGCCGACCGCCTCGGCGGACGAGGCGCAGGCGCTGACCAGGCCGTGCGAGCCGGCCATCGCGCCGTACTCGATGCCGACGTGGCCGGACGAGCCGTTCGGCATGAGCATGGGAACGGTGAACGGGGAGACGCGGGACCAGCCCTTCTCCAGGAACACCGAGTAGCTGTTGAGAGCCGAGTGGAGCCCGCCGATGCCGGAGGACACCACGACGCCGAGCCGGTCGCCGTCGGTGATCTCAAAGCCCTCGGCGCCCTCCTCGTAGCCCTTCTTGGTGCGCGGCTTGAAACCCGCGCTGGCCCAGGCCTCCTTGGCCGCGATGAGCGCGATCTGCTGGCAGCGGTCCAACCGGCGCAGGGCCTGCTTCGGCATGACCTCCGACGGGTCGACGGCGAGCTGGGCGGCGAACTGCACCGGCAGCTCGTCGACGTTGTCCCAGTCCAGCTTGCGCACTCCGGATTTGCCGGCGAGCAGCGCGGACCAGGTCGACGGCACGTCGCCGCCGAGAGGTGTCGTCGCACCCATGCCGGTGACGACAACGGTGGTCTGGCTGGTGCTCATAGTGAGTACTCCTCGCAAACTGGGGGAACGGAAGCGGCGCGCCCCGGCCAGGCCGGCGGCGGCGCGCCGCACCCCGGCATGTCAGGCCTGCAGGTTCTGGACGAAGTTGATGACGTCCTTGACCGTCTTGAGGTTGCGAAGCTCGTCGTCGGGGATCTCGACGCCGAACTTGTCCTGCGCGGCCACCGCGATCTCTACCATCGACAGCGAGTCGATGTCGAGGTCGTCGATGAAGTTCTTCTCCGGCGTCACCTCGGCCTTGTCGATGCCCACGATCTCGTCGATGATCTCGGCGAGGCCGTCCAGGATCTCCTGCTCGGTGGCTTGTGCCTTCATGCTGTGACTTCTCCTCATTGGTTGGTCCAGAGCGGTGCGCAGGGCGTCGGGCGCCTACGGGATCTGGATGACTTGGGCAGCGTAGGCCAACCCGGCACCGAACCCGATCAGGAGGGCCGGGGCACCGGACTGGACGTCGCCGCGTTCGATCATGTGGGCCAGGGCGAGCGGGATCGAGGCCGCCATGGTGTTGCCGGAGGTGACGATGTCGTCCGCCACCACGGCGTCGGTCGCGCCCACCTTGCGGGCGATCGCGTCGATGATGCGCAGGTTGGCCTGGTGCGGCACGATCGCCGCGAGGTCGGCCGGGGCGATGCCGGCGCGCTCGCACGCCTCCAGGGCGATCGGGGCGATCGCGGTGGTCGCCCACCGGAACACCGCCTGGCCCTCCTGGGTGATGAACGAGTTGCGGTCGGCGATGGAGATCTTGTCGGACTGGTCGCCGGCGCTGCCCCACACGACCGGGCCGATGCCGGGCTCGTCGCTGCCGGTCACCACCGCGGCGCCCGCGCCGTCGGCGAAGATGATGCAGGTCGAGCGGTCGGTCCAGTCGATCCACTGCGAGGTCTTCTCGGCGCCGATGACCAGCACGTTGCGGGCGCTGCCGCCGCGCACCGCCGCGCTGGCGGTGGCCAGCGCGTAGCAGAAGCCCGAGCAGGCGGCGTTGAGGTCGAACGCGCCGGGCGCGCGGATGCCGAGCCGGTGCGCGGTGGGCGCCGACACGTTGGGCATCGGCACGTCGTGCGACGCGGTCGCGACGATCACCAGGTCGATGTCCTCGGGGGAGAGCCCGCTGGCGGCCAGCGCCTTGCCGCCGGCGTGCACGGCCATGTCGACCAGCGACTCGTCCGGGCCCGCGATGCGGCGTTCGGCGATGCCGACGCGGCTGCGGATCCACTCGTCGTTGGTGTCGACGGTCTTGGCCAGGTCGTCGTTGGTGACGACCTGGGCGGGCTGGTAGTCGCCGAACGCCAGGATGCGGGCGCCCGGCGTGACGTCGGGCACGCGCAGCCTGGGCGCGGACGGTCGTGAGGTCGTGGGGCGCGCGCCCGGTGTGACATTCGGTTCGGGCGCGGACGGTCGTGAGGTCATGAGGTGTGCGCCTCGATCAGCTCGCGGGCCTTCTCGAGGTCCTCCGGGGTCTTGAGGGCGAGGGTCTGGACGCCGGCGTCCTTGAGCTCGCGCTTGGCCAGGCCCACCAGGGTGCCGGCGGGCGGCAGCTCGATGATCGCCCTGACGCCGAGCTCGCGCATGGTCGCCATGCAGGAGTCCCAGCGCACCGGGGCGCTGACCTGCTCGACCAGGCGGCCGAGGTAGTCGCGGCCGGAGCCGACGACGGCGCCGTCACGGTTGGACAGCAGCGGGATCGCGGGGTCGCCGACCGGCGCGCCGGGCGCGAGCGCGCGCAGCGTGTCGACCGCCGGGGCCATGTGCTCGGTGTGGAACGCACCGGCCACCGACAGCGCGCGGAGCCGGGCCTTGGCCGGGGGCTCGTCGGCGAACGCGGCGAGCCGTTCCATGGTGCCCGCGGCGACGATCTGGCCGGCGCCGTTGACGTTGGCCGGGGTGAGCCCGTGCTTGTCGATCGCGGCGAGCACCTCGTCGGCCTCGCCGCCGAGGACGGCGGTCATGCCGGTCTCGGTGACCACGGCGGCCGCGGCCATGGCCTTGCCCCGCTCGCGGACGAGCACCAGGGCGGCCTCGGGGGAGAGCACTCCGGCGATCGCGGCGGCGGCGAGCTCTCCGACGCTGTGGCCCGCGACCGCGTCCGGGCCCGAGCCACCGGCGCGGTCCGCCGGGTAGAGGGCCTCGTAGGCGGCCAGGGCGGCGGCGACCAGCAGCGGCTGGGCGACGGCGGTGTCGCGAATCTCCTCGGCGTCGGCCGTCGTCCCGTAACGGACCAGGTCCAGCCCGGTGACCGCGGACCACCAGGCCAGGCGGTCGGCGACTCCGGGCACCTCGAGCCAAGGCTGGAGGAATCCGGGGGTTTGGGCGCCCTGGCCGGGCGATGCGAGGAGAATCACAGACCCCAGCCTGCCGGTTGAGGGTCTGCGGTGCCGATGCGGATCAGCACGAACTTTCGTCGCAGGGGTTTGTACGACCCCTACAAGGCGGCATAACGGGACAATGCCCGGGGGCCCGGGCGTCTCAGTGCCCGGGCCTGGGATCTCAGTGCCTGGGCGGCCGGGAGCCGAACCTGCCGAGCACCAGGGCGATCCGCAGCGTGAAGGCGTTGCGGCCGTCGGTGGGCGCCAGCCCGGTCAGCTCGCTGACCCTCCTGAGCCGGTAGCGCACCGTGTTGGGGTGCACGAACAGCAGCCGGGCGGTGGCCTCCAGCGACGACCCCTGCTCGAGGTAGGTCGTCAGGGTGTCGAGCAGGGGAGCGCCGGCCGCGCACATCGGGTCGAACACGTGCTCGATGAGGTAGTGGCGGGCCTCCTCGTCGCCGTCCAGCGCGCGTTCGGGCAGCAGCTCGTCGGCCAGCACCGGGCGCGGGGCGTCCGGCCAGCCCGCCGCCGCGCGCAGCCCGGCCAGCGCGGCCCGCGCCGACACGGTCGAGTCGTAGAGGTCGTCGACGGCCGGCCCGACCACGACCGGGCCCGGCCCGCACTTGGCGGCGACCGGCCGGGCGGCCTCCAGAGGGTCCTCGGCCCCACCGACGATCACTATCACCCGGTGCCCCTGGACGCCGGCCAGCACGTCGACGCGGGCGCGCCGGGCGGCCAGCTGCATCTGGTCGATGGTGACCTCGGGGTCCTCGTCCTCAGGGGTGAAGCCGGCGATGACGGTCACCGGCTTGGACGTCCAGCCCAGGGCGGCCGCCCACGAGTGCATGCCGTCGTCGACCTCGCCGCGCAGCACGGCGTTGACGACCAGGGCCTCCAGCCGGGCGTCCCAGGCGGCGCGGGTCTCGGCGGCCTGGGCGTAGACCTGCGCGGCGCCGAACGCCACGTCCCGCGTGTAGCGCAGTATCGCCTCGCGCAGCTGGGCCTCGCCGCCGGGCGCGGCGAGCTCGTCCAGCCGGGTCTCCACCACGTCGATGATCACCCGGACCATGTCGATGGTGTGCTTGAGCTTGATCGAGCGCATCAGCTCGCGCGGCGCGGTGCCGAACACCTCGCCGGCGATCTGCGGCCTGCTCTCCTCGGCGTTCTTGAACCACTCGACGAACGCGGCGATGCCGGCCTGGGCGACGAGCCCGATCCAGGAGCGCTGGTCGGGGGGCATGCGCCGGAACCAGGGCAGCTGCCCCTCCATGCTGGCCAGGGCCGCCGTCCCGAAGGTGCCCATGGCCTTCTCGAGCCGCGCCGTCGTCTGCTCCCGGATGGCGGCCTCGTTCGCGTTGTCCACGTCTCCAGACTGCCACCATCAGGGGGATGCCGATACCGGCCGAAGCGGGGGACGGGACCGGAAAGTGCTCACCAGAACGCCAGAATCAGCGGCTTTCGGAGCCCGGAACACTCACCGGATGAGCATCCCGGCCGAGTGCGATGCGGGTGAGGTTGTCCAGGGAACGCGAGCCGGGCGCGAGGTAGTCGCTGTGCCCGGCCGTCCCGGCGTCGAAGACGCGGGCGCCGAAATCGGGGGAGACCGGGTCGGGGCCCAGCCCGAGACCGAAGATCCGGACGTGCGGCACGTCCTCCATCCAGTCGGTGCTGCCGCGCCCGGCCCAGACGCGGGCGGTGCCTCCGAGCCGCGACGCAGACCAGGCGGTGGTGCCGGGGCTGCCGTACAGGGCGATGTCGGTGACCTGCCGCCAGCCCGCGCCCGGCCCGGCCAGCGCTGCCCGGCCGCAGACCACCGAGCCGTAGCTGTGGCACAGGAGCCCGACCTCGGCGGTGCGGTTGACGCGCTGGAGACCCTTCAGCAGGCCGCGCAGCTCGACGGCGCCCTGCCGGGCGCGCTCGTCGGTGAGCACGTCGCTGCTGAACGTGCGCGGGGAGGCGTACCCCAGCCAGGCGACGACGGCGAGCTCGGACGAGGGATCGGCCCTGCGCGCCTGGGCGTAGACCGCGCGGGCCCCGCCGCCGGGCGTGGACCAGGGCTTGTCGGCCTTGGAGTCGAAGTCGGTGAGCGTGCTGTCGGCGCCGGGGACCAGGACCGCCACCCGGCGGGCGCGGGTCAGGTCCCCGACGACCTCGATGGCGCGGCCGCGGCCGCGCGGATCGAAATAGAGGAATCGCCGCCCCGGCTGGAGCAGTGAGCCCAGCGACCGGGCCCGGTCCTGGTCGCCCACCTCGTGCGCTGTCGCCAGGGCCTGCTCGATCGCCCGCCGCTCGATGTCGTACCGCGCGTCCAGCGTGGACGGTGCCAGCGACGGCACCGCCGCCGGGGCCGCGTACGGGTCGGCGTGGCCGGTGCCCGCGGTCGTCAGCAGAACGCCCGTGATGGTGATCACACAGGCCAGCGCCCGCCGGAGGCGGCGGGCGCGGCGTGCCTGGGGGGCGTTCGATCGAGGCGGCATGGTCCGTCTTTCTACCGGATGGTTTTCGGTGCTCGGTGCACCCGGGGGTCGTCGTGCGTGTTCCGTCCCCTTGTGAGACGGACGGCGCGGCCTCCGGGTTGGGCCCGTTCGAAGCGGTGCGCGAGGGCCCAGGCTCCGGCCAGGGCGGCGGCGAACGCGGGCAGCCACGGCAGCCGGTCCAGCGCCCACTCCGGAGAGTCCGGACGGGAGTGGAGTCCTGGAAGCGTACCGGCGGTGAGGGCGGCGCCGACCGTGATCGCCATCATCGCCGTCTGGTGCCAGAGGAACACCGTCATGGCGGAAAGGTTGGCCAGGGCTACCCCCGCCCAGACGCGCGGGCGGGTCATCAGGCGGGCCAGCGGCCGGCGCAGCAGGAGGGCGAGCCCGGTCTGCGCGACCCCGAAGGCGACGGCGGCCAGCGTCGGAGGGTTGAGGTTGGAGATCTCCGCGCCCGGCACGCCGACCATGCTCGCCGGGTAACCCGCGTACATGATCAGCAGCGCGGTGGCCGCCGCGCCGCCGCCGAGCAGGGTCAGCGCGGCACGCCGGGTGGCCAGCGCCCCGTTCGCCCACGCGACGCCGAGGAAGAACGGCACCAGCCAGCCGGTGATCACTGTCGCCCAGCCCAGCTGCCCGAGCCACGCCGGGGCGCCGTCGGAGCCTCCAGGGCCGAAGCGGGCCAGGTCGATCGCGGCCGTCGCGGCCAGCGGCAGCACGGCGCCCCACAGGCCCAGGCGGTTCCAGAGGGCGACGGCCAGCGGGGTGAGCGCCGTCAGCGCCCCGTACACGCCGAGGAACCACAGCGGGCTCAGGACCAGCTTCACCAGCGCTTGCAGGGTGTCCGGGGTGTATCCGGCCCACCGGAGGCCGGCGACGGCGGGCACCCAGGCGATCAGCAGCACCGGGACGGGGCGCAGCAGCCGCGCCGTCCGCCGCCGTACCCAGGGCAGGTAGGGCTCGCCGGGCCGGAACCCCTTGGCCGCGGTGTACCCGCCGACCAGGAAGAAGATCGCCAGCGTCTGGAGCACCCACGACACGGGCGCGAACGCGGGCATCTCGGCCAGCGGGCTGGTCACCCGCAGCTGGCCGTCGCCGGTCGTGACGAACGCGGTGACCAGCCAGTGCCCGAGGATCACGCCGAGGATGGCGATCGCCCGGAGCGCGTCGACGGCGCGGTCGCGGCCGGGCGGGGTGGCGGCGCCGATCCGGGCCGCCAGGCCTCGTGGCGGGGCGTCCGAGGGGCGCGGCGAGGAGGCGTCCGAGGGACGCGGCGGGGGGACGTCCACGGGCTTACGCGTCGGTGTGCCGAGCATGGCTGACCTCCTGTGGGGTCCGGCCGAGGGAGATGCGGGCGAGGTTGCGCAGGGAGGTGGAGCCGGGCTTGAGGTACTCGGCGTGGGTGCCGGACCCGGCGTCGAAGCGGAGGGCGCCGAACGTCGCGGCGGTGGGGTCGGCGCCGAAGCCGAGCCCGGCGAACTCGGCGTGCGGCAGGTACCGCATCCAGTCGCCGCTGGAGCGGCCCGCCCAGACCCGCGCCGGGGTCCGCAGGTCGGCGGCCGAGTCCAGCGAGGTGCCGGGGCTGCCGAACAGCGCGATCTCGGTCACCGGCGGGGCGGTGCGCCCGGCCGCCGCCTTGCCGACGATCACCGAGCCGTAGCTGTGGCCGAGGAGGGCGACGCGAGCGGCCGGGTTGACCCGGTGCAGCTGGTCCAGGAACCGGCCGAGGCGGCGGGCGGCGGTGGCGGCGCGGTCGCCGGTCAGGACGACCGGGCTGAGCGTGGACGGCGAGTCGTAGCCGAGCCAGGCGACCACGGCGACACGTTCGCCGGCGGCCTCGCGGCTCATCTGCTGGTGCAGGGCGCGGGCGCCGCCGCCGGCGAACTTCCAGCTGTCGTAGTTGTCCAGCTCGCCGTCGGCGCCGGGCACCACGACGGCGACCCGGCCCGCGCGGGCCAGGTCGCCGTGGACCTCGACGGCCTTGCCGTGGCCGCGCGCGTCGAACGCCAGGAAACGGCGTCCGGAGGCCAGGAACGCCGACAGGACGCGGGCGCGGTCGTCGTCACCGATCCGGCGCGCGGTGGCCAGCGCGGCGGCGATGTCGGCACGGACCGCGGCGCACCGCTCGTCCAGGGTGGACGTGGTGAGGCGCGGCGCGGCGGCGGCAGCGGCGGGCCCGGTGTACGGGTCGGGGGTGGTCCCCGCGCTCGTCAGCGTCACGGCGGTGAGGATCGCCGCGGCGGTGAGCAGGATCCGGCGCGCGGGGGAGCGGTGGGGCTGCTTCGGGTGACCGCGACCCATGGTCCACGTCCTTCCTGGTCAGTGCTGGTTTCCACTGATCAGGAAGGTAGGAATCGGGACGTGTAGCGCGGATCACCCCGGGGAGCCGTCTTCGGCCGTACGACCCCGGTCTTACCGGTCTTACGCGGTGTGAGTCCTACGCGGTGCGAGTCTGCGCGGTGCCCGTCTCGAGGGTCAGGCCGAGCCGGGCGTCACCAGGCCGACCTCGTAGGCGTAGACGATCGCCTGGGCGCGGTCGCGGAGGTTGAGCTTCATGAGGATGCGGCCGAAGTGGGTCTTGACGGTCTGCTCGGCCACGACCAGCTTCTCGGCGATCTCGCCGTTCGACAGCCCGCGGGCGACCAGCGCCAGCACCTCGGTCTCGCGTTCGGTCAGCTCGCCGAGCTGCTTGCGCGCGGGCGGCCGGGGCGCGCCGAGCCGGGAGAACTCCGAGATCAGCCGCTTGGTGATCGACGGCGACAGCAGCGCGTCGCCGGCGGCGACGACCCGGACGGCGTCCGACAGCTCGGTGGCCGAGGCGTCCTTGAGCAGGAAGCCGCTGGCCCCCGCCCGCAGCGCCTCGTAGACGTAGTCGTCGAGGTCGAACGTGGTCAGCATGAGCACCTTGGGCAGCACGCCGTCGTCGGCGTCGGAGGCCTCCAGGGTGTCCGGGGTGGACGACAGGAGCCTCCTGGTCGCCTCCAGGCCGTCCATGACGGGCATCCGGACGTCCATGAGCACCACGTCGGGACGCAGCGCCGCGACGACCCGCAGGCCCTCCTCGCCGTTGACCGCCTCGCCGACGACCTCGATGTCGGGCTGGGCGTTCAGGAGCACGCCGAAGCCGCTGCGCACCATGCCCTGGTCATCGACGATCACCACCCGGATGCTCACGGCGTCCCCTTCTAACGTCGGGTCGGCAGGGTCGCGTCCACCGCGAACCCGCCGCCGAGGGTCGGCTCGGCGGAGAGCTCCCCGCCCAGCATGGCAGCCCGTTCGCGCATCCCGACCAGGCCGTGCCCGCCGTCCGGCGGCGGTGGCTGCGCACGCCGGCCGCCGGGCGGCGCCTCGTTGACCACGCTCACCCGCAGCTCGTCCGCCACGAAGTCCATCGCGACGACGACCGTGGAGCCGGGGGCGTGCCGCATGGCGTTGCTGAGGGCCTCCTGGACGATCCGGTAGACCGTCAGCTCGTAGCCCGGGGGCACGTGGCGCCGGTCGCCGGTCTCGGCCACCGACACCGTGAGCCCGGCGCCGCGCGCTCCGGCGAACAGCTCGTTCAGCCGTTCCAGGCTGGGCTGCGGCGCGGTCTCGGCGCCCTCCTCCTGGCGGAGCACGCCGAGGATGCGGCGCAGCTCGGTCAGCGCGTCGAGAGCGGTCGCGCGGATCTCGGCGAGGTCCTGGCGGGTCTCGCCGGGCAGCTCGGTGACCCTGTACGGCGCGGCCTCCGCCTGGATGGCGATCATGGACATGTGGTGGGCGACCACGTCGTGCAGCTCGCGCGCGATGCGCTGCCGCTCGGTCAGCACCGCCTCGGTGGCCTGGTGGCGGCGTTCCTGCTCGGCCAGCTCGCGCCGCGCCGCCTCCTCGCGGTCGAGCAGCTCCTGCCGCGAGGTCGTGCGCTGCCGGACGACGAAGCCGGCCAGCAGGGGGATCAGGATGACCAGGGAGGCGCCGCCGCCGTTCTGGGCGGACAGGATCCAGGCGCCGACGATCGAGATCAGCCCGACGCCGATCGTGATGTGGCGCTCGCAGCGCACGGCCACCGAGTAGAGGATCAGCAGCGCCGCGATGGCGGCGCCCGGCAGGTACGGGGTGGTCATCCACTGGTTGATCTCGGGCGTGAAGATCACCGTGGCGACGGCGATGATCCGCCAGGCGCCGAGCGGGTGGCGTTGCCGCAGGGCCAGCGGGACGGCGGCGCTGAGCGCGATGACGAAGAACAGGAGCGGGTTGGCGTAGCCCGGATCGATCTTGCGCGCCTCGTTGGTGAGCACCGAGAACGAGCCGAAGAGGATCGCGAGGGCGATGCCCAGGTCGACGAGCTGCGCCACGACCCCGAAGGGCAGGCGGCCGATCCCCAGGCGGCGGGTCCGGCGCAGCCCGGGCGGCCAGGGCCGCTCGCGCGGGGGCGGGCCGGCCCGGCCGGTGAACGCGGCGGCGACGATCGGGCGCACCAGCAGCCCGACGGTGTCGGCCGCGCCGCGGTTCGGGGAGTCGTCGCTGGTCATAAGGCCCAGGCTAGAGGTGGCTGAGGGACACCGTATGACACCAGGGTGCGACACCGGTGTCATACCTGGGTACGGTCTGATCGTGGATGCCCTGGAGCCCGTCGAGGCGTTGCGCCGGATCGCGTTCCTCCTGGAGCGCGCGCACGAGCCGACCTACCGCGTGCGGGCGTTCCGCAAGGCCGCCGACCTGGTCGATTCGCTGCCGCCCGAAGAGCTGGCCGGGCACGCCCGGAGCGGCACGCTGACCGGCCTGCCCGGGATCGGCAAGGTCACCGCGCTGGTGATCGAGGAGGCGCTGCGCGGCGAGGTGCCGGTCTACCTGCGGCGGCTGGAGGCCACCGAGGGAGAGCCGGTCGACGAGGCGACGGCGGCGCTGCGCGCGGCGCTGAAGGGCGATCTGCACACCCACAGCGACTGGTCCGACGGCGGGTCGCCGATCCGCGAGATGGCCGAGACCGCCCGCGGCCTCGGCCACGGCTACATCGCGCTGACCGACCACTCGCCGCGGCTGACGGTGGCCAACGGGCTGTCGGCCGACCGGCTGCGGCGCCAGCTGGACGTGGTCGCCGAGCTGAACGAGGACCTCGCGCCGTTCCGGATCCTGACCGGCATCGAGGTCGACATCCTGGAGGACGGCTCGCTCGACCAGGAGCGCGAGCTGCTCGACCGGCTCGACGTCGTGGTGGCGAGCGTGCACTCCAAGCTGCGCATGGACAAGGTCGCCATGACCAAGCGGATGGTCGCCGCCATCGCCGACCCCCGGGTCGACGTGCTCGGCCACTGCACCGGCCGGATCGTCAAGGCGGGCGGCCGGCGCGGCGGGCTGCGGCCGGAGTCGGAGTTCGACGCGCGGCTGGTGTTCGACGCGTGCGCCGCCTACGACGTCGCGGTGGAGATCAACTCGCGGCCGGAGCGCCTCGACCCGCCCAAACGGCTGCTGCGGCTCGCCCTCGAGGCCGGCTGCCGCTTCTCCATCGACTCCGACGCGCACGCGCCCGGCCAGCTCGACTGGCAGCCGAACGGATGCGAGCGCGCGGCGCGCTGCGGGGTGCCGGCGGACAAGATCGTCAACACGCTCACCGCCTCCGACCTGCTCGTCTGGACACGCGGGAAACTCTGAGTGAACGGCACCTGAGCCCTCTTGGTGGCTTGGGTGAAATGCCTGATTATTCACCTGTGGGCCGCTCGTCGGACCCTCCGGCATCGGCACACTGTCGGCTGTTCGGTCCGGCGTCCGCCGTGACCGCCGGTACGTCGTGAACGAGGTTCTCGCTATGTCCGAAGCATTCGCCGGCTCCCCTGTCGACCCTGACGACCTGAGCTCGAACCCCTCGTCGAACGAGGCGTTCCAGGAGGTCGTCCAGCGCCGTGTCTCGCGTCGCGGGGTGTTGCGCACCGGGGGGATGGTGGCCGCCGCCGGGTTCCTCGGCGCCGGGACCGCGGCCGGGGTGGCGCACGCCGCCGGCGGGACGAGCGGGCAGGCCGTCGCCGCGGCGGGCGCCTCGGACCGCGGCCGCCGCGGGCTGCTGGGGTTCAAGGCCGTGGCGCCCAGCGCCGCCGACACCCTCACCGTGCCGGACGGCTACACCGCGCAGGTGCTGATCCCGTGGGGGACGCCGATCCGCGCCGGGGGCCCGGCCTGGAAGAAGGACGCCTCCAACACCGCCGCCGAGCAGGCGCAGCAGATCGGGTTCAACCACGACGGCATGCACTACTTCCCGACCTCGCGGGGCGGTGACAGCGGCCTGCTCGTCCTCAACCACGAGTACGTCGACACGACGCTGCTCTACAAGGACGGCGGCGCGGCCGTCACCCAGGAGAAGGTCGACAAGGCGCTGCACGCGCACGGCGTCAGCGTCGTGAAGATCGAACGGGACCGGCGCCGCGGCTGGCGGCTGGTCGACTCCCGCTACAACCGCCGCGTGCACGGCAACACCCCGATGACGTTCTCCGGGCCGGTCAAGCCGGGCCACCCCGAGATCGCCGCCAAGGGGCCGGTCAAGGGCACGCTCAACAACTGCTCCAGCGGCTTCACCCCGTGGGGGACCTACGTCACCTGCGAGGAGAACTGGAACAGCTACTTCGGCACCGACCAGGCGGGCTGGACGCCGGACACCGAGCAGAAGCGCTACGGCCTCCAGGCGAGCAGCGCCCCGTACAACTGGCACAAGGCCGACCCGCGCTTCGACATCGCGGCCAACCCCAAGGAGGCCAACCGGTTCGGCTGGGTCGTCGAGATCGACCCGTTCGACCCGAAGAGCACGCCGGTCAAGCGCACCGCGCTCGGCCGCGTCAAGCACGAGGGCGCCACGTTCACCGAGTCGCGCGGCCGTGTCGTCGCCTACACCGGTGACGACCAGGACGGCGAGTACGTCTACAAGTTCGTCGGCGGCGACTCGTGGCGCAGGCTGCGCGCGCGCCGCCAGAGCCCGCTCGACCACGGCACGCTCTACGTCGCCAAGTTCAACGACGACGGCACCGGCACCTGGCTGCCGCTGGTCTTCGGCACGGGCCCGCTGACGGCCGCGAACGGCTGGAAGGACCAGGCCGACGTCCTGCTGCGCACCCGGACCGCCGCCGACACGGTCGGCGCCACCAAGCTCGACCGGCCCGAATGGGTCGCCGTCCACCCGCACAACAAGGACGTCTATCTCACCCTCACCAACGGCGTCGGCAACGGCGGCGCGGTCAACCCGCGCAAGCCCAACCCGTACGGCCACATCGTGCGGTGGCGCGAGCGGCACGGCGACAACACGGCGCTGACCTTCGAGTGGGACATCTTCGCGCTCGGCGGCGACCCCGCGTACGACCCGTCGGTCAAGCTCGGCCCGGACAACATCTTCGGCTCGCCGGACGGCCTCGGCTTCGACCGGTCCGGCCGGCTCTGGATCGAGACCGACATCTCCAACTCGTCGCAGAACCTGGCGAGCAAGGGCTACGACAACATCGGCAACAACCAGCTGCTCGCCGCCGACCCGAAGACCGGCGAGATCCGGCGCTTCCTCGTCGGCCCGCGCGGCGCCGAGATCACCGGCTGGACGATCGCGCCCGACCAGCGGTCGATGTTCGTGAACGTCCAGCACCCGGGCGAGTCCACGGCGGCCTTCGGCACGCCGACGCCGGAGAACCCGCGCGCCGTCAGCAACTGGCCCGAGTACGACGCGGCGGGCCGTCCGCGTCCCGCCACCGTCGTGATCCGCCGGAAGGACGGCGGGGTCATCGGCACCTGAGCCGTGCCTGAACCGGGCGTGTGCCCGGGGGCCGGGAGGTGGACACCTCCCGGCCCCCGGCCCGCCGAACGGGTGGCGTACGGTCGGCCGCATGACTGAGATCACGCACCGGTTCGTCGAATCCCAGAGCGGTCTGCGGATGCACGTCGCGGAGGCGGGGGAGGGGCCGCTGGTCCTCCTGCTGCACGGTTTCCCCGAGTGCTGGTACTCGTGGCGGCACCAGCTGACGGCCCTGGCCGAGGCGGGCTTCCACGCGGTCGCCCCCGACCAGCGCGGCTACGCCCGCACCGGCGGCCCGGAGGCCGTCGACCAGTACTCGATGCTGCACCTGGTGGGCGACGCCGTCGGGCTCCTCGCGCCGCTGGGCGAGGAGCGGGCGTTCGTCGTCGGCCACGACTGGGGCGCGCCGGTGGCGTGGGCCACCGCCCAGCTGCGCCCCGACCTCGTGCGCGGCGTCGCCGCCCTCTCGGTGCCGCACCGGCCGCGCGCGTCCAAGCCGCCGGTCGCCTCCATGCGCCGGTTGTTCGGTGAGAACTACTACATGGTCTACTTCCAGCAGCCGGACGTGCCCGAGGCCGAGTTCGACCGCGACCGGGCCGGTGCGTTCCGGGGCCTGCTGACCGGGATCGGCGGCGACGCGCCCACCGGCGCGCCGGTCGTGCCGGAGGACGGCGGGATCCTGGACATCGGCTCGGGAGCGGGGGAGTACCCGGACTGGCTGACCCCCGAGGACGTCGAGGTGTTCGTCCGCGAGTACGAGGACTCGGGATTCCGCGGGCCCCTCAACTGGTACCGCAACCTGGACCGCAACTGGGAGCTCTCCGCCGCCTGGCACCGCGCGCCGGTCACCCCGCCCGCCCTCTACATCGCCGGCGACCGGGACCCGGTGGTGACCACCCCGGGGGCGTCCGAGGCGATCACCCGCATGCGCGACTTCGTTCCCGGCCTGCGCGAGACGATCATGCTGCCCGGGTGCGGCCACTGGACCCAGCAGGAACGCGCGAAGGAGGTCAACGAGGCCCTGATCGCGTTCTTCCGTTCACTGTGACCTCCTGACCCCAGATCCCTCCGTCACGGGGATCCCTCGCCGTACGCCCTGACCGCCACCTCGCCGTCGGCCTCGACGTACGGCGTGTTCACCAGGACGAAGCGTCCCCGGGCGAAGTGCCGGTCGGTCCAGTCGCTCAGCTTCGGGCCGACCTTCTCCCTGTCGTCCTTCCCGGCCAGCGGCCACAGCGTGGTGACCCGGCCGGTGGCGACGTCCACGGCCGCCACGCGCGGCGGCTGCGACCCTCGGCGGGCGGCGATCACCCTCGGCTGGGCGGCGATCAGCCGCTGCCCGGTGTCGTCCATCCCCAGCGGGATCAGCTCGCCGCGATGGTGAACGCCGGTGCTCCACCGGACCCGCCCGCCGTTCACGTCGAGCGCGACGACCGGGGAGGCGTCGTTGGGAGCGGCCGCCTTCGGGCGGGTGTAGACGGTGTCGCCGTGCACCACGATGCCGTCGCAGCGGGACGGGTCGGAGACCTCGCAGTTGATCGTGTGCCGGCTGGTGACGGGGACGTCGGCGGTGGGCGCTCCGGCCGCCGACAGCGCGACCAGGCGCGTGGCGGCGCTGGTGTCCACCGGGCGCAGCGCGACGACGGCGGGAGCGGCCGAGGGGAGTCCCGCGACCTCCTGGCCCGCGGGCACGGCGTAGCTCCAGCGGGGACGTCCGGTGGCCGGGTCGAGCCCGCGCACGTGCCGGGGCCCGCCGGCCTTCCGGCCGCACTCGTAGGAGGCCACCAGCACGTGACCACCGGCCAGCGCCTCGATGCCGCACCGCCGGCGGGGCGACGGGGCGGTCCACCGCGGCCTGCCGTCGCCGAGGGCGTACGCCGCCGTTCCCAGCCGCGTGCGCACCACCACGGCGTCGCCGCCGATGACCACCTGGCCCTTGGGCACGGCCGCGGCCGAGGAGATCGGCCTCTCCCAGACCTTGGTGCCGGAGGTCAGGTCGACCACCGCGATCCGGCCGCACCGCTCCCTCCCGTCAGGCCCGAACTGCACCGCCACGCGCCCCTTGGACGCGAGCGCGGACGCCTCGCACACCCTGCCCGGCAGGGCGACCGTCCACCGCGCCTTGCCGGTGGCGGCGTCGTAGCCGGTCACGTCCCGCGCCCGCGTCACCGCCAGCGTCGGCCCGGACAGCCAGCTCGCGGTGCGGGCCTGCTTCTCGGCCCCGGCCAGCGCGCGCCCGTCGAGCCGCCACAGCAGCGGAACGTCGCCGCCGCCCGGGGAGTCCGAGCCGCACCCGACGAGGACGGACGTGAGCAGGAGCCCGGCCGCCGTCACGGTGCCTCCCCTTAAGACCCGCAGGGACACGTATGGCTCCTTCTTCTCAGGCATGTTCGCTGGATGCGTCCACGTTCTGGATCCGCGTTCTGGATGCGTCGTCGTCTCGGACGCGCCGGACGCCGGCTCACGGGCCGTGGGCGCTGACGACGGTCTCGTCGTCGTTCCTGAGGGCCGAGGTCTTCACCAGGAAGAAGCGTCCCTGGGCGTAGTGCCGGCCGGCTTGGGTGATCAGCCGCATGTTGGTGTCGATGCTCTTGTCGAGCCCCCACAGGACGGTGGTCCGGCCGCTCGCGACGTCCACGGCGACCAGCTGCGGCGGCTGCCGCGGGGAACGGTTGAGCCGCCGCCCCGGCTGGACGGCGATCAGCCGCTGCCCGCCGTCCTCCATCGCGACCGGTATCAGGCGGTTGCCGTCGGGGTTCTCGGTGCTCCACCGGGCCCGGCCGCCGTCCATGCTCAGCGCGACGATCGGCGGCACGTCCTTGCGCGCGCCGGTGCCCGGCCGCGTGTAGATCGTCTCTCCGTCCACCACGATGCCCTCGCAGTTCGAAGGGTCGTAGGCGTCGCACCTGATCGCGGACCGGTCGGCGAGGGGGATGTCGGCGCGCACGGTCCCCGTCGACGTGAGCGTCACCAGACGCCTTGAGTCGGCGGGGCGCTTCTCGGGCCGCAGCAGGACGATGACGGGACCGGTGGACGGCAACGCCGAGACCTCATGCCCCGCGGGCACCGCGTAGCTCCAGCGGGGACGTCCGGTGGCCGGGTCGAGCTCGCGCACGTGCCAGGTCGCGCTCCCCGTGGCGGAGGCTCTGGAGGAGCACGCGTAGGCGGCCACCAGCACGGAACCGCCCGCCAGCGACTGCGCGCCGCACTCGGAGCGGCTCGCGGGAGCGTTCCACCGCTGCTTCCCGTCGTTCAGGCCGAGCGCGGTCACGCCCTTGCCCCAGCGCACCACCACGGTGTCGCCGCTCATGACCACCTGGCCCCTCCACACGGGCGCGGCCGAGGTGATCGGCGCTTCCCAGACCTTGGTGCCGGAGGCCAGGTCGACCAGTGCGATCCGGCCGCAGTCCCAGCGGGCGTCCGGCCCGAACTGCACCGCGACGCGCCCCTTCGAGGGGAACGCGGACGCCCCGCACACCCGGCCGGCCAGGGGGAGCCTCCACCGCACCTTGCCGGTCGCCGCGTCGTAGCCGGTCACGTCCCGCGCCCGCGTGATCGCCAGCACCGGTCCCGATGCCCAGCTCGCCGGCGAGACGTCCTTCTCCGACCCGGCCACCGCGCGCGCCTCGAGCGTCCACAACGGCGGCGCGGAACGCGAGGAGTCCGGGGCGCACCGGACCACCGCGACGAACATGATCAGGACGACTAATGCCGTGGCGACGGCCATGACCGCTTTTGTCGAGCCCCGTGGCGGCACCGGCCGACCCCCTTCATCAAGATCCGCGACTCAGACGTCGAAACTAGCGCGATGGGTTCCACGCCGGGAATGTCGTACCCGCGGCGTACTGTCACGGGGTGAACCGGACCGACCGCCTCTACGCCCTGGTGGAGCATCTGCGGGCCTGTGCCCCGCGCCGCGTCAGCGCGCGTGCGCTCGCGGCGCGGTTCGAGGTCAGCGTGCGCACGATCGAGCGCGACATCGCCGCGCTCCAGCAGGGCGGCGTGCCGATCTACGCCGACGTGGGCCGGGCGGGCGGCTACACGCTCGACAAGAGCCGCACGCTGCCGCCGCTCAACTTCACCCCGGCCGAGGCGGTCGCGGTCGCGATCACCCTGGGCCGCGCCGAGGGTTCGCCGTTCTCCCGCTCCGCCCGGACCGCCCTGCAAAAGATCGTCGCGGCGATGTCGGCCGCCGACAGCGAGTCGGCGCGCGAGCTCGCCGGGCGCATCCGGCTCTTCGCGCCGCTGGAGGCCGACGAGCCCGCCTCGGTCCCGGCCGTGCTGGAGGAGGCGATGGCGGCACGGCGCGTGGTCAGGCTGACCTACTCCGACAAGGACGGCACCGAGACCGAACGCGACGTCGAGCCGGTCGTGTTCACCGGCGGCACCCGCACCTGGTATCTCGTCGGCTGGTGCCGGCTGCGCGGCGACGCCCGCATCTTCCGCATCGACCGCGTGCGCCGCGCGGTGCTGCTGGAGGAGACCGCGCCCGAACGCCGCCTCGAAGACCTCACCGACGAGCCGCCCAACATGGCGATCCGCGCGCTGGAGTTCGTCTGAACGCGAAGCGGCCCGCCCGGGGGATCCCCTGGGCGGGCCGCTCCGGCCGTTCTCAGATCACCTCAGCAGGTGGCGCATCGCCCTCCTGATGAAGTCGTCGCGGGCGGCCGTGTCGAGGCCCTCCGCGCCGAACCCGGCGTAGACGGTGTCCCTGGTCGTGATCACGGCGCCCTCGTCGAGCGCCTGGTCCGACCTGGTCCAGGTGGCGCTGATCAGGCCGGAGCCCTCCGGCGGCGCCGCCGTCGCCCAGCCGCCGAAGTCGGTCTCGAAGGAGGTCTGCGAGTCCGTTCCGGCGCTGGTCGTCACCGTCGCGTCGTCCAGCAGCACGCCGGCGCCCTGGGTGCCCCAGTCGCTGACGTAGGAGACGGAGAGCTCGACCTTCTTGCCGGCGTACGCCGTCAGGTCGACCGACCAGTTCTTCCAGCCGCCCGAGTTGCCCGAGGCGGCGTGCCACGCGCCCGTCGTGCCCGTGGGCGAGCAGTCCGCGCCCTGGTAGTGCTGGGTGAACGGGTGGATGGTCCGCCAGCCCGACGCGCAGCTGGAGCCGGTCTCCTGCGAGGTGTTGCCGTTGGCGTCCGGCAACGTCGTCCAGTCGTCCTGACCCTCGGTGTGGGCCTCGACGAACAGGAAGTCCCAGTTCGCCTCGGTCTCGAACGAGGTCCAGAAGTCCAGCTTGCCGCTGGTCTTCCCGGTCAGGTCGATGGTCTTGGTCAGCCGCTTGTAGGAGTAGTCGCCGCGCTGGCTGTAGGCGTACCAGGAGCCGGAGTGCGGCCCGAACGGGTTGGCGCCCGGCCGCTGCCACTTCACCGGCGCCTCGCTGGCGAACTGCGGGAACTTGTTCTTCGGCAGGAAGCTGGACGTCGACACGAACGCCCCGGTGTGATCCTGGTTGTTCGCCGAGTCCCCGGTGTTGAGGGCCGCGGCGAGCCCGTTGAACGTGCCCGCCGTCCCCTTGAGCGGGAACAGGTTCCCGTCGGCGTCCTGGCCGCCGCCGTCGATGTAGACGTAGGCGCCCAGGTAGTACTGCGGGAAGTCGTTCAGCAGCGGCAGGCAGGTGAGGTCCTGCGGGTTGGCGCACTCGGGCGACGTGGGCGCGTTCGGCTGGTAGAAGTACGCGCCGTTGGCGTTGGAGGCGTACCCGGCGAACTTGCCCGCGTACAGCAGCTTGCCGCCCTCGTTGAGGTAGTCGCGCACGTTCAGCTCGGTGTCGAGCGCGAGCTTGGCGGCGGTGCCGCCGGGCTGCCCGGCCTGCCGGGTGATGATGTCGTCGCCGGTCTCCCAGACGACGGCCTTGTAGTGGCTGAGGACGCCGAGGTGGTGCGGGGCCTTGCGGCCCTGCTTGTCGGTGTCGTACACGTCCGGCTTGTAGCCGGCCTTCTTCAGCGAGGCGACGTACCGCGAGGCGTACTTGGCCTCGGTGACGCCCTGGGCCGGGCTGGCCCCGGTGACGTCCTCGCCCGACAGGACGAGCACGTTGCCGCCGATCTGCGGCGCCACGGTGTAGGTGAAGTGCGAGCTGGCGACGGGCGCCTTCTTGTTGCGCGCCTCGAACCAGACCTCCACCTTGTCACCGGGTCTGGTGTTGCGGACGGTGCCGCGGTACTCCCCGTAGTAGTCGCGGCCCTCGTCGCCGTACCGTTCGCCGCCCTTCCACTCGCGGACGCCGGCGGTGCGGGTGCGGCCGCTGTTGATCCGGTAGTTCAGCTCCAGGCCGCTGAGCGAGCGGCGCGCCACGACGGCGACCGGCTGGTCCTTGCCGTAGGAGGTGTCGAACGCGTCCACGACCAGGTCGGGCGTGGTGCGGCCGATGACCGAGACCGGCTTGTCGGGGGTGTGCGCGGACTTGGCGGTCGCGATGGCCAGCGGCAGGTTCTTCTGGAACTCCTGGGCGATGAGCTTCTCGTCGTCCGGGAAGTTGAAGACGCTGGCGCAGTCGTTCGGGTCCCACTGGTCGTCCGGGTCGATGGCGCTGACCGTCTGGCAGGTGGACATCTCCGGCGTGGTGGTGAGCGCGCCGTGCGTCTCGGTCATGTGGCCGTCGTACTCGCCGTTGGTGGTGTACAGCTCGGCGCCCAGGTCGGGGTCGTAGCCGGGCACCGCAGGGTGCGCGTCGTCACCGAGCAGCGCCTCCCAGACGTGGTCGTCCGGGCTGGGCGTCTGCGTCTGCCAGCCGACGCCGTAGAGCAGGAGCTCGGCCGCCGAGTGGTAGTTGATGATGTACTTCGGCCGCAGCCGCTTGATGAACGCGTCCTGGACCTTGGTCTCGGGCTCGGAGCCGGGGCTCTTGCCGCGGTACGTCTCGCTCTCGGGGTACGGGGACGAGCCTTCGTCGTCGTAGCCCCAGTGGTACGGGAAGTTGCGGTTGGGGTCGACGCCGTCGAGGTTGGTGAGCTGCCCGTCGCCGTCGTTGTCGCGCAGGTTCTTGCGCCACAACCGGTAGTCGGGGTTGAACGTCTGGTCGTAGCCGTCGACGTTGACCACCGGGACGAACCACAGGTCGGTGGTGTCGATGATCTTGGTGATCTCGGCGTTCTTCCCGTAGTTGTCCAGGAAGTGGTGCAACTGGCGGCGCACGTTCTCCGGAGTGATCCACTCACGCGCGTGCTGCGTGGCCTGGTACACCACCGCGGGCCGGTCGCTCTTGAACGGCTGGCTCCGCGCGCCCTTGGTGACCCGCACCGCCGTGATCGGCTTGCCCTTGACCGAGGTGCCCAGGTCGAAGGCCTTGGCGATGTTCGGGTGGTCCTTGGCGGCCTTGACGATCTCCTCGCGGATGTTGCCGGCGCCGGAGTACGGGCGGAACACGTTGCCCTGCGCGGCGAGCGTCCTGGCCTGCTGGCTCGCGGTCTTGCCGTCCACGGTCTTGAGCTTCAGCGGCACGCCCTTGGCGATCAGCGCCTCGCCCTTGGCGCGGCTCATCACGGCCTCGACGGAGATCTTCCCGCCGGACGCCTTGCCCAGGGCCACGTCCTCGTGGTCGAGCCCGGACTCGCGCAACCTCTTGACGTGGTCGGCCGTGAGCTGGCCGGTGAACACCTCGATCCGGTCGTTGGCACGCGTCGGACCCGCGGGCGCGGCCGTGGCGGCGGGTACGGCCGCCACCATTCCGGCTCCCAGGGTCAACGCGGCGATGAATGAGGTGACTTTGCGCCTCATCGCGCCTCCATGGCACTTGGGGGGAACGAGGAGTAGCTGGCCGAGCGGGGGCGCGCGCGTACTTCTCCTCAGAGTGAGGTCAGCGTTGCCGAGGCGCATGTGGTGGTCAATGGCCTTTTTGAGGTTTGTTCATATCTGCCAGCGCCGGGGTGCCCGTTCGCATGGGCGGGAGACGTTGACAGAAACACCGACAGGGGGTTGTCGCCACGGCCCTGGAAGGTGGGTCGTGAAAGCAGCAGGTCGATTCGTTGCGGAGGAGACCATGACAGTTCCCACCTTCAACACCGTGGCGTGGTTCCAGGTCGGTGCCGAGGCCCCGGAGGACGCCCGCCGTTTCTACGGCGAACTGTTCGGCTGGCAGTTCGACATCGATCCCGACAAGGATGGATACGACCTGATCAGCTACCCCGGCGGCGGCAAGGCGCAGGGCGGGCTCGCCCACGCCGGGGGCAACGCCCACTACGAGGGCGACGACAACCAGGCGCTCTTCATGGTCCTCGTCGAGGACGTGGCCGCGATCTGTGCCCGTACCGAACGCCTGGGCGGCAAGGTCGTCAAGCCGATCGACAGCACGCCCTCCGGTCTGCGCTTCGCCTACGTCGTCGACCCGGCGGGCAACCGCTTCGGGCTTTTCACCCCGCCCATGCCCCCTCAGTGACCTCGCGGCCACAACTGGTCACAGCCGTGGGGCCCAGGCCCCACGGCCGGGGTCACCAACGCTGGAACAACCCGACGACAACCGGAACGCAGGGTCCCGTCGGTAGCGTGATCGGCTTCGTGACGATCGACGACCGGCGAGAGGCAGGCGATGAGCGATCTCGACGATCTCCGCGACATCCTGGGGGCCGAGCCGTACCGAGGTGCGCCGGCCGACTGGGAGACCGCGGGCCAGACCCTCGGGGCGAGCGTCCCCGGTGATTTCCGGGAATTGGTCGACGCCATCGGTCCGGGCGTGATCGGCGATTACACGAACCTGCTACAGCCGTACGCGACCGACGAGGACTACGACCAGGTGCTGATCCACCAGGAGCGCACAAGCGGACTGGAGACCATCTGGGAAGCGGAGACCCATAGCCCTCCCGAGTTCCGCTCCAGACCCGAGGCATTCAACGAACCCGGCGTACGCCCCATCCTGTGGGCCTACTCCGACCTGGGCCCCTATCTCCACTGGGCCGCCAGGCCCGGCACCGACCCCGCCTCATGGCAGATCGCCGTCGAAACCGCCCGGGGCGACCACTGGGAATTCCACGAGGGCACGGCGACGGGCTTCCTCCTGCGCCTCCTCCGCGGCCAGGTGCCCAGCACGTACCTCAACTACCTGCACAACCCCGACCAGCACACCTTCACCCCGGCACCCTAACCGAACGGCCCTCCACTCCGCAGGACCAGCTCCCACCGTGACCCGGCCCGCGCCGCGTCCGCCGCCCGCACGAACTCGTTCACGCAGGCCTCTCCGTCATCCGGGGGACAGTCCATCGAAGATCGCCCGGCCGCGCGAACGGGGTGGTTCGTCGAGGTAGCTCGCCAGGAGGTCGCTCAGTTCCCTGGGGTGGCTGAGCGCCACGCAATGGCAGCCGGGGACTTCGTCGGCGACGGTGTTCAGGCGCTGCTGCGCGACCTGACGCATGAAGGCGGCGGGGAAGGACCGGTCGTCCTGGCAGAGGACGAATCTCGTGGGCACGTCCGGCCAGGCGTCGAGTGGCCAGGGCGTGTTCCAGACGGCCGAGGATTCTCCGCGGCTCCTTCGCAGGGCCTCCTCGGCCAGAGGGAGCGGCACTCCGTTGTAGAAGCTGATGAGCGGGTCGTCGTGGCCGGTCTTGCCGCCGTCCAGCTTGGCCTGCTCCTCGGCGGCCTGCCGGTAGCCGGTGTTGCTCCACCAGTCGCCGGGGGTCTCGCCGGGCGCCGGGATCATTCCGGCGACCAGGACGAGCAGCCGTGCCCGGAGCCGGTGGGCCGCCAGGGTCGCGGTGAACGCGCCGTACGAGTGGCCCACGATCACCAGGTCGCCCCGCCCGGCGGCCGCGTCGGCCACGGCGGCCGCGTAGTCGTCCAGGCTCGCGGTGTCGTCGTCGCACGGCAGGTCCGGCGCGGCCGTCCGGTGCCCCCGCGCCCGCAGCTCAGCCTCCACCAGATGCCAGTACCAGCCGACGTCGCCACCTCCATGCACCAGCACGAACGTCGCCATACCCGCCGGCCTCTCAGAAACTGGGCGTGATTGCGGCGTTCATCATGTCAGGGCAGCGGTGGCGGGGCTTCAGCGCGTTAGGGGGCAGGTGTTGGCTGGGTCTTGTGTGGGGGTTTGGGGGAGGGTTGCGGAGGGTGGTGGGGTCTTGCCGGTGGTGGTCCAGGACTCCAGGGCGGTGAAGGCGGTGCGGAAGCAGGGGAGGATCGGGCGGATCTTGTCGGGGTACGTGGCGTAGAGGCCGTCCACGTGGTTGCCGCCCTCGATCCGGTAGTAGCGGTGGAGGGGGGTGCGGTGGTTCTGGCGGATCATGCGGGCGTAGACGTCGGAGTCGTGGGTGATGGGCAGGAGGGTGTCGAGCGTTCCGTGGAGGGTGAGGAGGGGGCGGTCGATGCGGCCGGTGAGGGAGATCTTCTGGACGGCCTCGCGGACGGCGCGGGGGCGGGTGACGTAGTCGTAGTCGGCGTCGCAGGCGGGGGTGCCCGAGGCGCAGAACGGGGTGCCCGCCTCGGTGGCGCCGTCGAAGGCGGGGTCGAGCTCCTCGCGGTAGATGCGCTGGGTGAGGTCCCAGTAGACGTCGTGGTGGAAGTCCCAGAGGAACGAGGTGGCGGCGGGGAAGCCCGCGGCCTGGACGGCTGAGGGATCGCCGGCCTGGTGACCGCGGAGGGCGGGCGGCAGGAACGTCAGCAGGTTGGGGCCGTCGGCCCGCCACAGCGTGCCCTCCCAGTCGACGCCGCCGTCGTAGAGCTCGGGGTGGCGTTCGAGCTGCCAGCGCACGAGGTAGCCGCCGTTGGAGACCCCTGCGGCGTAGGTGCGGCGGGGCTGGTGTCCGTAGTGGAGGGCGAGGGTCTTCCTGGCGGCGCGGGTGAGCTGCGTGACGCGGGTGTTCCATTCGGCGATCGCGTCGCCGGGCCGCCGGCCGTCGCGGTAGAACGTGGCGCCGACGTTGCCCTTGTCGGTGGCGGCGTAGGCGTACCCCTTGGCGAGCGCCCAGTCGGAGATCGTGAAGTCGTTCGCGTACTGGCCGCGGACACCGGGCGAGCCGGCCACCACGAGGCCTCCGTTCCAGCGCGAAGGGAGGCGGATCACGAACTGCGCGTCGTGGTTCCAGCCGTGCGCGGTGTTGAACGTCGAGGTGTCGGGGAAGTAGCCGTCGATCTGGGTGCCGGGAACGCCCGTGGGGTTGCGGGCGCCGGCGGGGTGCAGGCCGGCCCAGTCGGCGGGGATGGTGTGGCCGGACGCCACCGTTCCGGCGGTCGTCAGGTCGTCCAGGCAGGCGGTGATCTGCCTCCCCGCGCCCGGGACCGCGACCGGGGCGCAGTTCGTCGCGGACGCCTGGGCCGGGAGGGCGCTCAGCAAGGCGGCGCCCGCCGCGAGGGCTGCCGCTAGGGCGCCTGCTGATCGTCGGGGCGGGGTCATGGCGGCTCCTCACAGGGTGGGGGAGTGGTGGCCTCATGGTGGGGAGCGCCTGTGACCCGGGCCACGTGGTGGTCCACCACAATTCGCGGCTTCCGGATGTTGGAAGGCGCCACAAAGGGCGCTGAGCTGGGTGTGGTGTGGGTCACATCCTCATGTGCGCTCGTGAATGTGTGGACGGGCCACATGGAACGGTCCGGAATGTCGATTTAGTGTCCTGCGTCACACCACCCGGGGCCTGGCTCCGGGCACCCCGCTATCCCGAGGAGGCCGCATGGACGGTCCTGTTCTGTGTGCGCAGGGCCTGGTCAAGGAGTTCCGGGGGTTCCGCGCCGTGGACGGAGTCGACCTCTCCGTGGCGGGCGGCACCGTGCACGCGCTGGTCGGCCCGAACGGGGCGGGCAAGACCACGCTGTTCAACCTGCTCACCGGGTTCCTCAAACCGACCGAGGGACGGATCCGGCTGGGGGAACACGACCTCACCGGCCGCCGCCCCGAGCAGGTGGCCCGGCACGGCGTGGCCCGCTCGTTCCAGATCACGAGCCTGTTCGCCCAGCTCACGCCGCGCGAGCACCTCCAGCTCGCGCTGGCCGGCGGCACCGGCCTCACCTGGCGGTTCTGGCGTTCGGACCGCACGCTCGACCGGTTCTCCGAGCGCGCCGCCGAACTGCTGGACGAGGTCGGCCTCACCGACCACGCAGACATCCCGGCGGGGACGCTCGCGTACGGGCGCAAGCGCGCCCTGGAGCTGGCGCTCGCGCTCGCCCTCGACCCCAAGGTGCTCCTGCTCGACGAGCCCACGGCGGGCATGGGCGTCGAGGACATCGACCGCACCGTCGATCTCGTCCGGCGCGTCCGCGAAGGCCGCACCGTCGTCATGGTCGAGCACAACATGAGCGTCGTCGCGCGGCTCGCCGACCGGGTGACGGTGCTGCAGAACGGGCGGGTGCTGGTCGAGGGCCCCTACGACGAGATCCGCGACGACCCGCGCGTCGTCACCGCCTACCTGGGAGATCCCGATGTTGCGCGTTGAGGGCCTGTCGGCCTGGTACGGCGAGGCGCAGGCCCTGCGGAACGTGGACCTGGAGGTCCGCGAGGGAGAGATCGTCACGCTGGTCGGCCGCAACGGCGCCGGCAAGACCACGCTGCTGCGCACCGTGATGGGCCTGCACGGCTCGTACGGGCGCGCGGAGGGCCGCGTCTCGTTCACCGGCGACGACGTCACCCGGCTCGCCGCGCACCGGCGCGCCCGGCGCGGGCTCGGGTACGTGCCCGACGACCGCGGTGTCTACGCCACGCTCAGCGTCGAGGAGAACCTCACGCTGCCGCCGAAGGTCGGCCCCGACCCGTGGCCGCTGGAACGTGTCTACGAGACGTTCCCCAAGCTCAAGGAGCGGCGCGGGTTCCCCGGCACCAAGCTCTCCGGCGGCGAGCAGCAGATGCTCGCGCTCGCCCGGGTGCTGCGCATGGGCGCCCGGCTGCTGCTCTGCGACGAGCCCACCGAGGGCCTGTCCCCGCTGATCGTCAAGCAGATCGGCGCCATCCTCCGCGAGGTCAAGGCGCAGGGCGTGACCGTCCTGCTCATCGAGCAGAACGTGCACTTCGCCGCGACCGTCGCCGACCGCCACTACCTGCTCGCCGAAGGCCGCGTCGCCCTGTCCCTCGACAACGACGAGATGAAGGCCCGCGAGGGCGAGCTCCTCGAACACCTCGGAATTTAGGACTTAGGAGTCAGAACGATGAAGGGTCTCGGATGCGCGGCGGCCGTCGCCGCTGCGGGCATGCTGGCGGCGGGCTGCGGCGGCGGGCCGGGCGGGGGCGGCGGCAAGATCAGTGACGGCAAGGTCGTCCTCGCCGTCCTCAACGACCAGTCGGCCATCTACGCCGACCTGTCCGGCAAGAACAGCATCGAGGCGGTCAAGATGGCCGTCGCCGACTACCAGGCCAAGTACGGCGACAAGGCCGTCGCCGAGAAGATCGACGTGATCTCGGCCGACCACCAGAACAAGCCCGACATCGCCAACTCCAAGGCGCAGGAGCTCTACGACCGGCAGAAGGCCGACACGATCCTGGACGTCCCGACGTCGTCGGCCGCCCTGGCCGTCGCCAACATCGCCAAGGCCAAGAAGAAGGTGTTCATCGACATCGGCGCGGCGACCACCGCGCTGACCGGCGCCAACTGCAACAAGTACACCTTCCACTACGGCTACAACACCTACATGCTGGCGCACGGCACCGGTACCACGGTGACCAGGGAGGGCGGCAAGAACTGGTACGTGGTCTACCCCGACTACGCGTTCGGCCAGGACATGAACAAGAGCTTCACCACCGCGGTGAAGGGCGCGGGCGGCACGATCGTCAAGAGCGACCCGGCGCCGTTCCCGAACGACAACTTCTCCACGTTCCTGCTCAAGGCGCCGAACCTCAAGCCCAAGCCGCAGGTGCTCGGCACCATGCAGGCGGGCGGCGACCTGGTCAACTTCGTCAAGCAGTACAACGAGTACAAGATCCGAGACCAGGGCATCGGGCTGGCGGTCGGGCTGATGTTCCTCACCGACATCCACTCGCTGGGCGCGGACGCGCTCGCCGGCACCAAGTTCACCGACCCCTGGTACTGGAACGCCAACGCCGAGAACCGCGCCTGGGCCGACAAGTTCCAGGCCAAGACCGGCAAGCGGCCCACGTTCGCGCACGCCGCCAACTACTCCGCGGCCCTCCAGTACCTGGACGCCGTGCAGCGCGGCGGCACCGACAAGTCCGACGACGTGGTGAAGCAGCTCGAGGGCCTGAAGTTCCAGGACGTCTTCGCCAAGAACGCCACCGTCCGCGCCCAGGACCACCTGCTCCTGCACGACGTCAACCTCGCGCAGGTGAAGCCGCAGAGCGAGGTCAAGGAGCCCTGGGACTACGAGAAGATCCTCACGACCATTCCGGCGAACGAGGCGTTCCAGCAGCCCGACCCCGCCTGCAAGCTCTGAGCCGGCCCGGGAGGTCATCATGCTCGAACAGGCCTTCAACGGCCTGGTGGGCGGGGCGTTCTTCGCCCTGCTCGCCCTCGGCCTCGCCGTCATCTTCGGGATGCTCGGCGTCGTCAACTTCGCCCACGGCGCGTTCTACATGCTCGGCGCGTTCGGGGCGTTCATCCTGCTGGACTCGTTCGGCGTGAACTTCTGGTTCGCGCTCGTCCTGGTGCCGATCGTGCTCGGCCTGGTGGGGGTGGTGCTGGAACGGGCGTTCATCCGGCGGCTCACCCCGCTCGACCCGCTCTACGGCTTCCTGTTCACGTTCGGCCTCACGCTGATCCTCCAGGACCTGGTCAAGGCCAGGTACGGGGTGCAGTCGCAGCCCTACCCGCGCCCGCCGGCGTTGTCGGGGTCGATCGACCTCGGGCTCTTCACCTACCCCGCGTACCAGGTCTTCGTGCTCGCCGTCTCCGTCGTGACCTGCGTCCTGGTGTGGCTGGCACTCACCCGGACGCGGGTCGGGACGATCGTCCGGGCGGCCACCGAGAAGCCCGAGCTCACCCGGGCCCTCGGCATCGACGTCGGCCGGTGGGTCACGCCGGTGTTCGGGTTCGGCATCGCGCTGGCCGGGCTGGCGGGCGTGCTGGCCGCGCCGATGCGCGCGGTCAACCCGCTGATGGGCGCCGACCTCATCATCACGGTGTTCGCGGTGGTGGTGATCGGCGGCCTCGGCTCGATCTTCGGCTCGGTGACGGCGGGCTTCGCGATCGGGGTGGTGTCGGCGCTGGGCAACCTGTACGTGCCGGCGTTGTCCCAGACCCTGGTCTTCATCCTGATGGCGGTCGTGCTGCTCTGGCGGCCCGCCGGGCTCTTCGGCCGCGAGGAGGCGCTCTCGTGATCCTCTCCAGACTGGCCGGGCGGCCGGTGCTCCTGGTCATCGGCCTGGTCGTGGCGGTCGCGCTGCCGTGGCTGATCTATCCGCCGGTGGCGATGGACATCGCCTGCTGGGCGCTGTTCGCCGCCGCGCTGGACCTGCTGCTCGGCTTCACCGGCCTGCTGTCGTTCGGGCACGCCGCGTTCTGGGGCGGGTCCGCGTACGCCGCCGGCCTGATCGCGGTGCACTGGGGCGGCGTGCCGTTCCCGGTGGCGGTGCTGGGCGGCGCACTGTTCGCGGCGGTGCTCGCGCTGCCGATCGGGTACCTGTCGGTGCGGCTGCGCGGCATCTACTTCGCGATGGTGACGCTCGCGTTCGCCCAGATGATCTACTTCGTGGTCAACCAGTGGCGCGACCTGACGGGCGGGGAGAACGGCCTCCAAGGGGTGCCGCGGGAGTTCTTCGGGGTGGACCTGTCCGACCCGTTCTACTTCTACTACGCGGGGCTGCCGTTCATCCTGCTCGGGCTCTTCGCGGTGTGGCGGGTCGTGCGGTCGCCGTTCGGGCGCGTGCTGGTGTCGATCCGCGACAACCCGGCGCGGGCGCAGGCGCTCGGCTACCCGGTCGAACGGTACAAGCTGCTGGCGTTCGTGCTGTCGGCCACGCTGTCCGGGCTGGCCGGCGGGCTGTACGCGATCAGCCACGGCTTCGCGTCGCTGCACGAGGTCTACTGGACCACCTCGGGCCAGGCCGTCATGGCGGTCGTGCTCGGCGGCATCGGCACGTTGTGGGGCGGGGTGATCGGCGCCGCGCTGATCGTCGAGCTGAACGACTACCTGGCCACCGCGGGCTTCACCGAGACCGGGCTCGTCACCGGCGGCATCTTCGTGGTGATCGTGCTGGTGTTCCGGCGCGGCGTCTGGGGCACCGCCCGCGACCTGCTCGCCGCCCGGCGCCGCCGCCGGCCCGCGCCGCCGCCCGCCGACGCGGCCGCGTCCGACCGCCAGGAAGTGACCGCCCGGTGACCGGCGGAAACGACGTGTCGGGGCGGCTCGACCTGGCGGGGAGGCACGCCCTGGTCACCGGCGGCGCGAGCGGGATCGGCCGCGCCTGCGCCGCCCGCCTCGCCGCCGCCGGCGCGGCCGTCACCATCCTCGACGTGCGGGCCGGCGCCGCCCGCGAGGCCGCCGCCGAGCTCGGCGGGACGGCCCTGACCGCCGACCTGTCCGACATGGCGGCCGTCGAACGGCTGGATCTCGGCGACGTCGACATCGTCGTCAACAACGCCGGGATCCAGCACGTCGCCCCGCTGCCGGAGTTCCCGGCCGACACGTTCGGGCAGATCCTGCGGATCATGGTCGAGGCGCCGTTCCGCCTCGCCCGCCGCGTCCTGCCCGGCATGTACGAACGGGGCTGGGGGCGGATCGTCAACATCTCCTCCGTCCACGGCCTGCGCGCCTCGCCCTACAAGTCCGCGTACGTCGCCGCCAAGCACGCCCTCGAAGGGCTCTCCAAGGTCATGGCCCTCGAAGGAGCCGCCCACGGCGTCACGTCCAACTGCGTCAACCCCGCCTACGTCCGCACACCGCTCGTGGAGGCCCAGATCGCCGATCAGGCCGCCGCCCACGGCCTGGCCCCGGCCGCCGTCATCGACCAGATCATGCTCGCCCCGGCCGCGATCCGGCGCCTCATCGAACCGCACGAGGTCGCCGACATGGTCGCCTACCTGTGCTCGCCCTCGGCGTCGATGGTCACCGGTGCCTCGTTCGCCATCGACGGCGGCTGGACCGCGCACTGACGATGGCCGGATCATGGGCCCATGAGAGCGGCCGGACCATGACCTGCGAGATCTTCCTCGAACTCCTCGCCCGCGAGGCCTCCCCGGTGGAGTTCGAAGCGCCCCTGCTGGAGGCCCGCGCCTCCGGCGCCCCGCCAGAGCACCTGGCCGAGCTCGAACGCACCAAGCTCGCCGCCCTGCGGGTGCGGACGCTCCTGGAGCACCACGCCCGCCGGGAGGCCGAGCTGTCCGCGCTCTTCGAGACCGCCGGCGACCTCGCCGGGCTGCGCGACCTGGACGCCGTCCTGGAGGCCATCGTGCGGCGCGCCCGCCGCCTCCTCCAGGCCGACATCTCCTACATGACCCTGAACGACGACGAGCGCGGCGACACCTACATGCGCGTCACCGACGGCTCGGTCTCCGCCGCGTTCCGGGCCCTCCGCCTGCCCATGGGTGCGGGCCTGGGCGGCCTCGTCGCGCAGACCGCGACCCCCTACACGAGCGCCGACTACCCGGCCGACGAACGTTTCCACCACCTGTCGTTCATCGACTCGGCCGTGGGCGAGGAGGGCCTCGTCGCCATCCTCGGCGTCCCGATGCTGCTCGGCGCCCGCGTGATCGGCGTCCTCTACGCCGCCAACCGCAGCGCCCGCCCGTTCGTCCAGGAAGAGGTCATCCTCCTCGCCTCCTTCGCGGCGCACGCGGCCATCGCCATCGACAACGCCCGTCTCCTGGAGGAGACCCGCGCCGCCCTCACCGAGCTCTCCTCCGCCAACCGGCAGCTCCAGGCCCGCAACGACGCCGTCGAACGCGCCGCCCAGGCCCACGATCGCATGACCGCGCTGGTCGTCCGCGGCGGCGGAGTGGAGGACGTCGCCGCCGTCGTCACCGACGTCCTGGGCGGCGCGCTCCTGCTCCTGGACGCCGAGGGCCGCCGCCTCGCGGCCCTCGGCGACATCGGCGAGCACAACGACCGGGAGATCGAGGCGGCCGCCGCGGCCTCCCGTTCCCTCGGCCGCGCCGTCCAGCGCGGCGGCCTGTGGATCGCCTCCGTCGTCGCCGGCACCGAGGTCCTCGGCACGCTCGTCCTGCGCACCCCCGACGACGTGCCCGACCCCGACCAGCGCATCCTCGAACGCGCCGCCCTGGTGACCGCGCTCCTCCTGCTCTTCCGCCGCGGCGTCGCCGAGGCCGAGGGCCGCGTCCGCGGCGAGCTCCTCGACGACCTGCTCACCGACCGCGCCGACCCGGAGGCGCTCGGCGACCGCGCCAAGCTCGTCGGCGTCGACCTGGACGCCCCGCACGTCCTCGTCGTCGCCCGCCACGACGGCGACCGCCGCCGCGCCGGCTTCTGGGCCACCTCCCACGCCGCCCTCCACCACGGCCTCGCCGCCGCCCGCGGCGGCGAGGTGGTCCTCTTCCTCCCCGGCACCTCACCGGGCCCGGAGGCCCGCCGCGCGGCCCGCGACCTCGCCGCCGCCCTGGGCGTCCCCGCCACCGCCGGCGCGTCCGGCCCCGTCGAACCGGGCGGCCTCGCCGCCGCCCACCGCGAGGCCGAACGCTGCGCCGAGGCCCTCCTGTCCCTGGGCCGCGCCGGCGACGGAGCCAGCCCCGACGAACTCGGCTTCGTCGGCCTCCTCGTCGGCGACGGCCGCGACGTCCCGTCCTTCCTCGACACGACCCTCGGCCCCGTCCTCGCCTACGACGAACGCCGCGGCACCGCCCTCATCCAGACCCTGGAGACCTACTTCGCCGCCGGCTGCAGCCTCTCCCGCGCCGCCGAACGCCTCCACATCCACGTCAACACCGTCACCCAACGCCTCGACCGAGTGGCCCAGCTCCTGGGCGACGACTGGCAGACCCCCGACCGCTCCCTGGAACTCCAACTCGCCCTACGCCTCAACCACCTCCGCACCGCCCTGTAACCGCAGCACCAAAGCCGACAACCAGCCGCCAGGGGAAGCCGCGGCTCCGCGAATCAGCCAGTTCCTCGTGCGGTCACGCCCGAGCGCGAGGTGAACGAATCATGAGGTGAACGAGCACCTGGGGCAGGCGATCACGGACCGACCTCGGACCCGAAGAGCGGAGGGTCGTCGGTCTTGGCGGTCCCTGCGGCGAGCTCCTCGGCTCCGGCCTGCAGACGTGGTTCCTGTCAACAACCAGACCACCGGCACCCAGCCATTCGCGGACTTCAGCGACGGGAGCTGGTGGTACATGCCTCCGGCATACCACTACCAGGACAGGGGCGTGAACCGGGAACCGGTCGCCTACATCATCCCCTGCTAGACGCTCGCCGAGCGCGACCATCCCGCACTCACACCCAGGTAGCCGCCGTGCCGTTCGAGCTCGTCCACCACGGACACCATCGTGGTCCGGTCCATGCCGGTCAGCCGGCACAGCTCGCTCTGGGACCGGGGCTCGGCCGCGAGCGCGCCGGGCCTCGGGATCATCACCGCGACGCCCGTGCTCGCCCTGCTCTGGCCGGGGACGCTGGACGTCGCGTACGGCATCGGGGAACCGGCCGACCCGATGCTCGCGGCCCTGCTCCAGCACCGCGGAGCCCCCGCATCCCCCGACGGGCATCGGCCCGTGCCCGATCTGCGAGCACCCCACCAAGCGGGCTTATACCTGGCGGTCCCGCCGCGAGACGGCGACCGGCTACGCGTGTGAATGGTGCCGGGCCGATGCGCAGCTCTTCCATACCGGCCCACCCGGCCACGTCCCCACCCCGACCCGGCCCTGCTACGCGCCACCGGATCAACGATGGGACGAGGTCTCGGGCGGCTCGCCTCGGCGTTACCACGCTTCGGGGCACTGGGGACTGACCCTGTGCGGCCTGGCCGCCGGCGACCTCACGGACGGCGGCGTGCAGTGGCGGCCCGACCGTCCCGACGCCTGTCCCGGGTGCTTGACGGCGGCCACCGAGATCGACGCCCGCTGGCCCGCCGACCGGCGCGCCGACGGACCCTTCATCGTGGCCTGCCCATGTCGCGCCTGCCGGCAGCACGATCCCCGGCCGCAAGCCCGCCAGCCGAACTGGTGAGCCGCCGGCCCGCGTGGTGAATCCCAGGAGATGACCGCCCCGGCGGGTCAGGCGCCGGTGGTGCCGTCCAGGCGTTCGCGGAGGAGGTCGGCGTGGCCGTTGTGGCGGGCGTACTCCTCGATCATGTGGACGAGGATCCAGCGGAGGGAGTAGGTGACGCCCTCGAACTCGGTGGTGGTGTCGAGGGACGGGGTGGCCTCCTCCAGGCGGCGGGCGCCCGCGCACTCCTCGTGCCAGGCGGCGAACGCCTCGCCGGGGTCGGCGGTCGCGACCTCGAAGGGGGTCTGGTCCTTGCGGTGCTTCTTCCACCGGAAGCCGCAGTCCTCGCCGTTCAGGACCCTGCGGAACCAGCTTCGTTCGACTTCCGCCAGGTGGCGGACCAGGCCGAGGAGCGAGAGGGCGGAGGGCGGGACGGCGCGTTCGCGGAGCTGGTCGGTGGTCAGCCCGGCGCACTTCTGGGCGAACGTGTCGCGGTGCCACTGCAGGAAGGCCGTCAGCGTCGAACGTTCGTCTCCGGTCAGCGGCGGCGGGGTCCTCGTCGGCTCGTCCATGGTCACATCATGTCAACGCGTGTCCGGGGCGTATGCGGCCGGTGTCCCGCGGCCGTGACGCCGGGTCGCGGTCCGAACGCGATCGAGTCAGAAGACATGGTGCGGGGCGATCATCCTCGTTTACCCTTTCTCGAGTAGACGTTGGTGTTTGGCTGGCTGGGGTAGGTGGGATGTCCGGCGGAGGACTCAAGGCGCTCAGGGCCGGTGATCCGGAACGGATCGGGCCGTACCGGCTGCTGGCGCGGCTGGGCGGCGGCGGGATGGGCCAGGTCTATCTGGGGCGCTCGCAAGGGCGGCGGCTGGTCGCGGTCAAGGTCGTTCACCCGCACTTCGCCGACAACCCCGCGTTCCGGCGGAGGTTCACCAAGGAGGTCGCGGCGGCGCGGCGCATCGGCGGCTTCTACGCCGCGCAGGTGGTGGACGCCGACCCCGACGCGGATCCGCCCTGGCTGGTGACGGAGTACATCGCCGGGCCCTCGTTGCAGGACGCCGTCGACGAGAACGGCGCGCTCCCCGAGGCTTCGGTCGCGGCGCTCGGTGCCGGGCTCGCCGAGGGACTGGCGGCCGTGCACGACCAGAACGTGATCCATCGTGACCTCAAGCCGGGAAACGTGCTCCTCGCCCAGGACGGTCCGCGGATCATCGACTTCGGCATCGCCCGCGCGCTCGACGGGTCCTCGCAGAGCGTGTCCACGGTGGTCGTGGGGACGCCCGGGTACATGTCGCCCGAACAGTACGCGGGCGGCGACGTCGGACCGGCCGGCGACGTGTTCTGCCTGGCCGCCGTGCTGGCCTTCGCGGCCACGGGCCGCCACCCCTTCGGCGAGGGGCCGCCCGACGCCCTCGGCTACCGCGTCTGCCGCGAGGACCCGAACCTGACGGGCGTCCCGGCGTCGCTTCTCCCGCTGATCGCGGCCGGGCTGGAGAAGGATCCGGACGATCGTCCCCCGGTGGGGGAGTTCCTGGAACGGTATTCCGTGCTGGCGACGGGCGAGGAGATGCCCCTGCCGGACACGTACACCACGATGATCGCCACGCGGGTCGCCGAGACCGAGGTCTTCGCGGGAAGGCCGAGCGCCGGTGAACGGAGGGACCGCGCTCCGGGCGGTGAGCGGAAAGGGGCGAAGCGGAACGCTGGGCAGGCGGCCGGGGCGAACGCCGGGCAGAGGGCCGGGCGGCAGGCCGGACCTCAGGCCGGGCAGGGGCGGGCTCCGCAGGGGGCGCCGCCTCCGGCCGGGCCGCCTCCGGCCGGGCGGCCGCCGGGCAGGCCTCCGACGACGTCGGTGACGTCGAACGTGGGGATCGTGGCCGGGGTCGTGGGGGTGCTGCTGATCGTCGTGCTGATCGCGATCGCCAACGGTGACCGGAACGGCAGGTCGAGCAACGCGGGTTCGAGTTCGACCCGGACCCCGACGGAGTCGTCGAGCGAGACCCCGTTCTCGCGCCGGACGACCGGGCTCACCACGGGCGGGGGGAGCGCGCGGTCGACCCCGAGCGCCACGCCGAGCCCGGACTCGACCTACGAGGCGTTCGAGGAGGTCTCGGTCGGGGAGTGCCTGGACGCGTACGCGGATCCGTACGACTTCAGCGAGTGGAGCGAGAGCAGGCCGAACGTCGTGTCCTGCGGCAGGCGCGACGCCTACGTGAAGGTGTACGACATCGAGGATTCGAGCAGCGCGTGCGATGCCGAATCGCTGGACGGGGAGACGTGGTGGAGGTCTCCCTCGTACGGCGGGGACAGGATCTATCTCTGCGTGCGGCGGGAGTTCAAGGACGGCGAGTGCTTCCTGGGCAGGAAGAGCGACACCAAGGGCCGGGTGTCCATCACCGGGCACGGCCTGATGACCTCGTGGGGGTGCGGCAAGAGCACCGTCCCCAAGAAGTTCGACTACATCCTCCAGTTCACCGGCTACTACCAGAGCAGGTGCCCCAGCGGTTCGCGGACGTGGGAGAACTACCGCAAGGGAGTGCTCTGCGCCAGGGTCGTCTGATGCCGGGGACGTGACCGGGAGGCCGGACGGCGTGCAGGCCCTGTGGCACCGTGGTGGTCATCGAGCGGCACACCGCCGCTCCCGCAACCGCTGGGTCCGCACGAACGCCCCCCGAGCCGTCCCCAAGGGCTTCCACGGCTCCTGGTTCCCCGACCTGCCTGACACGCTCTGAAGAACGACCACGACAAATCGTGGGCCTTTGTGTGTCAATGTGCATTCACGTCACCGATGTCCGCGTTTACGCTCCTCGCGTCGAGCGGAGGCGACAAGGGGGGCGCGAGATGGCGCGACGACCGACAAGGGCCGAACGGAACCGAAACAAGATCATCATGTGGTGGGGCGCCGCGATCCTGCTGGGCGTCTTCGCCTGGAACCAGGGGCGTGTGGAACTCTGGATCCTTCCGATCCTGGTGATCGCCTACTACGAGCTGTGCGCCGTGCCGACGTTGTGCGGCGTGGAGACGAGCCGGGGGCATCCCTGCAAGAACCAGGCGTACGGGCGGCTGATCGCCTGTAAGGACCAGCCTTCGCACGCCGTCTACAAGAACGACGCCCTGTTGCGGATGCTCGGCTTCAGGCGACCGCCGCGCCAGGTGTCGGCGCCCGCGCCGGGGCCACACGACCGTACGGCCACGGAGCTGCCGATGGAGCCGCAGGTCGCCACCATCGAGTCCAAGCAGACCCTGATCACACTTCTGACGGTCGTCGGCACCATCGCCGGGGTCGTCCAGGTGTTCCTCGCCGCGAAGAACTGATCTTCGACCGAGCAGCCGGCGTTCTGGCGACGTCACATCGTCCTGCGGGGCGGGGCCGGGGTTAGAAGAGGGGGCGGAGCAGGAGGATCAGGAGGGCCGCGAGGACGAGGCCGGCGGTGCAGGCCGTGACGGTGCGGAGGACCAGCCGTTCGACGTGTTCCATGGGCGTCAGTGTGAGGGCGGCGGAGGCCGCGCGCCAGCGAGAACGGCCGGGCCGGGGAGCCGTCGGGTCACAGCTGGATGCGGCCGGCGGGCCACGCCTCGATGAAGCGTTCCAGGGACGGCGCGACGGAACGCCGATCGTCGGTCCGGTGGTCCCAGACGAAGATGTCCGGTCTGCCCTCGGGGACGAGGGCGTAGGCGAACAGGTTGCCGTCGCCGGGGACGTCGGAGAAGAACAGCAGCTGCTCGAACGACATGTAGAGCCGTTTCAGGGCGGGATAGGTGCGCATCTCCAGGTTGCCCTTGAGGAGCTGTTCGGCGGAGAAGATCAGGTTGTAGCCGTTCGGGTCGATCACGCCGTCGGTCTCGGTGAGCAGCTTGACCAGGTCGTTGGGGAGCAGGTGCCCCAGGGTCTCCTCGGCCTGCTGTAGCGCCTGTTCCGTAGCCGGAGAAGCGAACCGGGCCTGGGGGGTGTGTCGTTCGATCAGTTCGCGCCACATCCGCGCATCATGACGAACGTGCGCCCGCGCCGTCCAGGCGCCCCCACCGATGGTGCCGGAGCCGGAACGGGGATCGCGAAGTCCTAGCCGCGCGGCCCGCAGCGGGTCGTGACGAACGCGGCGCGGGCCGCGGGGGAGTCCTTGGGGAGTTCGACGAGGTCGTAGCCGTGGTCGGTGTAGGTGGCGACCATGGCTTCGTAGGTCTTCACCGCGACCTCGTACGGCTGCCTGCGTTCGGCGTCCTGCTCGTAGATCTCGGGCCAGGGCGGGGCGATGAAGACGCGGTCGTACCGGAACGTCGCGGCGGCCTTGGCGAGGTGCGCCGGGACGGGCCGGCCTTCCAGGCGAAGGTAGCCGATGACGTCGGGCACGCCACGGTCGAAGAAGACGGGGGAGGGCCGCGCGCTCGCGAGGTGGTACGAGCGGAGCTCCCAGCTCAGCATCAGCTCGGCGAAGAGGCCGACGTCGCGCCAGGGGAGCCCGGGGCCGTCGATGGCCATCTGGTCCTGGATGACGCCACGCCCGGCCTCGTGCGTACGAGCGTGGCCGTCCGCCTCCAGCCGTTCGATCAGCGTGCTCTTGCCCGAGCCCGGCCCTCCGGTGATCACGATGAGGATGGTGCACGTCCCTTCTGTTTTCAGACAGCCGACAGGTGGATTCAAGGCACAGATCAATGATGAACCACCGCGCGAGAGAGCCCCGTAATACGGGCGAAGATCGCCCCCGGAAGGAGCGGATTCGTGCGGAGAACGCGTGTCGTGGCAGGCCCAGTGCAGGCGGCCAGGGCCCGCGAACAGCCGACCTCGCTCTGCCTGGGCGCCCGCGCGAGGAAGGCGCGCGGCGACGCCGTCGACGCGTTCACCCGGTCCTTCTGCGGCCCGGAGGAGGCCGCGGCGGCCGGCCGCGTCCAGTGATCCGCCGCGCCCGCGTCGGCTGAGCGGCTCCTGTAGGTTGCGGGCAGAGCCCTCCGCAGTCCCTTCTCCCCCCGTCGAGGTGGCAGCGTGCCAACAATGGTGATGACCGGCGGCACGTCAGGATTCGGCGCGATCACGGCCGAGCGGCTGGCCCGGCCGGCCGGCACCCGGCTGATCCTGGGGGCGCGCCGGTCGGCGCCGGTGGGCGAGCCGATCCCGCTCGACATGGCGGAGCTGGCCTCGGTCCGTGCGTTCGCCGAACGGCTGGAGGGCACCCCGATCGACGTGCTGGTCCTGAACGCCGGCGTCGTGCGTCCCGACGCCGGGGGCAGGACGGCCGACGGCTTCGAGACGACCTTCGCCGTCAACCACCTCGCCCACTACCTGCTGGCACGGCTGCTGCTGCCGACGCTGGCGGACGAGGCGCTGATCGTCCTCACGACCAGCGGAACGCACGACCCCGCCACCAAGGCCGGACTGACGCCCCCGCGCCACGCCGACGCGGAGTTGCTGGCCCACCCCGAACGTGACCCCGACCTCCATCCCCGTCCGAAGAAGGCGGGCGAGCACGCGTACACCGCGTCCAAGCTGTGCACCGTGCTCACCGCCCGATCGCTGGCCGAACACCCCGACATCCAGGCGCGGCGGGCCACCGTGCTCAGCTACGACCCGGGGCAGGTGTTCGGAACGGGCCTGGCCAAGGACCTGTCGCTGCCCCTCCGGATGGCGTGGTCGCTGTTCGGCACACCGCTGGGCCGTCCACTGCGCAGGTTCAGCAGCACCCTCAACACCCGTCCGGCCGCCGGCAACACCCTGGCCGACCTGGCCCTGAGAACGGCGACGCCGCCGGACGGCCGTGCCTACGCAGCCCTGCGCCGCGAACGCCTCACCTGGCCCGACCCCTCCGAACTGGCCCGCGACCCCGCGGCGGCCCGAGCCCTCTGGACCGCCAGCGCCCGGCTCGTGGGCCTGCCCGCCTGACGAGACCCCTCAGCTCTCCCGAACGCCCCTGGCGAACCGCCTGAACCTTCACCGGCACGTTAACGGCGAGCTCTTTCTTGTTTCACAGGTTCGTAGAAGCCGCCTTCGAAGCGTGGCTTCATGGTGACCGACAGCTCACCCCCCTCCGTTTCGAAGGTCGGCTCCCATGATCTACGCAGATTTGGAGATCGAGGTTCCCGTCCTCTTTCTCAACCGGGCCACGGACCAGGCTCCGCTGATCGCCCGCACGTACGTGGCCGAACAGCTCACGACGTGGGGAGTCACCTCGCACGACGACACGCTGACCGTGGTCAGCGAGCTGGTGACCAACGCCTACCGGCACGCCGGGGGCGGCCCGATCACCGTCCGGGTGTCCCTCAAGGACGCGCGCTTCGTCGCGATCGAGGTCTGGGACCCCTCATCCCGGGAACCGGTCGTCCTCGCACCCGACCTCACGGCGGAGGGCGGCCGCGGCATGTTCATGGTCGCCTGCCTGGCCTTCGAGTGGGGCCTCCGCCACGAGGACGGCGGCAAGATCGTCTGGGCCTGGATCCCCGTCACATGACCCCCACCGACGCCTCCCGCCGGGCGCGGAGCGCGACCGCCGACCGTCAGGTGACTACGGCGGCCAGGGCTACGAAGAGTTCTTCGCCGCTTTCGAGCCGGACGCTGAACATGCCGGTCTCGTCCTCGACGATCTCGACCTGGACGGCGCCGGGGAAGTCTCCGGCGGCCGCGGCGAGGTGGTCGCGGAGGTGGGCGATGGTGTCCTTGACCATGGGCACTCCTTCGGCGGGGCGGTACCTGCCGTCGATCTTGCCCTATCTGTCGGGGTCGAGGCGGGTCGCGCGGTCTTGCAGGTAGCGCTGTTCGGGGAGGCTGATGGTGAGGCGGGCCGCGCGTTCGTAGTGAAGGCGGGCGGCGCCGGGGTCGCCGGCCATCTCCAGGAGGTGGGCGCGGACGGCGTACAGGCGGTGGTGGCGGGCCATGCGGGGGTCGTCGTCCAGGTCGGCGAGGTGGTCGAGGCCGGCCTCGGGGCCGCGCGTCATGGCGATGGCGACGGCGTGGTTGAGCGTGACCATCGGGTTGGGCGCGATGCGGGCCAGGATCCGGTACAGGACGCGGATCTGCTCCCAGTCGGTGTCCTCGACGCGCGGGGCCTGGACGTGCAGCGCGGCGATCGCCGCCTGGAGCTGGTACGGGCCCAGCTCGGAGGTCGCCATCGCCTCGCTGACCAGCGTGACGCCCTCGTCGATCATGGCGCGGTCCCAGCGGGCGCGGTCCTGCTCGGCCAGGGGCACCAGGCCGCCGTCCGGGGCGGTGCGGGCGGCGCGGCGGGCGTCGGTCAGCAGCATCAGCGCCAGCAGGCCGGCGACCTCGCCGTCGCCGGGCCGGGACCGGTGCACCTCGCGGGTGAGCCGGATCGCCTCGCCGGTCAGCTCGCCGCGCCGCAGGTCGGGGCCGGAGCTGGCGGCATACCCCTCGTTGAAGATCAGGTAGAGGACCTGAAGCACGGCGTCCAGCCGGTCGGCCCGCGGCGGGAACGTCGCGCCCGCCGCCTTGATCTTCTGCTTGGCGCGGCTGATCCGCGGGGCCATCGTCGCCTCGGGGACCAGGAACGCCTGGGCGACCTCGGCGGTGGTGAGCCCGCCGACGGCGCGCAGCGTGAGCGCGACCTGGGAGGCGGGCGTCAGCGCGGGATGGCAGCACAGGAACAGCAGCGTGAGCGTGTCGTCGCGGTCGCCCGGCGCGTCCTCGCCGGGCCCGGCCACGACGCCGGCGGACGGCTCCCGGACGGCGGCCTCGGCCTCGCGGCGGCGCCGCGCCGTCTCGCTGCGCACCTGGTCGACCAGGCGGCGGGACGCGACCGTGACCAGCCACGACCGGGGACTGTCCGGAACGCCCTGGTCCGGCCACTGGGTGGCGGCGGCCAGCAGCGCGTCCTGGACGGCCTCCTCGCACTCCTCGAACCCGCCGTGGCGGCGCAGGAGCACGCCGAGGACCTGCGGCGCCAGCGGGCGCAGCAGGTCCCCGATCGGGTCGGACTCGCTCACATCTCCATCCCGGCGGCGTCCATCAGGGGTCGCACCTCGACCCCGCCTCCGGGCAGCAGCCCGGCCAGCTCGACGGCGCGGTCGCGGTCGTCGCAGTCGACCAGGTACTGCCCGCCGACTTGGTCGCCGGCGTCCAGGTACGGCCCGTCGGTCACGGTGGCGACGCCGCCCCGCACCCGGACGACGACGCTGGTGGACGGGTCGGCCAGCACGAGGACGCCGACCAGCTCGCCGGCCTCCCGGGCCGCCGCCAGGAACGCGCCGTGGTCGCGCTCGTCCCAGGGCGGGTCCCGGTAGAGGTTCAGGACGAACTTCACGGCGCTCAGTCCTGCGGCGTGCCGCGGAAGACCACCGGCCGCACCTCGATGCCCAGGCCCTCGACTCCCGCGTCCGGGATCATCGCGGCCAGCTCGTGGGCGCGCTCCCTGCTCTCGCACTCGACCAGGTAGTAGCCGCCGAGGAACTCCTTGGACTCCAGGTAGGGGCCGTCGGTCACCGCCGGGCCGCCGTCGCGGACCCGGACGACGGCGCTCTCCGACGGGTCGGCCAGCGCGACGGTGTCGATCATCTCGCCGCTCTTCTTGATCGTCTCGATGAACGCGCCGTGCCCGCCCATCACCTCCTGACGCTCCTCCTCGGTCAGGGCCTCGAAGACCTTCGGGTTCATGTGCATGATCAGCAGGAACTTCACATCGTCTCCTTCGTGCCGGATGGCCCGTTCACCAGTGGGTCGGAGCCGGCTCCGCGTTCTTGACGTCCGGACCACCGCAAGATCTCCGACCCCGTTCCGACCCATCCCCGGAACACCAACCCTGGAGGTCACCATCCCTACCCCGCGCATCGGCGTCTCCCTGCCGATCATCGCCCCGTACGCCGGTCCCGACGCCGTCGTGACCGTGGCCCGGACCGCCGAGCGGCTCGGATTCCACGCCGTCTCGGCCAGCGACCGGCTCCTCATCCCGGTCGGGCCGCACTGGGGCAACGACGCCGGCCTGCCCGAGACGCACGTCTGGGAGTCGCTGGAGATGCTCACCTGGGCGGCGGCCCACACCCAACGTATCCGGGTGACCACGGGCATCGTGAACTCGATCTTCCAGCCGCCGATCGTCCTGGCCCGCAGGCTGGCCACCCTCGACCAGTTGTCCCGCGGACGCCTGGACGTGGGCGTCGGGCAGGGCGGCGGCACCCGGCTGCCGCCGTTCTACATCCCCGAGGAGTTCACGGCCGCGGGCGTCCCGCCCGGACGACGCGGTGCCGGCTTCGTCGAGCACGTGGCGGCGATGCGGGCCTGCTGGGCCCCCGACCCCGTCGAGTTCACCGGCGAGCACTACCGGATCCCGCCGTCCAAGGTCGGCCCGAAGCCCTGGGGCGACACCGTCCCGCTGCTGTTCGGCGCGATCACCCGTCCCACCATCGAACGTGCCGCCCGCCTCGGGGACGGCTTCATCACCACCGCCGTGAACTGGGACGACACCCGCGACCAGATCGCCTGGTACCGCGACGCCGGCGGCACCGGCACCGTCGTCGTGAACGTCATCCCGCTCCTCCCCGGAGCCGAGATCACCGAGAGGTCCTTCGTCGAGGCCGCCCTCGCCGACCTGGACCGCGCCGGCGAGCTGGGCGCCGACGAGGCGCACCTCGCCCTCAACATCCTCCCGCTCTCCGCCGACGACCAGGCAGACCTCCTGGAGGCCCTCGCCACCCACCTCTGACGGGGCCGCCCAAGGCGAGGGCCCCGGGATCACGGCCTACACCGTCGTGATCCCGGGGCCCTGTGCCGCGGGTGCTTCCTAGGCGTCGCCGCCGGTGTTGCTCTCGGCGCTGCCCACGCCGCCGGCGAAGACGGTGCTGACGTCGGCGTTGAGCTGGTAGCGCTCGATCGCCTGGGGGAGGACCTCGGGCTTGAGGTCGCCCTGGCGGACGAGGCGGGTCAGCACGGCGAGGACGATCGACGCGGAGTCGACGTGGAAGAAGCGGCGGGCGGCGGCCCGGGTGTCGGAGAATCCGAAGCCGTCGGTGCCGAGGGACGAGTAGTCGCCCGGTACCCACTGGGCGATCTGGTCCGGGACGGCCCGCATGAAGTCGGAGACCGCGACGATCGGGCCGGCGGCCTCCTGGAGCTTCTGGGTGACGTACGGGACGCGCTGCTCCTGGTCGGGGTGCAGCAGGTTCCACTCGTCGCAGGCCGCGGCCTCGCGGGTGAGCTCGTTCCACGAGGTGGCGGACCAGACGTCGGCCGCGACGTTCCACTCCTCGGCGAGGAGGCGCTGCGCCTCCAGGGCCCAGCGGCCGCCCACGCCGGAGGCGAGGATGTTGGCGCGCGGGGCGTCGTCGAGGGACGCCGCCTCCTTGTAGCGGTAGAGGCCCTTGAGCAGGCCCTCGACGTCGAGGCCCGCCGGCTCGGCGGGCTGCTGGTAGGGCTCGTTGTAGATGGTGAGGTAGTAGTAGACGTCCTCGCCGTGCGGGTGCTCCTCGGTGGAGCCGTACATGCGGCGCAGGGCGTCCTGGGTGATGTGCGCGAGCTCGAACGCCCAGGTCGGGTCGTAGTGCACGCAGGCCGGGTTGGTCGCCGCCAGCAGCGGCGAGTGGCCGTCGGCGTGCTGGAGGCCCTCGCCGGTCAGGGTGGTGCGGCCGGCGGTGGCGCCGAGGAGGAACCCGCGGCCCATCTGGTCGCCGAGCGCCCACATCTGGTCGCCGGTGCGCTGGAACCCGAACATCGAGTAGAAGATGTAGACCGGGATCATGTGCTCGCCGTGGGTGGCGTAGGCGGTCCCGGCGGCGATGGTGGACGCCATGGAGCCGGCCTCGCTGATGCCCTCGTGCAGCATCTGGCCGCTCTCGGCCTCCTTGTAGGAGAGCAGCAGCCTGCGGTCGACCGCGTCGTACGTCTGGCCGTGCGGCGAGTAGATCTTCGCGGTCGGGAACAGCGAGTCCATGCCGAACGTGCGGTACTCGTCAGGAGCGATCGGGACGAACCGGGCGCCGATGTTGTCGTCCTTGATGAGGTCCTTGAGCAGGCGGACGAACGCCATGGTGGTGGCGACGTTCTGCTTGCCCGACCCCTTCTTGAGCTCGGCGTAGACCGGGTCGCCCGGCAGCTTGAGCGCCTTGGCCCGCACCGTGCGCTTGGGCAGGAAGCCGCCCAGCGCCGCGCGGCGCTCGCGCATGTACTGGATCTCGTCGCTGTCCTCGCCCGGGTGGTAGTAGGGCGGGAGGTCGGCCTCCAGCTCGGAGTCGGGGATCTCCAGGTAGAGCCGGTCCCGGAACTCCTTGAGCTCGGCCTTGGTGAGCTTCTTCATCTGGTGCGTGGCGTTGCGGGCCTCGAAGTCGGTGCCCAGCGTCCAGCCCTTGATGGTGTGGGCCAGGATGACCGTGGGCTGGCCGACGTGCTCGCGGGCCGCCTTGAACGCGGCGTAGACCTTGCGGTAGTCGTGGCCGCCCCGGGACAGCTTGCGCAGGTCGTCGTCCGAGAGGTGCTGGACGATCTTGCGCAGGCGCGGGTCGTCGCCGAAGAACTTGTCCCGGATGTAGTCGCCGCCCTCGACGGAGAACGTCTGGAACTGGCCGTCGGGCGTGGTGTTCATCTTGTTGACGAGCACGCCGTCGGCGTCCTGGGCCAGCAGCGGGTCCCAGTCGCGGCCCCAGATGACCTTGATGACGTTCCAGCCGGCGCCGCGGAAGAACGACTCCAGCTCCTGGATGATCTTGCCGTTGCCGCGGACCGGGCCGTCCAGCTGCTGGAGGTTGCAGTTGATCACGAATGTGAGGTTGTCGAGCTCCTCGCGCGCGGCCAGGCCGATGGCGCCGAGCGACTCGGGCTCGCCCATCTCGCCGTCGCCGAGGAACGCCCACACGTGCGAGCGGGACGTGTCCTTGATCTTGCGGTTGTAGAGGTAACGGTTGAACCGGGCCTGGTAGATCGAGTCGATCGCGGTGAGCCCCATCGAGACGGTGGGGAACTCCCAGAAGTCCGGCATCAGGCGCGGGTGCGGGTAGGACGAGAGGCCGCCGCCGGGGTGCGAGATCTCCTGGCGGAAGCCGTCCAGCTTGTCCTCGGGCAGCCGGCCCTCGAGGAAGGCGCGCGCGTAGATGCCCGGCGCCGCGTGGCCCTGGATGAAGACCTGGTCGCCCGACTCGCCGTGGTCCTTGCCGCGGAAGAAGTGGTTGAAGCCGACCTCGTAGAGGGACGCCGCGGAGGCGTAGGTGGCGATGTGGCCGCCCACGCCGAGCTCCGGCCGGTTCGAGCGCGACACCATGATCGCCGCGTTCCAGCGGATGTACGCGCGGATGCGCCGCTCGACGTGCTCGTCGCCGGGGAACCAGGGTTCGTGCTCCGGCGGGATGCTGTTGATGAAGTCGGTGCTGCGCAGGCTCGGCACGCCGACCTGCTGCTCGCGGGCGCGCTCCAGGAGCCGGAGCATCACGTAGCGCGCGCGGCCCTTGCCTTCGGTCTTGATGACCGTGTCGAGCGATTCCAGCCATTCCCGGGTCTCGTCCGGATTGATGTCCGGGAGCTGGCTCGGCAGCCCGTCGCTGATGATCGAAAAGCGTTGACGTCCGGAAGCCACGGGGTCCCCTCTGTGCTTACCGTCTTTTTTCCTCGTACGACTGTTCGTCGTGTGTTCTCGTGATCCATCGTCGTCGGTAATGACGGCTAACGCATCTCTACTTGCCAGTAACTCTTTCGGCCGGTCAGCGGGCGTGTCGCGGACATCGGAGACAAGGCCCTCGACGGCGCGCCGAAGTCGTACGAAGGTGGAACTTGCACACGACCGCTGCCGAACGCAGGGGGCACCATGCAGGCTACCGTCGGAGACCGGCTGCACGTCCATGGCAACATCGTGGGGCAGCCGGACAGGCAGGGCGAGATCATCGAGGTTCGCGGCCAGGACGGCCGACCGCCGTACGTCGTACGTTTCGACGACGGCCACGAGACCCTGTGCTACCCGGGGCCGGACGCGGTCATCGAGCCCCAGGCAGCGGAAAGCTGACCGATTCACTGACCGGTTCCCACTGGTGGGTTCGGGCGCGGATCGGGTAGACACTGATCATGGAGAGCACCGTGGTCCGGGTGGCCACCGGTACGCACGAGGTCGTCCACGACATCACGGGGGAATGTGAGCGGTTCGCCGCGGGGGCCGGCGGGGACGGCCTGCTGCACGTCTTCGTGCCGCACGCCACCGCCGGCGTGGCGATCATCGAGCTGGGCGCGGGCAGCGACGACGACCTGCTGGCGGCCCTCGGCGACCTGCTGCCGGCCGACGACCGCTGGCGGCACGCGCACGGCTCGCGCGGGCACGGGCGCTCGCACGTGATGCCGGCCCTGGTGCCGCCGTACGCCACGATCCCCGTCCTGGACGGGCGGCTGGCGCTCGGCACATGGCAATCGGTCGCCCTCGTCGACCTCAATATCGACAATCCGGATCGTCAGGTCCGATTGTCCTTCCTTGCGGGATGAACGTGGGTTGTTACGCTCTGCGTGTGTCCTGTTACGAGGAACACCGTATTCGGGCCAATGAGCCCACCAAAAGGCGGGAAGACACTTGCGCGAGTGCCCATCACTTGTGTGGACTGTCCCGCAAACACCGGAGAGGTGTGAGTGAGGCACTCGGCAGGGTGCCCGAAACCACGCCCCTCGGACTACCGAACATAGGAGGACCTTCGTGAGCGCGACCGCGGGTCAGGCGCAGTCTGAGCGCAGCCTGGCCGAACGGCTCGGGATCAAGCCGGGCTTGGTGGTGCAGGAGATCGGCTACGACGACGACGTCGACGAGGAGCTCCGTGATTCCGTCGAGGCACTGACGGGCTCCGAGCTGGTCGACGAGGACTACGAGGATGTGGTCGACGTCGTGCTGCTCTGGTGGCGTGAAGAGGACGGAGACCTGTTCGACGAGCTGACCAACGCGTTGGTGCCGCTCGACGACGCCGGCCGCATCTGGCTTCTCACGCCCAAGGCCGGCCGTGACGGTCACGTCGAGCCGAGCGACATCGATGAGGCCGCCACGTCCGCAGGACTGAGCCAGACCAAGAGCGTCAGTGCCGCCAAGGAATGGTCGGGCACGCTGCTGGTCGCGCCCAAGGTCCGCAAGTAGCCTCGGCGAGGATCCCGCAGGGCCGGGGTGGCAGACTGGGCCGGGCGGACCGCTCCGGTCCGCTGCGAGCGCGCTCGGTCGCGCACCCGTCCTCCACGACCGTGGAGGCCGACATTCCCCCCGCCGGCGCGCGGGGACGACCGCGGGAGAGGCATTGACGGTCGAGGTAGGCGACGCCGCACCGGACTTCGAGCTGAAGGACCAGCACGGTACCCCGGTGAAGCTGTCGGACTTCCGTGGGAAGAAGAAGGTCGTCCTGGTCTTCTACCCGCTGGCCTTCAGCGGCGTGTGCACGGGTGAGCTGTGCACGATCCGCGACGAGCTGCCGACGCTGGGCGGGGAGGACGACGTCCAGGTGCTGGCGGTGTCCGTCGACTCGGTGTGGGCCCTGCGCACCTGGGCCGATCAGGAGAAGTACCAGTTCCCGCTGCTGTCGGACTTCTGGCCGCACGGTGGCGTGGCGCGGTCGTACGGTGTCTTCGATGACGCGAAGGGCATCGCGATTCGCGGTACCTTCATCATCGACACCGAGGGCGTCGTGCGCTGGAAGGTCGTGCACCCTCCGGCGGAAGCGCGCGACTTCGGCGAATACCGCAAGGCGCTCGCCGATATCTAGATTCCCAGGGTCGGGTCCGCCCATGTCGGGGCGGACCCGGTCCCCGCACCTGTTGGAGGTGTGATGCCCTGCTTCCGATGCGGGGCGCGGCAGACCGACCCCGCTCGTGGCGCGAGCCCGTGGAAGCGCGGGGTCCAGGCGGATCACCAGGTGCTGATCTGTCCCCGTTGCCAGACCGAGCACGACTGGGCGGCCGATCTCGATCGGTGCGCCGTCTGTGGTTCGGCCGCGCTCGTCTGCCGGCTCGGTGAGGTGGAGTGCCGCGACTGCGGGCACACCCGTGAGGCCGTCCGCGAGGCGGCCGATCCCGATGGTCCGGGCGGTGGCCGCGACCTGGTGCGCTCCGGCGCGCCGCCCGCGGACTCGGGCTTCTCGGAGGAGGTCGCGGCCGCGCTGAGCCGCGTGCTGGGCCGCGGCGGCGTCGCCGGACGCTGAGGCGCCGCCCGCTCAGCTGATTTGCGGGTTGACGTCCCTTTTGTGGGCTGCCACGCTGCGTCGCAGCATCTGTACAGCCACCTGGGACGGGGACACCTCCGATGCCGCTGTTGTTCATGCGCCTGGTCCACCGGATCGGCAGGCGTGCCTGGCGCGGGCCAGCGCTCGTGCTGCTGGGCGCCGCGGTGACCGGCTGGGTGCTGATCGTGGTGTTCGAGGAGCCCGGCGCCGAGATCAAGCAACCCCTCAACTACGTCTGGTACTTCTTCGTCAGCGGTACCACCGTCGGCTACGGCGACCTGTTCCCGACCACGGCGGGCGGCCGGATCGGCGGCGTGATCGTCGTGGTGGCCGGGCTGACCGCGGGCCTGATGTTGTTCGCGGAGCTGACCCTCTGGATGGCGAAGGGCAGGACGATGAAGGCCAACGGCCAGGCGCAGCTGCACCACAAGCGGCACATCGTGATCATCGGGTACGACCGGGACGGGCTGCGGGCCATCATCCAGCAGCTGCGCGCCGACGCCGACTTCCTCAAGGTCCCGGTGGTGACGATCTTCTGGGAGGACCAGCTGACCGGCGAGAACCCCGACCAGGGCGTGTACGACGTCGTGGCGTACGACGACACCGCGTTCGGGCGCGCCTGCCTGGAGGACGCGCGGACGGTGCTGGTGGCGGGCCGGACCGACGACGAGACGGTCCGGGTGATGCTGAGCGTGAGCGCCCATCTGCGTGACCACGATCGGTCACACGTCCACACGCTGGCCGGCGTCCACGACGGCGGCCGCCGCGCCGAGATCACCCGGGCGCTCGAACTGATCGGCCCGGACATCGAGCCGGTGGACATCGACGACCCGGCCGTGGTCGCGGTCGCCATCCGCAACCCGGGCGTCGCCGGGATCTACCACAACCTCGCCAGCACGCTGGACGCCGACTCGTCGCTCTACCGGGTGGACATCCCCGCGGACGCGGGGGAGTGGCCGCGGCTGGACATGGCGATCTTCCTGCTGCGGCGCGGGAGCACGCTGCTGGCCGTGGGCGAGTCGCACCGGCCCAACGCTCATTTCCGGCTCGCCGCGCACCCGGACGAGATCGTCCGAGGCGGGCAGTCGCTGGCCGTGGTGGCGCCCGACCGGCCGGAGATCCCCTGGCACGAGCTGCCGGCCGCGGCGCCCGCGACCTCCTCCGGCTGAGACCGGCGAGGCCGCGGGACCGGCGCGAAAAGAAGCCAGGAGAGCACCCACGCGCCCAGATGGGGTGCCCTCCTGGCGGCCGCGATACCGCGCGGCCCGGAAGGGTTGGTCCGGGGCCTCCCCGCGCGATCCGCGGAATCTGACGGGATCCGGTGGGATCCGGGTGACCGGGGCCCGGCGGCGTCAGGCCGCCTGGCGCTGGTCGGCGTCCAGCAGGTGGTAGAGCAGGAGCAGCTGGGTGATCGCCAGCGGGTCGCTGACGTCGCCCTCACCGAGGCGGCCGAGCGCGTCCTGGTCGAGGCCGCCGTTCCCGGCACGCGGGCCGAGCCGTTCCCAGATCGCCTTCTTGACGACCTGCGACTCTTCCGGAGAGACGTACCCGTGCACGTGCAGGGCATCCACCGGCCGGCCGTCGGTGTCGCGGTGCAGGCGCAGGTGCATGGCGGTGTCGCCGCCCGCCGGCGCCGCCTCCTCGATGACCGGGCCGAGTTCGGGGTGGTCGATCGTGGGGCGGAGCAGCAGTTCGGCCGACAGGGGCGTGCCGGGCGGGTCGTGCCGGGCCGCGACGGGCCCGAACCGCACCACAATGTCGGCCCACCGGCGTTGTGGCCGGATGTAGGCCGCGCTCTCCGGCTCGCGGCGTTCCAGTTCGGCCCTCACCTGCTCGGGGGTGTACCCCCGCTTGGCGCAGTCGCGCTGCACCTTCCACCCGTGCCGCAGCGGCTCGGGCGGGTCGAGGTAGACCGTGATGTCGAAGCAGGCGCGGGCCAGCCGCGTGTGCAGGGGAAGCAGACCTTCGACGATCACGAAGTCGCGCGGCTCGACCAGTTCCGGCCGCACGAGCTCACCGGTGCTGTGGTCGTACACCGGCTTGAGGATCGGTTCGCCCATCGACAGCAGTTGCAGGTGCTGCTCCATGATGTCGATGTGGTTGCAGTCGGGATGCAGCGCCGTGAAGGGTTTCCCGGCTCGTTCCCGGCGGTCGTAACGGTGGTAGTCGTCCACGCAGACCGCTGTCATCCGGTCCGCCCCCAGACACTGCACGAGCCCCCTGGTGAGTGTCGTCTTGCCCGCGGCGCTGTCCCCCGCGATGGCGAGCATGACGGGGCGGCGGCCAGACCCGCGCGCCCGGAGCATATGCACGATCCGATGGGGCACTCTTGCTCCTCCGTCCGGCGGCGTTCAGTTGTCACTGCGGACGCTAAGGTCACGGCGGCGAGTGCTCTTCCCCCAGTCGGGGGAGACCTTGGGGGATATGGGGGTGAAACCGCCCGAGGGGTCGTGAAAGTAGGGCTACTGGTGAGTAGCTTTGGTTGTTATCGTGCCGGGATGAACGCCGCCCCCGTACGGGTCGTCCTCGTCGACGACCACGAGATGATCCTCGCCGGCCTCCAGGCGATGCTGGCGGGATTCACCGGGCGCGTGCGCGTGGTGGGCCAGGCCGGGAGCTCGGCCGAGGCCACCCGGCTGGTGACCATGCTGCGGCCGGACGTGGTCCTGCTGGACGTCCGGCTCGGCCCGGAGAGCGGCCTCGACCTGTGCCGCGTGCTGAGCCGCCAGGTGCCCGAGGCCCGCGTGGTGTTCCTGTCGGTGTACGACGACGAGCAGTACGTCTTCGAGGCGCTGCGCGCCGGGGCGGGCGGCTACCTGCTCAAACGGGTCGACGGCCCGGAGCTGGTCCGCCGGCTCGAGGAGGTCATCCAGGGCGAGACCGTCGTCGACCCCACCCTCGCCGGGCGGATGGCCGTCACCGCCGCCCGGCTCACCCGCGGCGAGTTCTGGCCGGGCGCCAACCGCGGCCTCACCCAGCGCGAGAGCGAGGTGTTGTCGCTGCTGGTCGGCGGGCTGTCCAACAAGGCCATCGCGGCGCGCCTGGTGCTCAGCGAGGAGACGGTCAAGAGCCATCTGCGGGCCCTCTACCGCAAGCTGGAGGTCGCCGACCGCTCGGCGGCCATCGCGGTCGCCCTGCGCGAGGGGCTCTTCCGTTGACCACCGGCGAGGCGGCACCGCCGGCCGCCGGAGCGTCGAACGGCGACGACGTGCTGCCGCTCGCGCCGCTCGCCCGCCTCGAGGGACGCGGCCAGGACCTGCTCGTCCGCATCGTGACGGTCGCCTGCTCCGACCGGGTCCTGTCGGAGGAGGGTTCGGGCGGCGTCATGAGCATGGCCGACGAGCTGGCCGGGCTGGTGGTGCGGTCGGCCAAGGCCCTGACGTTCTGCGACGTGTACGTGCTGGACGAGGACGAGCGCGCCCTCGAATGGTCGGGCCCGCCCGTCCCGCTGGGGGAGGGCGACGCCGGCTGGGTGGCGGCGCACGGCCGGACGCGCCACCACGCCGACCGGCGGGGCGTCGCGGTGCCCGTGCACAGCGGGCACGCCGTCATCGCGGTCATCGACGTACGGTCGGCGGGCACCGTCCAGGCCGACGACGTCGCGCTGGTCGCCTCGCTGGCCGAGCTGTTCGCGCCGGTCCTGTCGTCCTGCCGCCGGCTGCGCACCGCGCAGGAGCGCGAGCACGCGGCCGAGCGGTTCGCCGAACGGGCGGTGGCGGCGCAGGAGGCCGAACGGTCGCGGCTCAGCCGGGAGATCCACGACGGCATCGCGCAGCGGCTGGCCGGCCTGGGCTTCCACCTGTCGGCGGCGCAGCGGGCGCTGCCGGGCCACCATCCGGAGGCCGGGGCGCAGATCCTGCTCGCCCGCGAGCTGTGCGACCTGGCCGCCGCCGAGACGCGCGCGGCGATCGGCGGCCTGCGCCCGCCGGTGCTGGACGACCTGGGGTTGTCGGCCGCGCTGGCGACCCTCGCCCGGGAGGCCGACCTGCCGGGGTCGGCCCTCGACATCACGGTCACCGTCGAGGGCGAGCTGGAGGACGCGCTGCCCGACCACGTGCAGACCGCGCTCTACCGCATCGCGCAGGAGGCGGTCGGCAACTGCCTCCGGCACGCCGCCGCCTCGTGCGTCGACCTGCTGCTGGAGCACGACAGCGACCGGGTCAGGCTGACGGTCGTCGACGACGGCACCGGATTCTCGATCCACGACGTGTTCGCGCCCGGCCGCCGCCCCGACTCCTACGGTCTGCGCGGCATGGCCGAACGTGCCGAGCTGCTGGGCGGCAAGGTCACCATCACCAGCCGCCCCGGCGGCGGCACCACCGTCGAGGCGGCTATACCCGTTCCTCGGACAGCACCCGGAAGGTGATGCCCGCCCGGTCGAGCCGGCCGATGAGCGCGTCGCCCATGGCGGTGGCCGTGGTGACCTGGCCGGACGTCGCGGGCAGGTCGTCGAACGCCAGGCACAACGCCGACTCGGCGATCATCTTGGCGGTCTCGCCGTAGCCCGGGTCGCCGCCGCTGACCTCGGTCACGACGCGCTCGCCGCCGCCCTCGCCGACGAACTTCACGCTGAACCAGTGCCCGGCGCGCCGCTCGGCCGACGGCCCCTCGCCGGGCGTGCGCATGCGCAGCAGGAGCGCGCGGGTCGGCGGCAGCTGGGCCAGCGCGATCGCGGCGCCCGCGCCCGCCGCCATGCCGACCGCGAGCGGAAGGCGCTTGACGGCGACGTAGTGTCCGTACGAGAAGTCGGGGCCGTAGCGGTCGTTCGCGGCGGCCGACCGGGTGACGATCTGCGGGTCGATCGTCGGGAGCGGCAGCGGCCAGCGGGTCCGGGTGCGGGGCGCGGGGCGCCGCGAGATCCGGATCCGCCGCCCCTCCGGGCCGGGCCCCTCCAGGCGGCGGCGCTCCCGCTCGGCGGCGATCATGCCGCGCACGTCGGCGAAGATCCCGATCGCGGAGTGCCAGGTGCCGCCCGAGGCGTCCGCGCTCGCCCGCACGAAGCCCTCGACGTGCAGCGGGACGCCCTCGGGAAGGTGCTTGACCGTGAAGTAGGCGCCAAGGTCGTGCGGGATCGAGTCGAAGCCCGCCGCGTGCACGATCCGGGCGCCGCTGCGCACCGCCTCGGCGTGGTACTTGACGTACATCCGGTCGATGAACGTCGGCTCGCCGGTCAGGTCCAGGTAGTCGGTGCCGGTACGGGCGCACGCGGCGACGAGCGGCTCGCCGTACCGCACGTACGGGCCGACCGTGGTGATGACGACGCGGGCGGCGCGCGCGACCGCCTCGATCGAGGCCGTGTCGGAGGTGTCGGCGTGCAGCAGCGGCAGTTCCTTGCAGGCCGGGTTGATCGCGGCGACCCGGTCGCGCACCGCCTCCAGCTTGGCCTGGTTGCGGCCCGCCAGCGCCCAGCGGGTGTCCGGCGGCGCGTGCTCGGCCAGGTACTCGGCGGTCAGCCCGCCGGTGAACCCCGTGGCACCGAAGAGGACGACGTCGTACTCGCGGTCGCTGGCCATCGTTCCCACGTCCTTCAGATCGCTGGTCCCGAACCCGATTCTGTACCCCTGCCCGGCGCACGGCCAACCGGACACCGCATCCAACAAGAGTGAGCTGCCTCACCCGGCGGCCGGGGCGTGCCAGCCGGTGGCCTCCAGCAGATGGGCGACGAAGAGCCTGGTGGTGGCGGTCGGAGCCGGGCCGGCGGTGGCCTGCCAGGGCCGGTCGAGCGGGGTGCCGGGCGCATCGGTGATCACCAGCCGGCCGGCCTCCAGCTCGGCGGCGACCGCGTCCCGGGAGACCAGCGCGGCGCCCAGCCCGGCCGCCGCGCCCGCGACGACGGCGCCGTTCGAGCCCAGCACCAGCTGCGGCGGGCCGGCGGCGTGCTCGGCGAGATAGGCCTCGGCGGTCGCCCGGGTGCCCGACCCCGGCTCCCGCATGACCCAGGGGGTGGTGCCGAGCGCGAACGCCGCCGCGACGGCGGGGGCGGCGACCACCACCAGGTCGTTCTCGCGGGTGGCCATGACCTGCGACGGGACGCCGGCGGGCGGCCGGCCGCCCAGCACGAGATCGGCGTCGTGGTCGGCCAGGCGCCGCCACAGCTGGCGGCTCGGGCCGACCTCCACCGCCAGGCCGACCTCCGGCCAGCGGGCGCGGAAGCCCGCCAGCAGGTCGGGCAGGATCTGGTCGGCGGCGGTGGGGACGGCCGCCAGCCGCAGCGAGCCGCGGGCCGGGTCGGCCTCGCCGCGCGCCGCCGCCCTCCCCTGTTCGAGCAGCCCGAGCACCTGCCGCGCGTACCCGGCGTACACCGTGCCCGCCGGGGTCAGGCTCACCCCGCGCCCCACCCGCTGGACGAGCGGAACGCCCAGGTCACGGGCCAGGGCCGTGATCGAGGACGAGACGGCCGACTCGGTGACGTACAGCCGCTGCGCCGCCGCCCGGACCGACCCGGTCTCGGCCAGCGCGATGAACGACCGCAACCTGGATTCAGTCATCGCTCAACCTTCACCGCGAAACACTTGATGGACATGGCAAGTATCGCCGGGGCACGCTCGAGTCGTCCACGGACACACCTGGACGAACGTGCGGCGGGCCGCCCCATCCCCTGGGGTGTCGCCCTTTCCGGGGCGGCCCGCCGCGCCGCCGGGTAGCTGATGACGGGAGCTGAGCGGACGAATGAACGCGGGCAGATGGTCGGCGGGCGTGATCCCCTACGCGGAGATGGGGTACTGGCGGCCGGACTACCAGCCGAAGGACAGCGACATCCTCGCCGCCTTCAGGATCACGCCGCAGCAGGGCGTGCCGCCCGAGGAGGCGGGCGCGGCGGTCGCCGGCGAGTCGTCCACCGCCACCTGGACGGTGGTGTGGACCGACCGGCTGACCTCGTACGAGAACTACCAGGCCAAGTGCTACCGGGTGGAGCCGGTGCCGGGCAAGGAAGGCGAGTTCATCGCCTACATCGCCTATGACCTCGACCTCTTCGAGGAGGGGTCGATCGCGAACCTGACGTCGTCCATCATCGGGAACGTCTTCGGGTTCAAGGCGCTCAAGGCGCTGCGCCTGGAGGACATGCGCATCCCGACGCACTACGTGAAGACGTTCCAGGGGCCGGCGCACGGCATCGTGATGGAACGCGAGTACCTCAACAAGTACGGGCGCCCGCTGCTCGGCGCGACCGTGAAGCCCAAGCTGGGCCTGTCGGCGCGCAACTACGGCCGGGTGGTGTACGAGGCGCTGCGCGGCGGCCTGGACTTCACCAAGGACGACGAGAACATCAACTCGCAGCCGTTCATGCGCTGGCGCGATCGGTTCCTGTTCTGCATGGAGGGTGTCGCACGCGCCCAGGCCGCCTCCGGCGAGACCAAGGGCCACTACCTCAACGTCACCGCCGGGACGATGGAGGACATGTACGAGCGGGCCGAGTTCGCCAAGGAGCTCGGCAGCGTCATCATCATGATCGACCTGACCATCGGCTACACCGCGATCCAGTCGATGGCCAAGTGGGCGCGGGCCAACGGGATGTTGCTGCACCTGCACCGCGCCGGGCACTCCACCTACACCCGGCAGAAGACGCACGGCGTGAGCTTCCGCGTCATCGCCAAGTGGATGCGGCTGGCCGGCGTCGACCACATCCACGCCGGCACGGTCGTCGGCAAGCTGGAGGGCGACCCCAACACCGTCGCCGGCTTCTACGACACGCTGCGGCTGGACAAGATCGCCGCCGACCCGGTCAAGGGCCTCTACTTCGACCAGGAGTGGGCGTCGATGCCGGGCTGCATGCCGGTGGCGTCGGGCGGCATCCACGCCGGCCAGATGCACCAGCTGCTGCACTACCTCGGCGAGGACGTGATCCTGCAGTTCGGCGGCGGCACGATCGGCCACCCGATGGGCATCGCCGCGGGCGCCGCCGCCAACCGCGTCGCCCTGGAGGCGATGATCAAGGCGCGCAACGAGGGACGCGACTTCCTCGCCGAGGGCACCGACATCCTGCGCGCCGCGGCCAAGCACAGCCGCGAGCTGGAGGTGGCCCTGTCGACCTGGGGCGACATCACGTTCACCTACGAGTCCACCGACACCCCCGACGTCGTCGAGACACCTGTGAGCGTCTGATGCGAATCACCCAAGGCACCTTCTCGTACCTGCCCGATCTGACCGACGACGAGATCTCGGCGCAGATCGCCTACGCGCTGGAGCACGGCTGGCCGTGCTCGGTCGAGTTCACCGACGACCCGCACCCGCGCAACGACTACTGGGAGATGTGGGGGCTGCCGATGTTCGACATGGCCGACCCCGCCGCCGTCCTCTACGAGATCAACGAGTGCCGGCGGGCCTACCCGAACCTCTACATCCGGCTGAACGCCTACGACGCGAGCTACGGGCGGCAGACCACCGCGCTGTCGTTCATCGTGCAGCGGCCGGCCGAGGAGCCCGGTTTCCGGCTCGACCGGGAGGAGACCAGCGACCGCCGGGTGCGCGTCCGCATGCACCCGTACGCGCTGGACCGCCCCCAGGGTGAGCGCTACGCGGGGAACGGTCACGCGGAGACCCCATGAGTGAAAGATCCGGATTCGGTATGCGACCCTCTGGGAACGGTTCACACGAATCGTCCGCAGACGGTTCCCCGGCGTCCCCTTCCGCTGAGGCAGACGCCGGGGAACCCCTTCGGCCGCTGGACCCGGACGCGCGGATCGACCTGGCGAGCGAACGCCGGGAGTCGCAGGCCGACGAGGTCCTGGACGGCCTGGAGGCCGACCTGGTCGGCCTGGCGCCCGTCAAGACCCGCATCCGGGAGATCGCGGCGCTGCTGCTGGTCGACCGGATGCGGTCGCGTTTCGGGATCGTGTCGGGCCGCCCCAGCCTGCACATGTGCTTCACCGGCAGCCCGGGCACCGGCAAGACGACCGTGGCCGTCCGGCTGGCCGAGCTGCTGCACCGGCTCGGCTACATCCGCAAGGGCCACCTGGTCTCGGTCACCCGCGACGACCTGGTCGGGCAGTACGTGGGGCACACCGCGCCCAAGACCAAGGAGGTCCTCAAGCGGGCGATGGGCGGCGTGCTGTTCATCGACGAGGCCTACTACCTCTACCGGGCCGAGAACGAGCGCGACTACGGCCAGGAGTCCATCGAGATCCTCCTCCAGGTCATGGAGAACCAGCGGGACGACCTGGTCGTGGTGCTGGCCGGATACAAGGACCGGATGGACTCGTTCTTCGCCTCCAACCCCGGGATGAGCTCGCGCATCGCCCACCACATCGACTTCCCCGACTACACGACCGGCGAACTGGAGGCCATCGGCCACCTGATGCTCGAACGTGAGGGCTACACCCTCGACCCCGGCACCGTCCCGGTCTTCCGCGACTACCTGGAACGCCGCCGCGACCAGCCGCGCTTCGCCAACGCCCGGTCCGTCCGCAACGCCATCGAGCGGGCCAGGCTGCGGCACGCCAGCCGGCTGCTGGCCGCCGGCGGGCCGGTCGGCCGGCCCGAGCTGACCACGCTGAAGCCGGACGACTTCCTCGCCAGCCGGGTTTTCACACTGCGACAGTGATCACACTCGCCCGGAGGATGACGCCGCCCATGTCCTAGTGTTGAGAGCATCGACGTGAAGATGTGGGGGAGACGGTGCAGAACCCTGAGGACCTGTACGAGCTGGACGCCGACCTGCCGGAGATGACCGGGCCGGTGCTCCTCCACAGCCTCGACGGCTTCGTGGACGCGGGGTCCGCCGGGCAGCTCGTGCGCGAGACCCTCCTCGACTCCCTGGAGCACCGGGTGATCGCCCGGTTCGACGTGGACTCGTTGATCGACTACCGGGCGCGGCGCCCGATGATGACCTACGACCGTGATCACTGGGCCTCCTACGAGGTGCCGGAGCTGGTCGTTCACCTGGTGAAGGACGAGGTGGGCAGCCCCTTCCTGATGCTGACCGGGCCGGAGCCCGACCGGCTCTGGGAGGGGTTCACCGCCTCGGTCCGCTCGCTGGTCAAGAAGCTGGACGTGGGCCTGGTGATCGGGTTCCACGGCATCCCGATGGGCGTGCCGCACACCCGCCCGGTCGGGATGACCTCGCACGCCACCCGGCCCGAGCTGATCACGCGTTCGTCCTGGTTCGACAAGGTGCAGGTGCCGGGCAGCGCGGCCGGCCTGCTCGAGCTGCGCCTCGGCGAGTCCGGCCACGACGCGATCGGGTTCGCCGTCCACGTCCCGCACTACCTGGCCCAGTCGGCCTACCCGGCGGCCGCGGTGGCCGCCATGGAGGCGGTCGTCAACGCCACCGGCCTGGTGCTGCCGTCCGACGAGCTGCGCGAGGCCGCCGCCAAGACCGACGCCGAGATCGCCGAGCAGGTCACCGGCAACGACGAGGTCGAGAAGGTCGTCAAGGCGCTGGAGCAGCAGTACGACGCGTTCGCCGGCGCCACCGAGCGCGACAACCTCCTCGCCGAGGACCAGGACATGCCCACGGCCGAGGAGCTGGGGGCCCAGTTCGAACGTTTCCTGGCCGAACAGGACGGACCCGACCAGAACTCCTGAAAACGTCCGCCAAGTGATCGCCGGAATCCCGGCGGCGAGGCCGGGTGCATGCCACAATTCGAAAAACTCCGACCCGGTAGGCGGTGAGTGCGTGTCCAGCAGGCCCGACCCCGACGAGAGCGCGTTCTCATACGACCCGTCGAGGCCGAGCATCGCGAGGGTCTACGACTACTGGCTCGGCGGCAAGGACAACTTCGGCCCCGACCGGCAGTTCGCCGTCGACCTCGCCGAGGTGCTGCCGGACGTCACCACCATCGTCCGCGCCAACCGCGAGTTCCTCGGCAGCGTCGTCACGCGGCTGGTGAAGGAGCACGAGGTCGGCCAGTTCCTGGACATCGGCGCCGGTCTGCCCACCGCCGACAACGTGCACCAGGTGGCGCAGTCCTGCGACCCGTCCACCCGGGTGGTCTACGTCGACAACGACACCGAGGTCATCGTGCACGCCCGGGCGCTGCTGGCCGCCAACGACCGCACCGGCGTCGTGCACGCCGACCTGCGCGACCCGGCGGCCGTGCTCGACGACCCGGTCACCGTCCGGCTGCTCGACCTGACCCGCCCGGCCGCCGTCATGCTGGTGAGCATCCTGCACTTCATCGGCGACGACGAGGACGCGCACGGCCTCGTCACCGCCTACATGGACGCCATGCCGTCCGGCAGCTTCCTGGTCATCTCGTCGTCCATCGAGAACCCGGCGGGCAGGACGATCGAGAACCTGTACCGCGACAAGCTCGCCGACCGGGGCGGCGGCGGGACGATCACCCGCACGCGCGAGGAGATCCTCCGGTTCTTCGACGGGCTGGAGATCCTCGAACCGGGCCTGGTCACCGTCACCAAGTGGGACGGCGACGGGCCCGAGGTGCCGTTCGTGGCGGCGGTCGGCCGCAAGCCCTGACGGGCCCGCCGGCCCCACCGCGGCCGGCTCGGCTGAGCCGGGCCCCGGCGGGCCCGGCTCAGACCAGCGCGGCCGGTCCCGGGTCGAGGCCCAGGTCGATCATGCCGAAGAGCGCGTACGTCTCGTCCACGTCGTAGATGACGTGCCCGGAGATCGTGTTGATGTCGCGCTGGACCCGCTGGAACGGCATGTGCGACATCTGCCCGCTGGCACCGGACGCCACGCACAGGTCGTTGACCGCGCCGCGCACCGTCGACACCACCTGGGCGCCGACCAGCCGGGCCCGGGCCCGGTCGGCGATCGTGTACTCGCGGCCCTCCTCGTAGGTCCGCTGGAGGTGGCCGATCGCGTCGTCGAGCAGCAGCCGCGCGGCGGCGAGCTCCGCGGTCGCCTTGGCCAGCTTGATCTGGCCGCTCATCCGGTCGGCCTGCCGCGTGCCGTAGTAGACCATCACGCGCTTGAGCATGCGTTCCTTGAACGAGGCCAGCAGGCCTTCCGCCGCGCCCAGGATCGGGGCCGCGCCGGCCAGCGCCAGCACCGGGACCGACGGCCAGCGGTACGCCGGGCCCTCGTGGAGGTCCGCGCCCGGCGCGGCGCCCTGCCCGAAGTCGGCGAGCGGGACCACCCGGTGGGCGGGCACGAACCGGCCGGCCACCTCGATGTCGTTGCTGCCGGTCGCGCGCATCCCGCTGGTGAACCACACGTCGTGGACGATCACTTCGTCCACCGGCAGCAGGCACACCAGCGGCCCGGCCTCGCCCATGGCGCTGACCATCGCCCAGTCGGCGTGCATGATGCCGGTGCCCCACGACCAGCGGCCGGTGACCTGGAAGCCGCCGTCGGCGGGCTCCGCGCGCCCGGTCGGCGCGAGCGTGCAGGGGATGTAGGCGTACGGGCGCTCGGCGAAGACCTCTTCCTGCGCCTTGGCCGGGAACAGCGAGGCCAGCCAGTTGTGCAGCATGTAGATCGACGTCACCCAGCCGGTCGCCGCGCACCCCGCGCCGAGCTCGCGCGAGATCCCGCACAGCGTGACCAGATCCAGCTCGCGGCCGCCGCGCGCCTTGGGCACGAGCACCTCGAGGAAACCCGCCTCGGTGAGCTCGTCGATGGTCTCCTGGGGGAGTTCGCGGGCCTCTTCGGCGGCCTGCGCCCGCTCCGCCAGTCCAGGGGCCAGCTCCCGCGCCCGCGCGATCAGTTCGTCCCGGTCTGCCATGACGCCTGACCCTACTGGGCCCGTCCGGCCCGATCCATAGCTAACCGAGCGCGATTCGGTTAGTGCTCCCCGCCGCCGCCGGGCGTTCACCCGTCCGCCCTCCCGGGCCTGCCGTCAGGGGGAATCCGTTTCGCGATCGAGCCCCCCGACCGGGTACGCTTGCCCGGTCGCCGGGGACCCCCGCCATGTGCTGGGGAGACGTCCGGCTGGGGCGCGTAGCTCAGGGGTAGAGCTCTCGGCTTACAACCGAGCGGTCGGCGGTTCGAAACCGTCCGCGCCCACCCTCCGCCGCGGGGCCGGCATGATCCGGAGCATGGGCTCCGATCATGCCGGCCCTGTGTCGTTTGTGTCCGGAATCGGGGCTGTGTGACCGGTCTCTCACCTTTATTCGCCCAGGTCAGATGCTGTTTAACATGCCGTTCACATTTGGGCAACAGGTCCGAAATGGCCGATTGTCACGCTCTACTCGGCCGACTGAGGAAGGCCGGAAGAACCCGTCAGGTCGGCTGCGACGAAGGGACAGACGTTGACCTACAAGGCCGAGTACATCTGGATCGACGGTACCGAGCCCAGCGCGCGGCTCCGCTCGAAGACGAAGGTCCTGGCCTCCGGCGCCGAACTGCCGGACTGGGGCTTCGACGGCTCCAGCACCAACCAGGCGCCCGGTGACAACTCGGACTGCGTGCTCAAGCCGGTCTTCTCGTGTCCCGACCCGATCCGCGGGGGCGACAACAAGCTGGTGCTCTGCGAGGTCTACCTCGTCGACGGCACCCCGCACCCGACCAACAACCGCGCCAAGCTGCTGCCGATCGCCGAGAAGTACGCGGCCCAGGACTCCTGGTTCGGCATCGAGCAGGAGTACACCTTCTTCCAGGAGGGCCGCCCGCTCGGCTTCCCGGCCGTCGGCTTCCCCGCCCCGCAGGGCCCGTACTACTGCGGCGTCGGCGCCGACGAGGTGTTCGGCCGCGAGATCGTCGAGAAGCACCTGGACGCCTGCATCGAGGCCGGCCTGAAGATCTCCGGCATCAACGCCGAGGTCATGCCCGGCCAGTGGGAGTTCCAGATCGGCCCGGCGGGCCCGGCCGAGGCGGCCGACCACCTGTGGGTGGCCCGCTGGCTGCTCTACCGCATCGCCGAGGAGTTCGACGTCGCCGCCACCCTGGACGCCAAGCCGGCCAAGGGCGACTGGAACGGCGCGGGCGCGCACACCAACTTCTCCACCAAGGCCATGCGCGAGGGCTACGACGCCATCGTCACCGCCTGCGAGGCGCTCGGCGCCGAGGGCAAGGTCGAGGAGCACCTCGCCGGCTACGGCCACGGCATCGAGGAGCGCCTCACCGGCGAGCACGAGACCGCGCACTACAGCCAGTACAGCTACGGCGTGTCCGACCGCGGCGCCTCCGTGCGCATCCCGTGGCAGGTCGAGGTCGAGAAGAAGGGCTACATCGAGGACCGTCGCCCCAACGCCAACATCGACCCGTACAACGTGACGCGTCTGCTGGTCAACACCTGCTGCTCCGCGCTGGAGAAGGCGGATCAGGTCTGATCATCATCTGATCGAGACCTCCTGAGACAGAGGGGACTTCCGGGGCGGGGCGCTTCCGGGGGTCCCCTCTTCCATGCCCGCGGGCGTTCAGCGGTTGCGCGCCTGGGTGACGTCGAACGCGGCGGCGGTCATCGCCAGCACCGGGAAGATGACCGGGGGCGGCAGCCGGTAGACCGCGCGCTCGGTCTGCTCGACCAGCCCGGCACCGGTGAGCGCCTTGAGATGGTGGTAGAGCTGGCCGGTCGAGTTGAGGCCCAGCTCCGACTGGAGTTCGGTGACCGTGCGCGGGCCGGTGAGCAGCAGTTTCAGCACCTCCAGCCGGGCGGGATGCCCGGCCGCCTGGAGGACGGCGGCCAGCGGCGCGGCGGGCAGGCGGACCAGCTCGCCGGGGCTGCGGGCCACGTCCCAGCCCCACTCGTAGCCGCCGAGCCTGGCCTCGCCGCCGTACCGCACGTACCCGGTCTCGTCCCGGGTCGCCTCCGCGGGCGCGGGCGGTGCGCCCGGCGCCTGGGGCTCCGCGCCGGCGGCGGTGGCCGCGGCCAGGCGGGCCTCGAGGTCGGCCATGCGGGCTTCGAGCGAGCTCAGCCGGTCGTCGGCGGACCGGTCGTCGGTGGACGCCACGCCCCGACTCTAACCGGAATTCCGTAATTGCAGGAAACCCGGTTCGCCGCGATGCGGCCGGACTGTAGTCGAATGACGACAAATTGGTGAGGTAAGGGGAGTTTTCCTCTCCGGTCCCGGGTAGCACTCCCTCGTCGCATCGGGGGAGGGGACATGGGCGAGACGCCGTACGGGCCGTTCTCCGACGGCCGCCTGCCCGGAGGGGGCCCGCCGCGGATACCGCAGCAGCGCCCCTGGCAGCGCTCGTTCCGCTGCCCCGCCTCGATCCCGCCGCCGATCGGGCTCGCCCCGGCGAGCAGGTTCGACGACTTCCTCGCGCTGCACGAGTCGTTGTCGTCCCGGCCGCAGGTCAGCCTGCGGCGGTTGTGGCTGTGCGGGCTCGGCGTCGCCGTGCTGGCCGCGGTGACGGTGTTCGCCGGCGTGCTGGCCCTGCGGAGCCTGCTCGGCATCGAGGTGCCCGCCGGCAGCGGCGGCATGACCGCCGAGGCCGCCGCCACCACCTACGGGGTGTGCGCCCTGGCGGCGACCGTGCAGGCGACCGCCCTGCTGCACGTCCTGATCGCGGTCGCGGCCCGGCCGATCCGCGCGTTCTGCTGGATCGGCGGGCTCGCCGTCCTGCTCGTGACGATCCTGCCGCTGACGCTGCGCGGAGCCTGGGACGTCGCGCTGGCCACCGGCGCGCTCAACCTGGTGGGCGGCGCGGGCGCCGTCGCCCTGCTGGCCGTGGTGGCCGCCGCGTCGCTGCGCCACCCCGGCCCGCCGCGCCCGCCGCGCTCGCCGGCCCCGCCGGGGCCGAAGCCGCCGCCCTTCCTGCCGGGCGGCTGGTGAGACGTCCAGGCGGTTCCCGGCGCCGGGTGATCCGCGGGACCGGGCGGCTCCCGGGGCTCAGCCGACCGTGATGACCAGCGGCTCCGGCGCCCGCGTCGTGGTGATGCGGACGGGCCGGAGCCGGCGCCTGACCTGCCTGGCCGCGGGCTGCTCCGCGGCCAGCACGCGCAGCTCGCGGTGCATCCCGGAGAAGCCCAGGATCAGGTACGCGTCCCAGGTGCCACGGGGCAGCGGATCGTCGATGAACGCCCTGGTCATCGGGATGTCGGCCTTGTAGGACAGGCCCTCGGGGCCGGTGCCGAGCATCGCGATCACCTCGTAGACCCGGCCGCTGTCGTGCTCGCGCAGCGTGAGCGTCGCCGAGATCGGCATGCTGAAGTCGCGGAGCGCGAGCCGCCCGGCCACCACCAGCTCCTCGTCGTGGTCGTTCCAGGCGACGGTGGCGGCGCGCGTGGTGCCGGCCGTGTGGGACTCGCCGCCGGCGTCGATGGCGAGTGTGCCGTGGACGCTGAAGTAAAGGGTCACCGTCGTGGAGTCGGTGAGGAAGTGCCGCTGCGGCGACACGTCGATCTCGGCGGCGCGGTCCCGGCCGAGCGGCGTGACGACGGCGTCGCCGCCCTGCCCGACGGAGAGCTCGAGGTCCCAGAGGCCGTGCGGGAGCGGCGCCCCTCCGGCGGCGGCCGTCACCGGAACGCCGGCCTCGAACCGCACCCGTTCGGCGGCGCCCGCTGGCTCGGCCTCCGGCGGCCCGGTGCTGGCGGGGAAGGTGAGCACCCGGCTCCCGTCCCGTTCGCGGAGGAGCAGGTCGATGCGCTGGGGCGCGGCGGGCTCGCGCTTGAGCCAGCCGGCCACCCGGACGGTCTCGCCCGCCCAGCGGGCCTCCGTCAAGAAAGGATCACGCACGGCTTCCCTCCCGCTCACCGGCAGTCACCCGATCACTTGACGACTACCCGCGATCACCGCGCCGGAACCGGGGTCAGGGGACCACCGTGACGGGCCAGCGGCCCGCCCTGACCAGGCGGACCGCCACCGAGCCGATCAGCCGGTGACCGGCCTGCGCCGAGGCGCCGACCACCACCGCGTCGGCCCGCAGTTCGTCGGCCACCCGGGCCAGCACCGAGTACGCGTCGCCCTGCTCGGTGACGAACTCGTGCCGCACCGGGTGCTCCCGCATCGCCCGTTCGAGCTCGGCGCGCAGCTCGGCGGCGACCTCCTCGCCCGCCTCCCGCATGACGGCGGCCCCGCCGGGCGTCAGCGTGGAGAGGGACGCCAGCGGCAGGACCTGAACCAGGACGAGCCGGGCGTCGCTGCGCCGGGCCAGCCCCCAGGCGTACGCGGCGGCGCGCATCGAGGTCTCCGAGCCGTCCACGCCGGTGACGATGACCCGGGGCCCGTCGGTGCCCAGCTCGAACGGCGTTTCACTCATGTGATCAGTTTAGGCCCCGGCCGGCCGCCGGCGATGACCGGCCGGTCGTCGCCGGAGCCGCATTTCCGGACGGTCGGGAACGTGTTGTCAGAGTGATTTAACACGCGCTTCACGGCGCCGTGATTTGAGTCTCGCCGGACCCGGTGTAGAAAGAGGATGGTCCTCGAATGGAGATGGATGAAATCGAAATGATTCCCTCCCCCCGGAGCCTGCGGGCCGCCGCGTCCAATGTCACGCACAAACTCCTCTACGGGCATGTCGCGGATCTGCGGCCGATGCCGGCGGAGATGATCGACGACGGGCCGCGCCGGTCGGTCTTCCGCTACCGGTCGCCGGAGGGGGTGATCCCGGCCGGGCCGCCGGTGGTGTTCGTCCCGCCGCTCGCGGCGCCCACGCGCTGCTACGACCTCCGCCGGGGGTGCAGCCTCGCCGAGCACGTGGTGAGCGCGGGTCGGCGCAGCTACCTGCTGGACTACGGCCCGACCGGCGACACCGACCGGGTTCAGGGTTTCGAGGAGTGGGTGGGGGAGATCCTGCCGGGCGCGATCCGCGGGGTCAGTGAGGACGCCGGCGGCCAGCCCGTCCAGCTGGTCGGCTGGTGCCTGGGCGGCATCCTCTCGCTGCTCGCGGCCGCGGCCGATCCGGACCTGCCGATCGCCTCGGTGGCGGTCATCGCCGCCCCGATCGACCTGCGGGCGGTGCGCCCCGCGGCGCCGCTGAAACGTGCTTATCAGACGGTGGGATTCGACAAATACGTGATGCGTCCTTACTCGATGCTGACCAATCTCGATAATATCGAGTTTCTGGCTCAGATCGAGGCGGTCGACCACTTCACCAACAGCATGGTGACTTATCCGGGGCGCACCCTGGAGGAGCTTTATACCGCGCTCCTGCGGGAGAACGCGCTGGCCGGGGGCGGCTTCGAGATCGGCGGGCGGCGCATCGGGCTGGACGCCGTCCGGGCGCCTGTTCTGGCCATCGCGGGACGCGGCGACCCGCTGGCGCCCGTCAAGGCGGTGCATCCGCTGACCCGCCTGCTGCCGTCCGCCGAGCGGGTGCGCTTCGAGATCGCGCCCGGCGGCCATCTGGGCGTGCTCACCGGACGCTCGGCCCGCGAGACGACCTGGGCGCATCTGGACCGCTGGCTGGACGAGGGCATCGTGCGCCACGGCATCCGCCCGCACCGCCGCGCGGCCGCCTCCGTCTGACGCCCGCACGACCCGCCCCCGGGCACCCGGACGAGTGATCTCGTCCGCGGCGCCTGGGGGTTTTCGTTGTGTCAAAGAACGCCCCAGGGACTCCCTAGGAGCCGCATCGCGGCGGCCCGGGGTGTGTCGTCCGGGTGATTCGATCATTACTGAACGTATCGTTGCCCGACGTCACGGGGCGTGGGCCCGCTGACGGTCGACGACGAGCCCCTGAACGCGAGGGGATCACGGCAAGGATTTCTAGCCGCGCGGGTCAGGACGGGTCATCCGGCCGCGCGGGACGTCGGGGGGCGCTGGATGGCGGGGGACAGGGCCGAGGTCCGGGACGGCCGGGCGGGGTCTGCGCGCGGCCGGGCGCAGGCCGAGATCATCGGGATCGGCCCGTTCGGCCGACCGGCGCCCCATCTGGCGGTAGCGGTGGCACGGGCCGGCGGCCTCGGCGTGCTCGACCTCGGCCTGGACCGCGACCGGGCGCGCGCCGCGCTGGCCGACGTCGTCCGCTGGTGGAAGGGACCCTTCGGCGTCCGGGTGCCGGCCGGGTGCGGCGTGCGCCCCGACGACCTCCCGGACGCCGTGGACACGGTCGTGATGGACGCCCCGGCGGCGGGCGACGCGGCCGCGTACGCCCGCGGGCGCCGGTTGCTGATCGAGGTCGTGAGCCCGGCGGAGGCGGCGGCGTCCGCCCCGGTCCCGGGACTGTCGGGCCTCATCGCGCGCGGCTGCGAGGCCGGCGGCCGGGTCGGCGAGCTCACCACGTTCGTGCTGCTCCAGCACCTCCTCTCGGACCCGCGCGTGGAGGTGCCGGTGTACGCGGCGGGCGGGATCGGGCCGCACACCGCCGCCGCCGCGGTCGCGGGCGGCGCCGCGGGCGTCGTGCTCGACGTCCAGCTCGCCCTGGTGCGGGAGACGGACCTGCCCGCCGACGTGGCCGCCGCCCTCGCCGCCATGGACGGCAGCGAGACCACCGTCGTCAACGGGCACCGCGTCTACACGCGGCCCGACCTGCCGCGGATCGAGCTGGCCGGGCTCGACCCGGCCGGGGTCAACGCCCTGCTCGGCGCCACCGGCCTGCGGCAGAAGCTGCTGCCCGTCGGGCAGGACGGCCCGCAGGCCGCGTCGCTGGCCGGCCGGTACAAGACCGCGGGCGGCGTCGTGCAGGCGGTGCGCGAGCAGATCACCGCGCACATCAAGGCCGCCGTGAAGGCCGAGCCGCTGGCCCCCAAGGACAACCCGCCCGGCACCCCCATCAGCCGCGACTATCCGGTCGTGCAGGGCCCGATGACGCGCGTCAGCGACCGTTCCGCGTTCGCCGCCGCCATCGCCCAGGACGGCGGGCTGCCGTTCCTCGCGCTCGCGCTGATGACCGGCGACGAGGTGCGCGACCTGCTGCTCGACACCGCCGACCGGCTCGGCGACCGGCCCTGGGGCGTCGGCGTGCTCGGCTTCGCGCCGCCGGAGCTGCGCGAGGCGCAGCTGGCCGCCGTCCGGGAGGTCAGGCCGCCGTACGCGGTGATCGCGGGCGGCCGGCCGTCGCAGGCCACCCCGCTCGAAGAGGCCGGGATCAGCACCTACCTGCACGCCCCGTCGCCGGGGCTGCTGGAACGTTTCCTCGCCGAGGGCGCCCGCAAGTTCGTCTTCGAGGGCCTGGAGTGCGGCGGCCACGTCGGGCCGCGCGGCAGCTTCCCGCTCTGGGACGCCCAGATCGAGCGGCTGCTGGAGTTCGCCGACGCCGAACCCGGTGCCGCCGCCGAACTCTCGGTCATGTTCGCCGGCGGGATCCACGACGAGCGGTCCGCCGCCATGGTCGCCGCGCTCGCCGGCCCGCTGGCCGAACGCGGCGCCGACGTCCGCGTGCTGATGGGCACCGCCTACCTGTTCACCTACGAGGCGGTCGCGGCGGGCGCGATCCTGCCCGGGTTCCAGCGCGCCGCCGTCGAGTGCGACGCGACCACGCTGCTGGAGACCTCGCCAGGCCACGCCACCCGCTGCGCCCGGACCCCCTACGTCCAGGCGTTCGAGTCGGCCCGCGCCGAGCTGGAGGCGGCGGGCGCCGGCCGCAAGGAGATGTGGGCCCGGCTCGAGGAGCTCAACCTCGGACGCCTGCGCGTCGCCGCCAAGGGCCTGCGCCGCACGCCGCACGCCGCCGGCCTGGAGATGGTCGAGGCGGACGAGCAGCGCCGCGAGGGCATGTACATGCTCGGCCAGGTGGCCGCGCTGCGCACCGCCACCACCAGCATCACCGGCCTGCACGAGCAGGTCACGACCGGCGCCACGTGCTTCCTGTCCGCGCGCGCCGCGCTGCTGGGCATCTACCTGGAGGCCGGCGAGCAGCCCGCCGAGTCCGCGGCGCCCGCCGACATCGCGATCGTCGGCATCGGCTGCGTCTTCCCCGAGTCCCGCGACGCGGGCGAGTACTGGGCCACCATCGTCGGCGGCGTCGACGCGGTCACCGAGGTGCCCGCCGACCGGTGGGACCCGGAGGTCTACTACGACCCCGCCGCCACCCGCGGCGGCGGCTCGGGCGCCAAGACCCCGTCGAAGTGGGGCGGCTTCCTGCCCGACATCCCGTTCGACGCGTTCGCCTACGGCATCCCGCCCAGCTCCCTCGCCGGCGTCGAGCCGATGCAGCTGCTCTCGCTCGAGGTGGCGGCGCGGGCGCTGGCCGACGCCGGCTACGCCGACCGGCCGTTCGACCGCTCGCGCACCTCGGTCTTCTTCGGCGCGGAGGGCGGGACCGAGCTCGGCACCGCCTACGGCACCCGCGCGATCCTGCCCCAGTTCTTCGGCGAGGTGCCCGGAGGCCTGGACGAGCAGCTGCCGCGGCTCACCGCCGACTCGTTCCCCGGCGTGCTGACGAACGTCATCGCGGGCCGCATCGCCAACCGGCTCGACCTCGGCGGCGCCAACTACACCGTCGACGCCGCCTGCGCCGCGTCCCTGGCCGCGCTCGACGCCGCCTGCAAGGACCTGGCCGCCGGGACGAGCGACATGGTGTTGTGCGGCGGCGCCGACCTGCACAACGGGATCAACGACTACCTGCTCTTCTCGTCGGTGCACGCGCTGTCGCCCAGCGGCCGGTGCGCCACGTTCGACGCCGACGCCGACGGCATCGCCCTCGGCGAGGGCGTCGCCTGCGTGGTGCTCAAGCGGCTGGAGGACGCCGAGCGCGACGGTGACCGGGTCTACGCCGTCATCAAGTCGGTGGCCGGATCCAGCGACGGCCGTTCGCTCGGCCTGACCGCGCCGCGCGTCGAGGGGCAGCGGCTGGCGCTGCGCCGCGCGTACGAGCGGGCCGGCGTCTCCCCGGCCCGGGTCGGGCTCGTCGAGGCGCACGGCACCGGCACCGAGGTCGGCGACCGCACCGAGCTGGCCACGCTCACCGAGACGTTCGGCGCCGCCGGCGCCGCGCCGGGCAGCGTGACGCTCGGCTCGGTCAAGTCGCAGATCGGGCACACCAAGTGCGCCGCCGGGCTGGCCGGGCTGATCAAGACCGCGTACGCGCTGCACACCGGCGTGCTCCCCGGCACGCTCAACCTGCGGAGGCCGTCGAGCGCCTGGGACGCGGTCACCAGCCCGTTCGTGTTCGGCGCCGCCGCCCGGCCGTGGGCCGCCGCCCCCGGCGAACGGTACGCCGGGCTCAGCGGCTTCGGGTTCGGCGGCTCCAACTTCCACGCCGTGCTCGCCGGGTACGACGGCGCGCCCGAGCCGGTCTCCGGCCTGGCCGAGTGGCCCGCCGAGCTGTTCCTGATCCGCGGCACCGACCGGGCCGCCGCCCGCGCCGAGCTCGACCGGCTCGGCGCCCTGCTCGACGCCGGGCAGGTCCGGCTGCGCGACCTCGCCCGCACGTTCGCCGCCGGTGACGGCCCGGTGCAGGCGGCGCTGGTCGCCACCGGGCCGGACGACCTGCGGGTCAAACTGGCCGCCGCGCTGGAGTTCCGGCCCGCGCCCGGCGTCTTCGTCCCCGACCCGGGCTCCGGCACGGGCTCCGGCACGGCCGAGCCCGGCCAGGTGGCGTTCCTCTACCCGGGCCAGGGCAGCCAGCGGCCGGGCATGCTCGGTGACCTGTTCGTGGCGTTCCCGCGCCTTCAGCGGCTGCTGCGGCTGGCCGGCGGGCGCTACGCCCAGGCGATGTTCCCGCCCGCCGCGTTCACCCCGGAGGAGAACGAGCGGCAGCGCGCGGCGATCACCGACACCCGCGTCGCCCAGCCCACGCTCGGCATCGCCGGGCTGGCGGTGCATAAGCTCCTCACCGAGCTGGGCGTGCGCCCCGACCTGGCCGCCGGGCACAGCTACGGCGAGCTCGTCGCGCTGTGCGCCGCTGGCGTCTTCGGCGAGGACGACCTGGTCGCGCTGAGCGCGGCGCGGGCCGAGGCGGTCCTGGCCGCCGCCGGCGCGGGCGAGGCGGAGGGCGGCCGGGACCCGGGCGCGATGGCCGCGGTCACCGCGAGCCTGAACGAGGTGCGGGCGGCGCTCGCGGACGTCTCCGAGGTCGTGGTCGCCAACCACAACGCGCCCCGGCAGGTGGTGATCTCGGGCTCCACGGCGGCGCTGGAGACCGCGCTGGCCGTGCTGGACCGGCAGGGCCTGGCGGCCACGCCGCTCCCCGTCGCGTGCGCGTTCCACAGCCCGCTCGTCTCGGGGGCGGCCGCCACGCTGCGCGCCGAGCTCGCCGGGCGCGACCTGCGGTCGCCCGCGTTCCCCGTGTGGTCCAACACCACGGCCGCGCCGTACGACACCGAACCCGCCGGGCTGCGCGCCACGCTGGCGGGCCAGGTCGCCGCGCCGGTCCGGTTCGTCGAGCAGATCGAGGCGATGTACGCGGCGGGCGCGCGGGTGTTCGTCGAGGCCGGGCCGGGCCGGGTGCTCACCGGGCTCGTCGGCAGGATCCTCGGCGACCGGCCGCACACCGCGGTCGGCGTCGACGCGACCGGCGAGTCCGGCCTGCAAGGCCTGCTGGAGGCGCTGGCGCGGCTGGCGGTGGCCGGCGTCGCCGTCGACCCGCTGCCGCTGTTCGCCGGGCGCGACGCGCGCCGGGTCACGGCGGCCGACGTCCGCCGCACCCCGGGCTGGACCGTCAACGGGCACCTCGTCCGCACCGCCGACGGCGGATACCTGACCAACGCGCTGCGCCCCGCCGAGCGGGTCGAGCTCCCCACCGGAGGAACCATGGCCGATGACCAGCCCGCGCCGAGCGTGACCGAGGCCGCGGTCCTGGAGTACCTGCGGACCAGCCGCGAGCTCGTCGCCGCCCAGCGCGACGTGGTGCTCTCCCTCCTCGGCAGGTCCGCGCCCGCCGCGCCGCCCGCCGCGCCCGCGCCCGCCCCGGTCCCGGCGCCGCGCGCGGTGTACGCGGGCGAGGTGCTGCCCGGCGCGGGCCCCACGCCCGAGGCGGCCTCCGCGCCCGCCGCGCCGCCCGCGTCCTCGGACGCCGCGCCTCCGCCCGCACCCGGTCCCGAGGCCCCGGCGCCCGCGGACCCGGCCGTGCCGGAGCCCGCCGCGCTGACGCCGGACGGCGTCCGGGCCGCGGTGCTCTCGGTCATCGCCGCGCGGACCGGCTACCCCGAGGACATGCTCGGCGCCGGACTGGACCTCGAGGCCGACCTGTCGATCGACTCCATCAAGCGCACCGAGATCATCGGTGAGCTGGCCGAGCGGGTCGGCCTCACCACCGCGGGCACCCGGCTGGACGAGCCGATCGTCGAGCAGCTCGCCCGCATCAAGACGATCGGCGAGATCGTTCCGTGGATCTGCGGCCGTCTGGGCATCGGCGCCGACCGGCCGGAGGCCCCCGCGCCCGCGCCCGCGCACATGATGTCGGGAGGCCCGGGCACCGTCGAGGTGCCGGTCCCCGCCCAGGGCGAGCCCGCCCCCGTCCCGGTGGTGAGCGCCCCCGTCCGCCAGATCATCCGGATGGCGGACCTGCCGCCGCTGCCCGCGCCCGAGCCGATGCCCGGCCTCTTCGCCGGCCGCCGGTTCGTCATCGTCGACGACGGCTGCGGCATCGCGCTCGAACTCGCCGACCTGCTGGAGCAGCAGGGCGCGCAGGTGCGCACCCCGCTGGAGCCCGAGGGCGGCTGCGACGGCCTCATCCACCTGGCCGCGCTGCGTCCCGGCGGCGGCCCGGTGCTGCCCGGCGCGTACGGCGGCATCCGCGAGGTGATGCTCGGCGGCGGCCTGCGCTGGCTGGTCTTCGCCAGCGGCGCGGGCGGCACGTTCGGGCGGCGCTTCGACGGCAGCGGCATCGGCGACCCGTCGCCGGGCGCGGGGCTGCGCGGCCTGGCCCGCACGCTCGCCCAGGAGTACCCGGAGGTGCTCGTGCGCGCCGTCGACGTCGACACCAAGGACAGCCCGCGCGCCGTCGCGCTGCGCATCCTCGGCGAGATGCTCGTCGCCGAGGCGCCGGTCGAGGTCGGGTACGACGGCGACCAGCGCCGCACGCTCACCGTCGCGCCGGTCGAGCTGCCCGCCCCCGCGCCGGACGTTCCGGGCGACGCCCCCGCCCACGGCCTCGATCTGGGCACCGGCGGCGTCGTCCTGCTCACCGGCGGGGCCCGCGGCATCACCGCCCGGCTCGCGCTCGAACTGGCCCGCACGACCGGCTGCCACATCGAGCTGGTCGGCCGTACGCCCGAGCCGGGCGCCGAGGACCCGGCCGTCGCCGCCGCGACCGACGAGGTGGCGCTGCGCCGGGCGCTGGTCGCGCAGGGCGGCCGCACCCCGGCCGAGATCGAGGCGGCCATCCGCCGGATCCTCGCCGAACGGGAGGTGCGCGGCACGCTGGAGGCGCTGCGTGGCGCCGCCGCGTCGGTCCGCTACCACGCGGCGGACGTGCGCGACCCGCAGGCCGTGCGCGCCGTCGTCGAGGACGTCTACGCTCGGCACGGCAGGCTGGACGGCGTGGTCCACGGCGCCGGGCTCCTGGAGGACCGGCTCGTCCGCGACAAGGCCCCCGAGTCGTTCGACCGCGTCTACCGCACCAAGGTCGACGGCGCCGGGGCGCTGGTCGCCGCGGTCCGTTCCGACCTGCGCTTCTTCGTGGTCTTCGGCAGCATCTCCGGGATCTACGGCAACCGCGGCCAGGCCGACTACGCCGCCGCCAACGACGCCTGCGACACCCTCGCCCGCGTGTGGCGCACCGAGCTGGGCGGCAAGGTGCTGGTGGCCGACTGGGGGCCGTGGGCCGGCGGCGGGATGGTCTCGCCCGAACTGGCCCGCGAGTACGCCCGCCGCGGCATCGCGCTGATCGACCCGGCCGCGGCCGTGACCGCCCTGCTCCGCGAGATCGCGCACGGCGACGAGGTCCAGGTCGTCTTCACCGGGGCGGCCAGGTGACGCCGGACCCCGAACCGATCGCCATCGTCGGCGTCGGGGCGGTCTTCCCCGGCGCCGGGTCGGCGGCGGAGTTGTGGCGCAACGTCCGCGCCGGCATCGACGCGATCACCGACGTGCCCGCCCACCGGTGGGACCCGGCCCTGTACTACGACCCCGAGGCCTACGGGCGGGCGCCCGAGAGCGACCGGTTCTACTGCCGCCGCGGCGGTTTCGTGGACGACCTCGCCACGTTCGACCCGACCAGGTTCGGGATCATGCCCGCCGCGGTGGCGGGCATGGAGCCCGACCAACTGCTCGCGCTGCGCACCGCGGCCGAGGCGATCGCGGACGCCGGCGGCGACGGGCGGCTGCCCGACCGGTCCAGGATCGGCGTCGTCATCGGGCGCGGCGGCTACATCACGCCCGGCATCGCCCGCTTCGACCAGCGGGTGCGCACCGCCCACCAGCTCACCTCGGTGCTGGCGGAACTGGTGCCCGGCCTCGGCGCCGACCGGCTGGCCCAGATCAAGGCCGCGTTCCGCGAGCGCCTCGGCCCCGACGGCCCGGACGCCTCGGTGGGGCTCGTGCCCAGCTTCGCGGCGTCCCGGATCGCCAACCGCTTCGACCTGCGCGGACCCGCGTACACGCTGGACGCGGCCTGCGCGTCGTCGCTGCTGGCGGTGGAGCACGCCGTGCGGGCGCTGCGCTCGGGCCAGTGCGACGCCATGCTCGCCGGAGCCGTGCACCACGCCCACCACGCCACGGTGTGGAGCGTGTTCAGCCAGCTCCGCGCGCTGAGCCCGACCGAGCGCATCCGCCCGTTCGACCGTTCCGCCGACGGCACGCTCCTGTCGGAGGGCACCGGCGTCGTGCTGCTCAAGCGGCTGTCGGACGCCGAACGCGCCGGCGACCGGATCCACGCGGTCGTCCGCGGTGTCGGGTCGTCCAGCGACGGCCGCGCCGGCAGCATCATGAGCCCGCTCGTCGACGGCCAGGTGCTGGCCGTGGAGCGCGCCTGGCGGGACGCGGGCCTGGACCCGGCGGCGCCGGACGCGCTCGGCCTGGTCGAGGCGCACGGCACCGGGACCCCGGCGGGCGACGAGGCGGAGCTGGAGACGCTGCGCCGCGTGTTCGGCGCGGACGGGCCGCCGCTCGCGCTCGGCACGGTGAAGTCGATGATCGGCCACGCCATGCCCGCGAGCGGGATGGCGGGCCTGATCAAGGCCGCCTGCGCGGTGCGCGACGGCGTCCTGCCCCCGACCCTCAACATCGACGAGCCGCACCCGGCCCTGGCGGGCGGCCGGCTGCGCCCCGTCCGCGAGTCGGCGACGTGGGAACGGCCCGCGGCGGGCGTGCCGCGCCGCGCCGTCGTCAACGCCTTCGGCTTCGGCGGCGCCAACGCCCACGTCATCCTCGAAGAGCCGCCCGCGAACGTGGGGAGCGGCGGCCCGGGACGGGGGAGGCTCTCCGGCCCCCGCACGCCGGACGCCCCGCGGGACGCGGGCGGAGACGGCGGGGTGCTGCGGCTGGCGGCCCGCACCGACACCGAGCTCGCCCGGCTGCTGGAGGCCGGGGACGGCGAGCTGATGGCTCTCGCGGCGGCGGGCGAGGACCCGCCGGACCTGCCGTGCCGGCTGGCGATCGTGGAGCCCACGCCCCGGCGGCTCGAACTGGCCCGCGCGATCGTGCTCCGCGGCACGCCGTGGCGGGGCCGCAGCGACATCTGGTTCACCCCGCGGCCCCTGCTGGCCGCGGGCGGGAAGGTCGCCTTCCTCTACCCGGGGTTCGAGCCGTCCTTCGAGCCGCGGATCGACGACGTCGCCGACCACTTCGGCATGGCGTGCCCCGAGCTCACCGGCCGCGCGGACCTGCTGGGCCACGCCGCCGACGTGATCGCCGTGGGCCGGCTGCTGACCGCCGCCCTGGCCGAGCTGGGGATCGAGCCGGACGTGGCCGCCGGGCACAGCCTCGGCGAGTGGACCGCGATGATCGCCACGGGGATGTACGAGGGCGGCGCGGTCGAAGCGGTCATGGCCGCGCTCGACCACGAGGCCCTCGACGTCCCCGACGTCATGTACGGGGCGCTGGGATGCGGCGCCGACCGGGCGCAGGAGGCCATCGGGACGTCCGCCGAGGTCGTGGTCAGCCACGACAACTGCCCGCACCAGTCGGTGATCTGCGGGCCGCCCGACGCGGTGCGCGAGGTGCTGGCCAGGCTCGGCGCCGAGGGCGTGCTGGGCCAGGAACTGCCGTTCCGGTCCGGGTTCCACACCCCGATGGCCCAGGCCTACATGAGCTCGGTGCACCGCTCGTTCGACGTGCTCCCCCTCCACCCGCCGCGCGTCCCGCTGTGGTCGGGCACGACGGCCGCGCCGTTCCCCGCCGCGGCCGGCGAGGTGCGCGAGCTGGTCGTGCGCCACCTGCTGGAGCCGGTGCGGTTCAGCGAGCTGGTCGAGGAGCTGTACGGCGCGGGCGTGCGCGCCTTCGTGCAGGTCGGTCCGGGGAGCCTGACCGGGTTCGTCGGCGACCGGCTGGGCGGCCGGGAGCACCTCGCGATGCCCGTCAACGTTCCCAAGCGCGACGGGCTCGGGCAGCTGCGCCGCGTCGTGGCCGCGCTGTGGGCCGAAGGCTACGGCGGTTTCGACCGGGACGAGCCGGTCCCCGGGCAGGGCGGCGACCAGCGGGCCGCGCTGCGGCTGGACCTCGGCACGCCGCTGGTCCGGCTGGACGGCGCCGTTCCCGCGCTGGACATCGGCTCGGGCACCGGCGCGGGTGCGGGCGCGACGACGCCCGGCATGACGACGGCGGGCCTCGCGCCGCTGCCCGCCGACGACCCGATCATGGCGGAGCTGGACGCGCTGCTGCGCGAGGCCGCCGAGAGCGCGCAGGTCGTGATCGACGCCCTGCACGCCGGGGCCGTCCCCCCGTCCCCGGACACGATGCCCGCGCCGCGCCCGCGCGTCACCGAGCTGACCACCTCGCGGGTGTTCTCGCTGGAGTCGATGCCGTACGTCATCGACCACTGCCTGATCCCGCAGCCCGCGGGCTGGCCGGACACCTCCGACCGGTTCCCGGTCGTGCCGCTCACCACCCTGCTCGAAGTGATGGCCGAGACCGCGCGGGAACTGTTCCCCGACCTCGTCGTCATCGGGTTCGAGGACGTGCGGGCGCTGCGGTGGGTCGTGGCCGAGCCGGCCACCACCGCCGACGTCCACGCGGCGCAGGCCGACCCGGGCGGCGTGCCCGCCGGCGGCGTCCGGCGCGTGAAGGTGGTCATCAAGGGCCACACCGACGGGACCGTCCTGCTCGCCCCGGCCTACCCCTCGCCGCCCGCGCCGGACCGTACGCCGCTCACGGCCGAGGGGCCGCCCGTGGTGCGAGCCGACCGCTTCTACGCCGAACGCTGGATGTTCCACGGACCGCTCTACCAGGGCGTCAGCGAGATGTCGGCGATCGCCCGCGACGGCCTGCGCGCCGGGCTGACCTCGCTGCCCACGCCGGGCGCGCTCATGGACAGCGCCGGGCAGCTGTGCGGGCACTGGATCCAGGTGTACGGGGACAAGGACCAGACCGTGTTCCCGATCGGCATCGAACGGGTGTCGTGGTACGGCCCGCTGCCGCCCGCCGGGGAACGCCTCGACGCCACCGTCCGCAACCGCGCGATCTCCGACACCACGATCAGGTGCGACGCCGAGATGGTCGGCGCGGACGGCCGGGTGTGGGGGCGCGTCGAGGGATGGACGACGCACCGCTTCTTCACCGACGAGGCGGTGTGGCGGATCAAGTTCACCCCCGAGGTGTCGGGCATCGGCGAGGCGCAGCCGGGGGACTGGTGCCTGGCGCGCAAGCGCTGGGACGGCACCTCGTCGCGGGACCTGCTCATGTGGCAGTACCTGTGCGCCGCCGAACGGGCCGAGTACCAGGCCCTGACGCCGCGCGAGCAGGGGCCGTGGCTGCTGGGCCGCATCGCCGCCAAGGACGCCGTACGGCACTGGTTGTGGGAACGCGGGCACGGGCCCCTGTTCCCGGCCGAGCTGACCGTGCGCACGGACGAGGCGGGGCTGCCACACGTCACGGGCCCGTTCGACGAGCCGCTGGCGGTCTCGGTGGGCCGGTCGCGCGAGCTGGGCGTGGCGGTGGTGCGGCCGGCGGCGGCGCCGGCCGGCATCGACGTCCGCCCCCTCACTCCGGACCCGGGCCCCGGCGGCCCGGCGGGCGGTGCTGCGGGCGGTGCCGGGGACGAGCCCACCCTGAACGAGGGCGAGCTGGCCCTGGTGGCGCGGCTGCCCGGGGACGCCGCCACCGAGACCGCCCGGGTCCTGACCGCCAAGCGCGCCGCCGCGCGGCAGGCGGCGGCCAGGGACGCGGCCAGGGACGCGGCCAGGGACGCGGCCGGAGCCCCGGGCGACCGGCGGCCGGTCAGCACGGCCGACCACGTCGTGACCGCCGCCGACGGCGACCGGCTGCTGGTGGCCGCGCCCGACTCGCTGACCGCGGTGACGTCGCGCGTGATGGACGGGCATGTCGTGACGTGGACCGTCACGACGCAGAGCAGACACTCCCACGACTCCCAGGAGGGATGAGCATGAGCAGCACCGCTGGCACCGGCCAGGTTCTCACCGAGGTCGTCCGGATGCTCGTCGACGTGGTCGGCGAGGACTTCCTGCTCGACCTGGAGGTCGGGCCCGGCACCACGTTCAACGAGGACCTGGCGCTGGAGAGCATCGAGTTCGTGGCGCTCGCCGAGAGGCTCCAGGGGCGTTACGGCGACCGGGTCGACTTCGCCGCGTTCATCGCGGGCATGGACCTCGACCAGATCATGCGGATGACGGTCGGCGACCTGGTGGCGCACATCGAGTCGCGGCTGCAGCCCGCCGGCGTCTGAACCGGGGCGGGGGCGGCCTTCCGGTCATGGCGTTCGTGTGCGCGCGGGGTGTGCGGTTCCATGTGGTCGATCTCGGACGGAGCGTCGGCCCGGAACCGCTGGTGATGCTGCACGGGCTGTTCACCGGGAGCGCCGCGTCCTGGTTCTTCACGGTCGCGCCGGCGCTGGCCCGGCGGCGGCCGGTGCGGCTGCTCGACTGGCGCGGCCACGGCATGAGCGAACGTACCCCGACCGGCTACGGCACCGCCTCGATGGCCGGCGACCTGGCCGAGCTGACGGGCGACCTGCCGCCGTTCGCGATCACCGGGCACAGCTACGGCGCGGCCGTCGCGGTCCGGTTCGCCCGCGACCATCCCGGCCGGGTCACCCGGCTGGCGCTGGTCGACCCGCCGTTCGCGGGCGACCCCGCCGCCGTCGTGCCGGCCGTCGGCGCGGGCGCCCGGCCCGGGACCGGCGGCGGGCGGCGGACGGCCGCGCTGCTGGAGCGGACGAGCCTGCTCACCGACCTGGCGGCCGAGCCCCCGATGACCGAGGACGACCTGCGCGGGGTGGGCGAGGTGCCGGTGCTGACGGTGGTCGGCGCGCAGTCCCCGTTCCGCGCGTCCGGAGAACTCGTCGGCAGGGCGCTGCCCGCCTCCCGCCGGCACGTCCTGAACGGCGGGCACGACCTGCACATCACGGCGCGGGCGCGGCTCACGCGCCTGCTGACCGACTTCCTGGAGGACGCGCATGCCTGAGGTGACCGCACGCGGGATCCGGTTCCACGTTCAGACGATGGACCCCGCGCACGATCTCGAACGGGGGAGCACGTCCGATCCGCCCGTGGTGGTGTTCGTCCACGGGCTGGTCATGGACAACCTCTCCAGCTTCTACTACACGCTCGCCGGGCCGGTGTCGGCCGCCGGGGCGCGCGCGGTCCTCTACGACCTGCGCGGCCACGGGTTGTCGGAGCGCACCGCCACCGGCTACTCGGCGGCCGACGCCGTCGCCGACCTGTTCGGCGTGCTCGACGCCCTCGGCCACACGCGGCCGGTCCACCTGGTCGCCAACAGCTTCGGCGGCGTCGTCGCGCTGAACGCGGCGCTGGCCCGGCCCGAACGTGTCGCCGGGCTGGTGCTGATCGAGTCGTACGGCCCCGCCGAACGTGCCGGCGAGTGGACCGAGGACATGCTCAACACGCTGGGCAAGTCCGCGCTCGTCCTGGAGTACGAGCGCCTCGCCGACCAGCTGATGGCCATCGGCTGGCGCCAGCGCGGCAGGCAGGCGCGGACCGCCGACGCGCTCATCAACGGCACCAGCCTGCTCGACGACCTCGCCGCGGTGGAGCCCGTCCTGCCGGCCGACCTGGCCACCGTCGCCTGCCCGGTGCTCGCCGTCTACGGCAGGCACTCGGACGTGGTGGACGCGGGACGGCTGCTGCTGCGCGCAGTCCCCGACTGCACGCTGCACGTCATGCCGGAGCACGCGCACACCGTCCTGCGGGAGGGGACCGCGGAACTGCTCGACGTGATGTTGCCCTGGCTGGCCCATCACGCGGGCACGCGTGTGCCGCTCGCCGCGACCGCCGCTTCGAACGGAGGTGCCTGATGGCACGCCAAGGCCGTAGGGGACGCCGCGTCCAGGTACCGTCGCTGCTCGCCCCGGCCCCTGAGCCCGCGCCGGAACCCGAGGACGCCGCTCCGGAACCGGAGGAGGCCGCGGCGGAACCGGAGGAGGACGGGCCGACCGTGGACGAGACAGGCCCGCGGCGGCGGTTCCTGTTCGCCGTGCCGCCGCTCGCCGGGCACGTCAACCCGACGGTCGCGGTCGCGGCCGAGCTGGCGGCGCGCGGGCACGAGGTCGCCTGGGTGGGCCACCGGGCCGGCCTGGAGCCGCTGCTGCCCGGCGGCGCCCAGATCTTCCCGGCGGAGAACGAGACGTTCACCAGGCGCCTGGAGGCGGCGCGCGGCCGGTGGCTCGACCTGCGCGGCCCGGCGGCGCTGAAGTTCCTCTGGGAGGAGTTCATCGTCCCGCTCGGGCACGTGATGATGCCCGGCGTCCAGGCGGCGATCGACACGTTCGACCCGGACGTGGTCGTCTCCGACCAGCAGGTGCTGGCGGCCCCGGTCGCCGCGCGGCTGCGCGGGCTGCCCTGGGCCACCTCCGCCACCACCTCCGCCGAGTTCACCCGGCCGCTGGCGGGCATGCCGCTGGTCGAGGAGTGGGTGCGCGAGCAGATCGCCGACTTCCAGCTCGACCACGGCATCGAGGACCTGCTCGACCTGCGGTTCTCCGACCACCTGGTGCTGGTGTTCTCCACCGCGGCGCTGGTCGGGGACGTCTCGTTCTTCCCGGACCACATCGCGTTCGTCGGGCCCGCGCTCGGGCGGCCGCCGGGCGGCGACTTCCCGTGGGAGTGGCTGGAGGACGGCGACGACCGTCCCGCCGTGCTCGTGTCGCTCGGCACGATCAACGGCGCGGCGGGCAAGAGGTTCTTCCGGGTGGCCGCCGACGCCGTCCGGGACATGCCGGTGCGCGCGGTGTTCGTCACCCCGCCCGGCACCGTCGCCGACCCGCCGCCCAACGTGCTGGTCCGCGAGCACGTGCCGCAGCTCGCGCTGCTGGAGCGCCTGTCGGCGGTGGTGTCGCACGGCGGTCACAACACCGTCTGCGAGACGCTGGCCCACGGCCTGCCGCTGGTGGTCGCGCCGATCCGCGACGACCAGCCGGTCGTCGCGCGGCAGGTCGAGGCGGCGGGCGCCGGGATCCCGGTGCGGTTCGCCCGCGTCCGCGCGGACGAACTGCGGTCGGCGCTGGAGAACGTGCTGACCGACCCGTCCTACCGGGCCGCGGCCGAGCGTGTCCGGGACTCCTTCACCGCCGCCGGGGGCGCGGCCCAGGCGGCCGAACGGCTGGAGAAGCTCGCATGATCTGGATCCCCCTGCTCGTCGCGTCCGGCACCGTCGCCGGCGCGGTGCGGCTGCGCCGGAGGCTGGCGCCACTGCGCGTCCTGCCCGTGCCGGAGGACGAGCAGGCCGCGCGCCGCGCCGGCGACAAGGACGACGGGCGGGACGCGGCGTACAAGCTGGTCACCGCCGAGGGCGTGGCGGTGCCCGGCCGGCTGCGCCGCGCCGCGTTCGACCACGCCTTCGCGCACGACCTCCAGGTGCTCGACCTGGTCCCCGCCGACCTGCCGGTGGAACGGGCGCTGGACCTGGCCCGCGACGTCGACCTGCGGACCTACCGCCGCGACCCGGTGGCGCCGGGGCGCGGCGCCGGCTTCGCCGCGCTGGTCGCCGGCGACGTGCTCGCGCGGGCGGAGGTGCCGGCCGGAGCGCTGGACCGCGGCGCGTTCGGCGAGGCCACCGCGCGGTTGCGGCAGTACGCGCTGCCGCCGATGGACGGGGTCGGCAGCGGGGCGGGCATGGTCGCCGTGCCGTGCCGCACGGCGCCGCGTTCGACGTCGGGAGGCGGGCGCCGGGCGTGGCTGCGCGGCCTCGGAGTCTCGGTGCCGCGCCGGACCGGCTCGACGCTCGTCTCGTACGGCCTCGTCGGCGCGGCCCTGGTGGCCGACCCCTGGTGGGGCGTCCTCGCGGTGGTCGCCTACAGCGCCGTGCCCTACATCGTGTTCGCCGGGTCGGCGATCAGGCCGCGCGACCTGCACCGGTCGGCGCTGCTGCGCGTCGTCCGGACGCCGTGGCAGGTCTGGGCGACCCTCAGGGGGCGGCCGGGGGAGTGGGAGCGGCGGCTCGCCGAGCGGGAACGCGAGGACGCCGCGCGGTACGCGGGTGAGGTCGCGCACGGCGTCGACCGGTTTCTCCAGCCGCGCCGCGACGACTGCCCCTGGTGCGGGTCGCTCGCGTTCCGGAAGATCCTGACCAGCGGGGACGTCGTCCACGACCGGCCGGGGCGGTTCACGCTCGAACGGTGCGGCGACTGCGGGCACGTCTTCCAGCACCCGGCGCTCAACGACGCCGGGCGGGAGTTCTACGGCCGCGACGTGCACGGCCGCCAGCCCTTCGGCCTGGGCTCCGAGCCCACCGAACGGCTGGGCGCGCGGCGGGCACGGGTGAAGTTCGCGGCGTCCCACGTCCCCGTCCGCCCGCGCGCCTGGCTCGACGTGGGCGCGGGCCACGGCCGCTTCTGCGGAACGGCCCGCACGCTCGTCCCGGGCACCGCGTTCGACGGCCTCGACACCGCCGCCGGCGTGGCCGAGGGCGCGCGGCGCGGGTGGCTGCGCGCGGCGTACCGCGGCCGGTTCACCGACCTGAAGGACGAGCTGTCCGGGCGGTACGACCTGGTCAGCATGAACCACTACCTCCAGGGCGTCGACGACCCCCTCGCCGAGCTGGACGCCGCCGCCAAGATCCTGCCGCCGGGCGGCCACCTGCTGATCGAGCTGCCCGACCCGAGGGTCGGCCGCTGGTCGCAGCCGGGACACCGGCACCTGATCTCCAGGGGCAACCTGGAGGCGGCGCTCGCCGGCCGGGGCCTGCGGGTCGTCGCCCGCGGCCGGGCGCGGCACCGGTACGCGGCCCCGGGCCCCGGGCCGCTGCGCGGCGCGGGAACGGCCAGGACAGCGGCCGTGGCCCGCTGGATCGCCGCGGTGGCCTGGGCCGCACCGTTCCCGGGCTACCGGGTGCTGGCACGAAAGGACCAAGGGTGACCCACGCAGGAACCGGCACCGAGCCGGTCGCAGACCCGGCGCCGGTGGTCGATCCCGGGCCGGCGGTCGACTCCGGGCCGGCCGTCGATCCGGAACTGGCGGTCGATCCCGAGGTGCGCATCACCGCGCACGTCTTCGAGCGCGCCTACGGCCACACGCCCGCGGGCGTGTGGCGGGCGCCCGGCGGGCTCACCCTGCTGGGCGGCGGCCCCGAGCTGGCGGTCGCGCTGCCCTGGGGCGTCATCGCGGCGCTCGGCCCGGCCGGCGACGACGGCACCGCCGAGTTCTACTCGATGAGCCATCACGCCGACCGCTTCTCGGTCGGCCGCGGGCGGCTGCCGGCGGCGCTGGCCGCGGGCGCCGTCCCGGAGTGGGCGCTCCCCGCCGTCAACGCGCTCATCACCTGCGACCGCCCCGCGACCCGGGTCATGGTCAACCGCGAGCTGCCGGCCGAGATGGGCCTGCTGACCGGCGCGGAGACCGCCTGCGCCGTCGAGCTGGGCCTCGGCGCCGGCGAGGCCCGGCCCGGCGGGGCCGGCGCCCCGTCCGCGTCCTACCTGGCCGCGCGGCACGCCCGCGCCGATCACGCCCTGCTGATCACCGGGAACGGAGCCGGAGCCGGGGCCGGCTCCGGCGTCGCGGGCAGGGTCGAGCACCTGCCCTGTGATCTGACCGCTATCGGCCTACGCCTGCTGATCATGGATGTGGGGGCGTCCGCCGCGCCGCCCGCCCGTCCCGCGGGCGCCCTCGCCGAACGTGCCGCCGCCGCCCTGCGCGCCGGCTCGATCCCCGCGCTGGGCCCGCTGCTCACCGAGGCCCACGCACGCGGCGAGGCGACCCTTGACCTGGCCCTGGACACCGCCCGCGAGGCGGGCGCCCTGGGCGGCCTGGTCATCGGGCGCTGCGGGGTGGCCCTGGTCCCGATGAGCGCCGTGCCGAAGATCCGCGCCGCCGTCACCACCCGCCTGGCGGGCCGGGCCCGGCGGGCGCCCCGCTTCCTCACCGCCACCCCGTCGCCCGGCGCCGCCCGGGCGATGTGAGGCGGCGCCGCCCGGAGCGTCAGGGCTCGCCCACGAGACGGAGCGGCGTGAGCCGGAGCGGGCGCCGTCAGAGCTTGGGCGTGAAGGGGCGGCGGTATTCGGGGTCGTCGGGCAGGTCCTGGCTGCGCAGGGCGGTCTCGACGAGCTGGATGGCCGAGGCGAGGGCGACCAGGCGGCCGCCCTCGCGCCGGTAGGTCTCCAGGACGGCCTCGATGCCGTGCGGCGGGACGGCCTCGGCGAGCTCCACCCGGGCGGTGCGGAAACCGTCGCGGGCGGCCTCGACGGAGGCGTCGACGTGGTGGCGGGCCATGCGGGCCAGCGCGATCGGGTAGCGGCGCAGCACCCCGTAGCGGCGGTACTCCGGCGGCACGAGCTCGAGCAGCCAGGTCATCGCCGTGTCCTCGAAGCGCTCGGTGCCCGGGGGGTGCACTTGTGCGGGCCAGCCGGGCGGGATGTACGTGCTCACCCGCTCACGATAACCCGATATTCGAACTCATGTTCGACATAAATGGGACACATGGGCCTTACTCGTACCGAGGTGGTGTCACTCGAACCGGGGGGTCACTCGCCGGGGCGCGTGTCGTTCGGACGCGTCTCGCCCTCGCCGTTCGAGCGGCGGATGCGGATCTTGCCCGAGTCGAGGTTGTCGCGGCCGCTGGAGCCCGCCTGGAGCATGTCGTCGGCCTTGCGCAGCTTCTGCTGCTCCTGCTCCTCGATCTTGACCTTCTTGGAACCCTCGAAGGCGGAGGCCAGGTCCTCGAACATGCCGCCGCCGAACCCGGCACCGGTCTCTCCGTCGCCCCGGATGGCGCCCATCAGCGAGGACTTGCCGGTGCCCTCCTGGGGCCAGTCGACCGGCTCATGCTCGGCGGGCTTGGGGGCCGTCCCCAGGGGGCGGCCCTTGACGCGCTTGCGGCGGCGAAAGGGTGACTTCACACACTCTCCAACGCGATGAGTCTCCGAATTGATCCCGCCCGCCGTTCATCGTGTGAACGACCAGCGGGTGGGAGAACCGCTGAAGTCTCCCTGTTGCAGCCCGAACGCCCAATCCGGCCACACGGCGACCGTCGCGTTGACCTCAGGATCCAGGAAGTCCACACGATAGCCGGTGTCGTACTTGGCATTGACCATGTCGATGAAGCCCTGGAGACGTTCCGGCTCGGTGACCAGCTCGGCCCTGCCCTGCAGCACCACCGGGTTCTCCGCGTCCTCGGTGGCCACCGTGACCTGCTCGTTCTCCCGGATGTTGGCGATCTTGCGGGACGGCAGGCTGCTGCTGAACCACAACGCGTCGCCCGACCAGGCGCCCCACACCGGCATCGTGTGCGGGCGGCCGTCCGGCCACACCGTGGAGAGCCAGAAGTTGCGCGTGGTCTTCAGCCGTTCGACCGCCCATGACCAGGGCAGCAGGCCGGTGCCCTCCGTCGCGCTCTTGATCCCGTAACCGGGCATGTACGGGCGGCTGGCGCTGGGAACCACTTCTTGCGCGGTGCCCTTAGCCGACATGGCGTTCTCCCCTCGGTCTGGCTCTTCCGCCCCCATCGTTCCAGACGGTTCCGGACGCGGACACGTTCGGTCGCCCTGCGTGACTCGGCTGGGGCCGCCGGGAACGGTAGCCTGCGGGACGTGCGCCTCTCCGAAGTCATCGCGGTCCTCGAGGAGTTCTACCCCCCGGCCTGGGCCGAGTCGTGGGACGCCGTGGGACTGGTCTGCGGCGACCCTGATCAGGAGGCCTCCCGGGTGCTGTTCGCGGTCGACCCGGTGGCCGCCGTGGTGGACGAGGCACGCGAGTGGGGCGCCGACCTGATCGTCACGCATCACCCCCTGCTGCTGCGCGGGGTCAGCAGCGTGGCCGCGACGACGCCGAAGGGCCGCCTCATCCACCGGATGATCACCAGCGGGATGGCGCTGCACACCGCGCACACCAACGCCGACGTGGCCGATCCCGGCGTCTCCGACGCGCTCGCGCGGGCGGTGGGACTGACCGGGCCGCTGCGCCCGATGGTCCCGTCCGCCGACGATCCGGCCCGGGGGCTCGGCCGGATCGGGGAGCTGGACGCGCCCGTCACGCTGGCGGAGTTCACCGCCCGCGCCGCGGCCGGGCTGCCCGCCACCGCGCAGGGCGTCCGGGCCGCCGGCGACCCGGACCGTCCCGTCCGTACCGTCGCGGTCTGCGGCGGCGCGGGAGACTCGCTACTGGACACCGCGCGCGCGGCCGGAGTGGACGTCTACCTCACCGCCGACCTGCGGCACCATCCCGCGTCGGAGTTCGCCGAGTACGACGGCCCGGCACTCGTCGACGCGGCGCACTGGGCGACCGAGTGGCCCTGGCTGGCCGATGCCGAACGCCGGCTGGCCCTCAAGCTCGATGTCACGACCCGGGTGTCCACGCTCGTCACCGACGCGTGGAGCCTGCATTACGAAGGAGCAAAGTGAAAGCCGCATCGGAAGCCCAGCAGCGCCTGATCGACCTCCAGGAGCTCGACACCGCGCTCGACCGGCTGGCGCACCGCCGCCGCACGCTGCCCGAGCTGGCCGACATCGAGCGGCTCGAATCGCGGCTGACCGAGCTGCGCGACGCGATCGTCGCCGCCGAGACCGAGGTCGGCGACCTCGACCGCGAGCAGAAGAAGGCCGAGCAGGACGTCGACCAGGTCCGCAGCCGGGCGGACCGCGACCAGAAGCGGCTCGACTCCGGCCAGGTCACCTCGGCCAAGGACCTCAGCAGCCTCCAGGCCGAGCTCGCCTCGTTGCAGCGCCGCCAGTCCGACCTCGAGGAGGTCGTGCTGGAGATCATGGAGCGCCGCGAGGAGGCCGACTCCAAGGTCGGCCGGCTGCGCGCCGAGCAGGGCACCGCGCAGGAGGAGCTCGCCACCGCCGGGGGTCGCCGCGACGAGGCCCAGCAGAAGATCGACGAAGAGGCGGGCATGACCAGCACCGCCCGTACCACCGTGGCCAAGGACGTCCCGGACGAGCTGCTGGCGCTGTACGAGAAGTTGCGCGGCCAGTTCGGCGGGGTGGGCGCGGCCAAGCTCTACCGCGGCGCCTGCCAGGGCTGCCACCTGGCGCTCAACACCGTCGACCTCAACCGCATCCGCGCGGCGGACGCCGACGAGGTCATCCGCTGCGAGGAGTGCCGCCGCATCCTGATCCGCACCCCCGAGTCGGGCCTCTAGGCGTGGCGTCGGGGCGGAAACTGGTCGTCGAGGCCGACGGCGGCTCCCGGGGCAACCCGGGGCCCGCCGGGTACGGCGCGCTGGTGCGGGACGCGCTCACCGGCGAGGTGCTCGCCGAGGTCGCGGAGTCGATCGGCCACGCGACCAACAACGTGGCCGAGTACCGCGGCCTGATCGCCGGGCTCCGGGCGGCGTCGTCCCTGGACCTGAAGGCCCGGGTCGAGGTCCGGATGGACTCCAAGCTGGTCGTCGAGCAGATGTCCGGCCGCTGGAAGATCAAGCACCCGGACATGGTGCCGCTGGCGCTGGAGGCCCGCGAGCTGGCCGAACGCGGTCTCGGCTCGGTCACCTACACCTGGATCCCGCGCAACCGCAACGCGCACGCCGACCGCCTGGCCAACGAGGCCATGGACGCGGCGGCCCGCGGCGAGCAGTGGGAGCGCAAGCTCGACGAGGAGCCGCCCGCCCCTGAACCGCGGGCCCCCGGTCTCTTCGACGACCCGGGGGCCGACGGCACGCCCGCCGAGCAGCCGCAGGTGGCGCCGGCCTGGTCGCGGGCCACGGCCGTGCCCACCCGCACGCTGCTGCTCCGCCACGGCGAGACCCCGCTGTCGGTGGAGAAACGTTTCGCCGGGTCGGGGGACTATCCGCTGACCGGCAACGGGCTCGCGCAGGCGCGGGCGGCGGCGGTGGCGCTCAAGGCGGCCGGTCTCGACGCCATCGTCTCCTCGCCGCTGCGCCGCTGCCGCGACACCGCGGCCGAGGTCGCCGCGGTGACCGGCCTCGATGTACGGGTCGAGGAGGGGTTCCGGGAGACCGACTTCGGCGACTGGGAGGGCCTGACCTTCCGTGAGGCGGGCGAACGGTGGCCCGCCGAGCTGAAAGCGTGGCTGGCCGACCCTTCCGTGCCGCCACCGGGCGGGGAGAGCTTCACCGAGACCGACCGGCGGGTCAGGACCGCGCTCGACAAGCTCAAGGTGCGCCACCGCCACCAGCACGTGCTGGTGGTGTCGCACGTGACGCCGATCAAGCTCCTGATCAAGGACGCGCTGGGCGCCCCGATGGGGGTGATCTACCGGATGCAGCTGGACGTGGCGGCCCTGTCGTCCATCCACTGGTACGACGACGGCCCGGCGAGCCTGCGTTCGTTCAACGACACCCACCACATCGGGGGCTGACCGGTTCCGGACATTCCTCGGCCGCCCCGCGCTCGACTACTGTGCGTATGAGGACCGTCACGAAGAAGTGGAGGGGCCGTGGCCGACACCGGGATCCCGCGAGCCGGATCGAGCTGGTACAACGTCGTTCCCGACCTGCCCGCCCCGCCGCCCCCGCCGCTCCATCCGGGCACCCGCGAGCCGGTCGGGCCGGACGACCTGGCGCCGCTCTTCCCGATGGACCTCATCGCGCAGGAGGTCACCACCGACCCCTTCGTCGAGATCCCCGAGGAGGTCCGCGAGGTCTACCGGCTGTGGCGCCCCACGCCGCTGGTCCGTGCCCGCCGCCTGGAGCGCGCCCTGGGCACCCCGGCCCGCATCTACTTCAAGTACGAGGGCGTCTCGCCGGTCGGCTCCCACAAGCCCAACACCGCCGTGCCCCAGGCGTTCTACAACGCGCGCCAGGGGGTCCGCCGCCTCACCAGCGAGACCGGGGCCGGGCAGTGGGGGAGCGCGCTGGCGTTCGCGTGCGCCCAGTTCGGGCTGGAGTGCGAGATCTGGATGGTGCGCGCCTCCTACGACCAGAAGCCGCACCGCCGCTCGATGATGGAGCTGTACGGCGCCAACGTGCACCCCAGCCCGTCGCCGCTCACCACGTCCGGGGCCAAGGTCCTCGCCGAGCACCCGGGCTCGCCCGGCTCGCTGGGCATCGCCATCAGCGAGGCCGTCGAGCAGGCGGGCGCCGCCGACGACACCCGCTACGCGCTCGGCAGCGTCCTCAACCACGTCCTCATGCACCAGACGGTCATCGGCGAGGAGGCCCGCGAGCAGCTGGCGCTCCTCGGCGAGACCCCGGACCTCATCGTCGGCTGCACCGGCGGCGGCTCCAACTTCGCCGGCCTGGCCTTCCCGTTCCTGCGCGAGAAGCTCGCGGGCCGGATGGCCCCCAGGCTGCTCGCCGTCGAGCCGTCCGCCTGCCCCTCGTTCACCAAGGGCCGCTACGCCTACGACTTCGGCGACACGGCGGGCTTCACGCCGCTCCTCAAGATGCACACGCTCGGCCACGGTTTCGTCCCCGACCCGATCCACGCGGGCGGCCTGCGCTACCACGGCATGGCGCCGCTGCTCTCGCACATCTACGACCTGGGCCTCTTCGACGCGGTCGCCAAGCCGCAGCGCGAGTGCTTCGAGGCGGGGGTCCTGTTCGCCCGCACCGAGGGCATCGTGCCCGCGCCCGAGCCCACCCACGCCCTCGCCGCCACGATCGAGGCGGCCCGCGAGGCCACCACCGAGACCGTGATCCTCACCGCCCTCTGCGGCCACGGCCACTTCGACATGGCCGCCTACGACCGCTACCTGTCCGGCGAGATGGAAGACTTCGACCTTTCGCCCGAACGCGTCGCCGAGTCGCTCGGCCGCCTGCCCTGAGGCGGTAACCTCTTGGTACGGCGGACGAGCCGGCCGGGCGGCCGCGTCGGGGGCCTTCGGGTCCCCGCCGAGGAAAGTCCGGGCTCCACAGGGCAGGGTGGTCGGTAACGCCGACCCGGGGTGACCCGCGGGACAGTGCCACAGAAAGCAGACCGCCACCGGCTCCGGCCGGTGGTAAGGGTGAAACGGTGAGGTAAGAGCTCACCAGCGCCCACGGTGACGTGGGCGGCTCGGTAAACCCCACCTGGAGCAAGGTCAAGAAGAGGGGCCGACAGGCCCTTCGCGCAGGTGCCTGAGGGCTGCCCGCCCGAGCCTGCGGGTAGACCGCTGGAGACCGCCGGCAACGGCGGTCCGAGATGGATGGCCGCCACCCGCCCCAGCGGGCGGGCCACAAAACCCGGCTTACAGGCCGACTCGTCCGCCCTTCTTGCCCTTTCAGGCGTTTTGTGGCCCCTCAGCGACACTCCGTCCCTTCCCTGATCTCGTGAACTTCACACCGAATCGGGAAGTGGGTCTCATCTCGGTCTGTTCGGGTCACACGACACAAAGGATCGGAAACGGCGCCTCTAACGTCCTAGGTACAGCTGATCCCTTGGGGGAGATCGGCGGTGGCGGCGGAGTGCCGGACCAACGGGCGCTCCGCGGAGAGGAGCGCCGATGTTCATCGTGATCGCGGTGGCAGCGCTCGTCGGATTGCTGGTGCCACTGATGATGGTGGCCGCGTTCTCGCGGTCCAGCCGACGGGACGCCCTGTACGCGCCTGCCGACGGCGCGCAGGCGCGCTGGGCGCGCCGGGTGGCCGGAATGTACATCCGTGACGACCAGACGGCACGGAGCGACGAGTGGAACCCCCGCCCGGCGGGGCGCGGGGAACGACGGGCCGACGAGGAGCTCGTCGGGATGTGACCATCGCCGTCTCCCGGCGACAGGGCCTGCCGGGAGCGGCCGAACACGGTCCCACGGAGGCGGGTGCCGTGGGCCGGGTAGAGATCATGGGTCGTCCTGTCGGGGGACGACCCATGATCGTTTTCCGGGTCGGGTGGTGGTTGTCGGGTGGTGGTCCGGGTCAGGTCAGCGCGCGGGCGTCGGTCGGGTCGTCGTCGGGCGCCTCGTCCGGGACGGGGATGAAGCTCTCCGCCGTCCGGTCGAGCACGTTGACCTCGGCGGACTCCAGATCCAGGTAGAGGCCCACGAGTTCGAGCTTGCCCGCCTCGACGCGGTTGCGCAGCCAGGGATAGGTGAGCAGGTTGTCGAGCTGCTGCATCACGTTGATCTGGCAGAGCCGGGTGAGCGGCGGCACGCCGTCCTCGGGCTCGTCGGCCAGGAAGCGCGCCAGGCTGTGGTTGCCGTGCTTGAGCCACCGCGAGAGGGCGGGGAGGTGGTCGACCTCCGTGCCGCCCGCCAGCAGGGCCGCCATGGCGCCGCAGTTGGAGTGGCCGCAGACCGTGATGGTCTTGATGTCGAGCACGTTCGTGGCGTATTCGACGGTGGCGGCCACCGAGTCGTCGTGGGTGCGGGAGCCGTGGCGCGGGACGAGGTTGCCGACGTTCCTGTTGATGAACAGGTCGCCGGGACCGCTGGCCGTGATGATGTTCGGCACGACGCGCGAGTCCACGCAGGTGATGAACAGGTGCTCGGGTTTCTGCTCGAACGCGAGCTCGGCCATGATCGGCCGCACGAGGCGGGCCGTCCGGCCGTGGTACTCGCGGACGCCCGCGAGCAGCAGGGCGCTCGGGGACACGTCCGGCGCGTCCAGTTCCGGAGTTTCAGCGCGGCGCCGACGATTCGCCCACGGAGCCCACCAGCGGGCAGGCGGGGACGATTTACGCGGCGGCGACATATCACCAGTCACAGCTCTTTCATACCAACCCTCGTGGACTTCATCTATGTCGACCCTGCCACCCTGACGCTCGTGGGCCATCCGCCACTCGTGGATGGCCTCGAACGCGGCGTGGTCCATGAAGTCCACGTTCAGGTCCAGATCGACGCTCGATCCGGCCGGCACCTGGCGCAGCACCTTGGTCACCTTCGGTACGCCGAGGAAGGTCAGCGTGCCTTCGACGATCACGTGCCAGCGGCCCGGAGGCGGTACGTCACCAGCGAATTCGGGCGACATCTGGACCGGGACCGTCATCGCCTGCTCCACCCGCACGGTGAGCCGGGTGAGCCGCCGCAGCGCGATCACGGCCGAGATCCCGATGCCGAGCAGCACCCCCTCGCCGAGGCCCAGGACCACGACGCCGAGCATGGTCGTGAAGTAGACCGGCGCCTCGCGGTGGTGACGAAGGTCACGGACCCGCGCGGTGTCGATCATCTTCACGCCGAGGGCGACGAGGAGCGCCGCGAGCGCGGCGAGCGGGACCTGCTCGATCACCGGGCCGCAGGACAGCGCCAGGACCAGGATCCAGACGCCGTGCAGGACGGTGGACGTCCGGGACCGCGCCCCGGCCGCCACGTTCGCCGAGCTCCGCACGATCACGCCCGCGATGGGCAGGCCGCCCAGCAGGCCGGACACCGTGTTGGCCGCGCCCTGTCCGAGCAGCTCGCGGTCGAGGTCGGCCGACGGCACCCCGCGCGGCCGGGTCCGGTCGATGGCGACGCTGCACAGCAGCGACTCCACGGCGGCGACGACGCCGACCGAGACGACCGCGCCGAAGACCTCCGGCAGCGTCCCCTTGGGCAGCGCCGGCGGCTGCCAGCCGCCCAGCAGCGTGTCGGGCAGGTCGACGCGCGGCGCGTCCCAGCCGAACGCCCAGGCCACCAGCGTGGCGAGCGCGACGGCGGGCAGCGGCCCGGGCAGCCAGCGCAGCTTCGCGCCGAGCCCGGTCTTGGGCAGCCGCGCCCACACCACGAGCACCGCGATCGTGAGCACGCCCAGCAGGACGGTGTGCGAGTGCGACGAGAGCAGCTGGCCGGGCAGCTGCCACAGGTTGTTCAGCGGCGAGTGCTGCGGGCTGCCGCCCAGCACCACGTGCACCTGGGCGAGGACGATGACCGCGCCGACCCCGGCCAGCATCCCGTGCACGACCGCGGGCGACACCGCCAGCGCCGTCCGGGCCACCCTGGCCGAGCCCAGCGCCAGCTGGAGCAGCCCGGCGAGCGCCGTGATCGTGCAGGTCGCGCGCCAGCCGTAGGTCTGGATCAGTGAGGCCACAATCACCGTGAGGCCGGCGGCCGGGCCGCTGACCTGCAATGGAGAGCCGCCGAGCAGGCCGGCCACGATCCCGCCGACGATCGCGGCGATCAGGCCGGCGGCGATCGGGGCCCCGGAGGCCACCGCGATGCCCAGCGACAGCGGGATCGCGACGAGGAAGACGACGAACGAGGCCGGGAGGTCTCGTCGCAGCGTGGATACGTTGAGTGTCTTGAACGTCACGCAACGTATGCAATCACGGCACCGATCATGTCCGCCCGGGATGACACAAACGAGTGGACCGGATCTCGTGCGAGGTCATGCGGTTCGTGGCGAAAGCCGGAGGGCCGCCCGAAATCGGGCGGCCCTCCGGCTCTGTGCTGGGGTGGCGCGTCAGCGACGGTAGTCGCGGTGGCTCTCCCAGTCGTCGTGTTGCTGCTGCGAGCGCTGGCCGTACGAGGGCGGGTTGCCGCCGTTGCCGTACTGGCCCCCGGTGTCGCCGCCGGACTGGCCGTAGCCGCCGCCCTGCTGCTGCGAGCCGAAGGAGCCGTTGCCGAACTGCTGGGTCGCCCCAGGGTCGCCGTAGCCGCCGCCGTATTGGCCGGACTCCGGCGGAGCCGAGAGCGGGTCGGACGCGCCGTTGTAGCTGCTGCCGCTGAAGTCGCCGTAGTTGCCCGGCGAGGTGCCGTTGTCGCCCGAGCCGCCCGAGCCGTTCCCGTACGAGCCGTAGGAGTCGTACGAGCCGCCGGTGCCGCCGCCGGTGCCGCCGCCCAGCGGGTCGTCGTAGCGGGGAGCCTCGCTGTAGGGGGCCGACGGGTAGCCGTTGCCGCCGTCGCCCGTACCGCCGGGCAGGCCGGAGAAGCCGCCGCCGGTGCCGCTGGAGTCGGAGTCGTAGCCGGTGCCCGCCGAGGAGGACGACCAGCCGCCGCTGGAGGACCCGTAGGAGGACGAGCCGCCGCCGGTGTTGAGCGGGTCGCCCAGCGGGTCGCCGAGGCCGCTGCCGTACGACGAGGAGCCCGACTGGCCCGGCGTGGAGGCCGACGAGCGGGCGCGGTCGGTCTGGATGCGCTGGAGCAGCTCGTCGACGGTGGGCAGCTTGTTGCCGTCGGTATCGCCGGCCGATCCGCCGCCCGCACCGTTGTCCCAGCCGCCGCCGGGGTGGTCGGAGTGGGACGCCGCGGCCGGGGCGGGCTCGCCGTAGCCGCGGCCCGGGTCGGTGCCGCCCAGCGGCAGGCCGAGCGGGTCGGACGTGCGGGGGTCGCTGGAGAGAGGGCCGCCGGACAGCGGCAGGTCGAAGGAGTCCTGGCGGCCGGGCGAGGACAGCGGGCCGCCGCCGAGCGGGTCGCTGGAGCCGAACGAGCTCTGCCCCCCGGTGTTGCCGCCGCCGAAGGAGGGCTGCTGCTCCTGGCCGCCGCCGTAGGGCTGCTGCTGGTCGCCATAGGGCTGCTCGGAGCCGTACGGCTGCTGGTCTCCGTACGGCGAGGACTGCTCTGAACCGTAGGGCTGCTGGTCTCCGTACGGCTGATCACCGTAGGGCTGCTGCTGGTCGCCCATGCCGTAGGGCTGGTCGGAGGAGGAACCGTAGGCGGGCTGGTCGGACGAGGGGCCGTAGGCCGGCTGGTCCGCGCCGTAGGACGGGTCGCCGCCGCCGAACGGGGGCTGCGTCCCGCCGCCGAGCGGCTGGAGGTCGGCGGCCGTCGCGCTGGGGTCGTTGTTGTAGTGGGCGGCGGCCGGCGTGAACGACGCGGGCGGGCTGGGCACCTGCTGCGGGCCGGTGCCGTTGCGGCCGCCCAGCAGACCGCCCACCGCGCCCGAGCCGGGACCGGACGAGGGGCCGGGGCCGCCCAGGCCGCCGGGGCCCTGCCCGGGACCATGGGAGGGAGCGCCGTCGTTCATGGAGACCGGCTGGGCCAGCCCGCCCGGGACCGGCCGCTCGGCGGGCACCGGCGGCTCGGGGGACTGCGGGCCGCCCTGGTTGTTGAGCGGGTCGGCGGCGAGCTCGGCCTCGGTCTTCTCCGGGGCGCCGTCGTGCTGCCAGGGGAACTTGGGCTTGTCGAAGGTGATCGTGGCCCAGTAGTCGTCGTCGGCCATCTCGTCGCTGGCCGGTCCGCTGGGCGGCGGGGGAGAGGACTGCGCGGGAGGCGGTGTGGGCGCGGCGAGCGGGCTCGCGGCGAGCGGACCGGCACCGCCGGCGTTGCCCGCGACGCGACGGTCGAACCCCGGCTCGCCTTGGCCCGGTCCATAGGACCCGCCGTCGTAGCCGGTGTTGTAGCCGTCGTCGGCCATCTCGTCCGCCGGGGCGGAACGGTAGCCCCTGGACGGCTGCTCGTCGGCCATCCAGTCGTCGTCGTCGCGGCCGCCCCTGCTGGCCCGCATCCCCAAGGCCACCAGGACGACCACCAGGACCACGACCACTATGAGGCCGAAGACCACGATGTAAGAAGTCATGCCACCACCCAATGCCTTGGCCCTACGGCCCGCGGGTTCGTCCTGATTATCGCTAGCGGCCCGGCTCCCGACGGGAGCCTAAACCGATTCTGGCCGACCGCTATGACCGTTGTCACACCTTTCGCGCACATCTACCCTCACACGGCGCGCACCGATCGGCCAATTCGGCCGACCCGTACGCCCCCGTCAGCTTCGTCACTCGGAGACCTGTTCTGTCCCTCCCTGCCCGATGGCCTCAGGGATGAACGCGCCTACTCGGTCCCGAAGTTCCCGATGATCCTGCCCCGGCCCACCGTGTGCTTGGCGATGGCCCCGAGCGAATCCTTCAGCGATGCGCCCTGCTCGAACGGCACCGCGCTGTCCAGTGCGTAGATGGTGTACCTGTACCGGTGCTCCCCGCCCCCGCGTCGCGGGCAGGGGGGCAGGTAGCCCACCTTCTTGCCGGTGTTCAGACCCTGAACCCAGGTCTTGTCGATCTTGGTGCCCTCGACGAGGTCCTGGGTGTTCTCGCCGATGCCGCCGATCACCCAGTGCACGTAGGCGCCGTTGCCGGCGTCGGGGTCGTCCACCACGATCGCATACGACCGTGTCCCCGCCGGCTTGCCCGTCCACCGCAGCGGCGGAGTCTTGCCCTGTCCGCCAGAGTACGCCGCGCAGCCGTAGCGCGTGGGCAAGTCCTGCCCATCACGGAACACCGGGCTGGTCACGGGAAACCACTCGGAAAGTTCGGCGCTCTTGTTCTGGGGCAGCCCGATCAGGCCGCAGCCGGTCAGGGCCCCACCCACCACCAGGGCGCCCGTCGCGGCCAGGATCGGACGCCGCTTTCTGCTCATCATCGATATCGCTCCCGGGCGAGATGGTACGCCGCGCTCCGCAGGATTCCGTTCATCTTGGGGGCGGGCGCACCGCACCGGCGGCGGCCCTTTCCTCGTCCGCCCCAACCTTAGGCGCTCTCCAGGGGTGGAACGGGCCTTTTCTCCCTCGGGGCGACGGCGCTCCCGGAGAATCCCGGTGTGACGTTCATCATGGGTGGTCCGTCCCCTGGAGTCCGATCCGGGGCGAAGGAGTGCAGAAGTTCACATGCTCGTAACGTTCCAGATTGCCGTTTTGGAAAGTTCTGGGGATGTTTCAGGGAATTTGGTTGGCGCTTGGTGCGTTCTATCCGGTAGCTTGTGAATGTCTTCACAAGCCGACCGTGACATTGGAGGGCCGCAATGGCCAGGACCGCCGAGGGGACCCCTGGCGCTCCCCACATCCTGATCGTGGGTGGCGGCTATGTGGGCATGTACACCGCGCTCCGCCTTCAGAAGAAGCTCAAGCGCGAGCTCAAGCGGGGCGACGTCCGGGTCACCGTCGTCGACCCGAACGCGTACATGACGTACCAGCCGTTCCTCCCCGAAGCCGCCGCCGGGAACATCTCCCCGCGGCATGTGGTGGTGCCGCTGCGCCGCACCCTGCCGCTGTGCAGCGTGCGCAACGCCCGGGTCACCGAGATCAACCACTCCGAGCGGTGGGCGATCGTCCAGCCACTGGCCGGCCCGCCGGAGCGGATCTCCTACGACTACATCGTCATGGCCGCCGGCGCGATCCCGCGCCTCCTGCCGATCCCCGGCCTGGCCGAGCACGGCATCAGCCTCAAGACCGTCGGCGAGGCCATCCACCTCCGCAACCACGTCCTCGGCCAGCTGGAGATCGCCGAGTCGACCGACGACGAGGAGATCCGCCGCAAGGCGCTCACGTTCGTCTTCGTCGGCGGCGGGTTCGCCGGCGTCGAGGCGGTCGCCGAGATCGAGGACATGACGCGCGACGCCACCAAGTACATGCGCAAGGTCACCCCCCGTGACCTGCGGTTCTACCTGGTCGAGGCGGCCGACCGCATCCTGCCCGAGGTCGGCACCGAGATGGGCAAGTGGACCGCCGAGCAGCTGCGCGGCCGCGGCATCGACGTGAAGATGAAGACCTTCCTGCAGTCCGCGGTGAACGGCCGGATCGAGCTCTCGGACGGCAGCGACTTCCCGGCCGGCACCCTGGTGTGGAACGCGGGCGTCAAGCCGTCGCCGGTCGTCAAGGCCAGCGACCTGCCGCTGGACGACAAGGGCCGGATCAAGGCCACGGAGTACCTCACCATCGAGGGCGTCGTGGGCGCCTGGACCGCGGGCGACAACGCCGCGGTGCCCGACCTCACCCAGGACGGCATGTTCTGCGCGCCCAACGCGCAGCACGCGCTGCGGCAGTCCAAGCTGCTCGGCGACAACATCGTGCGGGCGCTGCGCGGCAAGTCGCTCAAGCCGTACGCGCACAACAACCTGGGCGCGGTCGCCGGCCTCGGCCTCCACAAGGGCGTGGCCAACCCGATGGGCTTCAAGCTCAAGGGCCTGCCCGCGTGGTGGTTCCACCGCACCTACCACGGGATGATGGTCCCGACGTTCAACCGCAAGGCGCGGGTGCTCGCAGACTGGACCCTCGCGCTGTTCTTCAAGCGCGAGACCATCTCCCTCGGCACCATCGAGCAGCCCCGGGCCGACTTCCAGCTCGCGGCGATCGACGACGTCACGCAGAAGCAGATCGAGGCTCCGGCCCGCCAGCTCGGCTGACGGCGCCGCGCGACGATCGCGAAACCGCAGTGCCCCGCCGCCTCCGCGCGGCGGGGCACTGCGGTTTTGGGACACAATCAAAAGGTGCGGATCAGGATCCTCGGCCCCCTGGAGGTGGCCGCGAACGGCCACATCGTGGAGGTGGGCGGTGCGCGGCTGCGCGCCCTGCTGATCCTGCTGGCCCTCACCACCGAACGCACCGTCTCGGCCGAACGGCTGATCGACGGCCTCTGGGACGACGACCCGCCGGCCGCCGCCGTCAACGCCCTCCAGTCCCTGGTCTCCAGGTTGCGGGCGGTGCTCGGGCGCGAGGCGTTCGAGTCGCGACCGGGCACCTACCGGCTCCTCGTCCCGCGCGAGGCGGTGGACGCCCACGACTTCGAGTCCCGCGTCGCCCGCGCGCTGCGCGACGACGACGCCGCGAGCCGCTCGGCCGCCCTGCGCGGGGCGCTCGACCTCTGGCGCGGCCCGGCGCTGGAGGACGTGGCGGGCCGCCCGTTCGCCGAAGGACCGGCCGCGCGCCTGGACGGCCTGCGCCGCACCGCGCTGGACGAACGCATCGAGGCGGACCTGCGGCTCGGGCGGCACGTCGAGCTCATCCCCGAACTCCAGGCCCTCACCGCCGCCGACCCGCTCCGCGAGCCCCTCCGCGGCAAGCTCATGCGGGCCCTCTACGCTGCGGGCCACCAGGCCGACGCGCTGGCCGAGTACACCGCCGCCAGGTCCGCGCTCGCCGACGCCCTCGGCGTCGACCCCTCACCCGAGCTGGAGAACGTCTACCTCGCCGTCCTCCGCCAGGACCCCTCCCTCGCAGCCGCTCCCCGGCCTGCCCGTCCCGCGCCGACGGGAGCCGACCGGCGGCGGCCCGCGGCCCCCGACCGGCCTCCCGGTACCCCGGACCGGGCGCCCGGCACCCCGGACCAGCCCCAGCCGTCCGGCGGGCCGGAGCAACCTCGGCCTCCCGGCGCCCTGGGCCGGCCTCACGGCGGTCCGGACCGGCCCCTGCCGCCCGGCGCTTCGGAGCGGCCTCGGCCCTCCGGCGCTGCGGACGAGCCGCTCGGCAACCTGAAAGCGCGGATCACCAGCTTCGTCGGACGTGACGACGAGCTGTCCCAGGTCAGCGAACTGCTGGCGGCCGACCGGCTCGTCACGCTGACCGGGCCCGGCGGGGCGGGCAAGACCCGGCTGTCGCAGGAGGCGGGCGAACGCTGGCAGCAGCGCGTGCGCGACGGCGTGTGGTTCGTCGAGTTCGCGCCGGTCGAGGACCCGGCCGAGGTCCCGGTCACCGTGCTGACCACGCTGGGCGTCCAGAAGACGGTGTGGACGAGCGCCGCCGGCGGCCGAAGGGCCATGGAGAGCGCCGATCCGCTCGGCCGGCTCGCCGCCGCGCTCGCGACCAAGCGGATGGTGCTCGTCCTCGACAACTGCGAGCACCTGCTCGACGCCACCGCGCAACTGGCCGCCCGCCTGTTGGCCGACTGCCCGGGGGTGCGGATCCTCGCCTCCAGCCGCGAGCCGCTCGGCATCATCGGCGAGACCCTGTGGCCGGTCGACCCGCTCGAGCTGCCGCCACCGGAGGCCGGTGCCGTCGAGGCCCTGGCCTATCCCGCCGTCCGGCTGCTCGCCGACCGGGCCGCCGCCGTCTCCCGCGGCTTCGCCGTGACCGACCGCAACGTGGCGTCCATCGCGCAGATCTGCCGCGCCCTCGACGGCATGCCGCTGGCCATCGAGCTGGCCGCCGCCCGGCTGCGTTCCATGACGCCGGCCCAGGTCGCGGCGCGCCTCAACGACCGCTTCGGCCTGCTCGCCGGCGGCAACCGCGCCGCGCTGCCCCGCCACCAGACGCTCCGCGCCGTCGTCGAATGGAGCTGGGACCTGCTGGACGAGGCCGAACGCGCGATGTGGAGCCGGCTCGCCGTCTTCAGCGGCGGCGCGACCGCGGAGAGCGCCGAGGAGGTCTGCGCCGGACCTGGTCTCGCCCGGTCCGGCGTCTTCGACGTCCTCACGGCGCTGGTCGACAAGTCGCTGGTCACCGTCACCGAGACCGAGCACGGCCCGCGCTACCGGATGCTGGAGACCATCCGCGCGTACGGGCTGGAGCGGCTGGCCGAGGCGGGCGACGAGGAGCGCACGCGCCGCGCGTACGCCGGGCACTTCCTCGACCTGGCCGAGACCGCCGAGCCGCACCTGTACCGGGACGAGCAGCTCGGCTGGCTGCGCAGGCTCTTCGCCGAGAACGACAACATCCACGCCGCGCTCCGCTGGGCGATCTCCGTGTCGGACGCGGTGCTCGCCGCCCGCATCTGCGCCGCGCTCGGGTGGTACTGGTTCATGCGCGGAATGCTCGAAGAGAGCGAGGACAGCGTGATCGGCGTCCTCGAGCTTCCCGGCCTGCCCGAGGACCGGACCACCGCCGTCGTTCTCGTGCTCGGCGCGGCGACGCTGCTGCACACGCACGGCGAGACCGAGCGGGTGACCGCGTGGCTGCTCGAGGCGCGCCGCATCCGGGACCTGTACGCCGACGAGCCCGAACGGCTCTCTCCGATGTTGCGGGCGACGAGCGTCGCCCTGGACATGTACCTGGAGGGCTGGGAGGAGTCGTCCGTGCGGGCGGTCGAGCCGCTCCTGGACGACGCCGACCCCTGGGTGCGCGGCATCGGATACTTCACCCGCGGCCAGTTCCGGCTCAACTACGGTCACCGCGACGCGGGCGAGGCCGACTTCGCCCGCGCCCTCGAATGTTTCCGGCTCACCGGAGACCGCTGGGGACTGTCGTTCACCCTCACCTCGCAGGCGGAGCTCGCGGGCCGCCGCGGCGACCACGAGGAGGCCGTCGCCCTCTACCAGGAGTCGCTGCGCCTCAACGACGTGCTCGGCGGCGGGCCGACCCCGGTCATGCAGACCCACATGAAGCTCGCGAACGAGCTCACCCTCCTCGGCGAGCACGACCGCGCCGTCAAGATGCTCCGGCTCGCCCTGCGCGAGTTCGAGCGGGCCGGCAGCCCCGAGGGCATGGCGGCCCTGCACTTCCAGCTCGCCGAGATCGCCCGTCATGACGGCGACCACACCCTGGCCGCCCGCCACCTGTCCCAGGCGCAGGACCTCATCGCCACCGTCTCCGGCCCGCCGCACTTTCAGGCGATGATCTTCTGTTCGCGCGCCCTGCTCGACATCGCCAGGGGAGACGTCGAGCACGCCCGGCCCCTGCTGGCCGAGTCGTTGCGCTGCGCCGTCCAGGTCCTGGACCACCCGATCGTCGCCGTCGCCCTGGTCGGCCACGCCGCCCTGGCCCTCGCCGAGTCCGACTTCGAGAAGTGCGCCCTGCTCCTGGGCGCGGCCGACGGCCTGCGCGGCGGCCCCGACGCCTCGTTCCGCGACGGGCTCTCCGTCGAGGCCGCGGCCCGCGCGGCCCTGGGCGACGCCTTCGTCGCCCCCTACGAACGCGGCCGCGCCTGGACCTTCGACGACGTCCTCACCGTCTACTCCCTCGAACGCCCCACCTCACCCGGCGAAGCCCTCTCCGGCTAGCCGCACGCCGCGGAACGATCCGGCGCACCCCAGGATCGGAACGGGGGGGACGACCCCCGACTCAGAGCTCCGGCGCTCCGCTTCTCAGGGGCAGGTGCCGACGCGGTCGGTGTAGGACAGCAAGGGCGCTCCGCCGGATTCGAGAGTGCGGCCCAGGTACCGGTACCAGTTGCTCTCGACGCAGATCGTCTCCCTGCCCCCGCTGTAGTAGACCACCAGGACCCGGGCGTTGGTCGCGCTGCAGTTCTTCCAGAAGTAGTAGAGGTAGGGCCACTCGCGTGTGTAGGTCTGGCCGCAGCCGGTCGGGGGTGGCGGAACCGCGGCGGACGTCGCTGCCGAGGCCTGCCTTCCGGTGGCTGCCGCGGCCGGTGTGAGCGGTGCGGCGAGGGCGAGGACGGCGGCTGTGATGAGCGCACCCTTGCCCGCGCGGCTGGTGAGGGTCGTGGTGTTCGTCCTGTTTCTTGGAAGCATGACTACATAGTGCGTTCAGAGAATCACGGAGTGCAATGGCCGGTGGTGGGAGCTTTGCCTGTTCGGCGGGAACGATCTCCGCGGAGGGAACGCGGGCAGGTTCACGGTGGATGGCAAGAGGCGCCCGGCTTGGCCGGACGCCTCTTTGTCGCTGTTCCTGTCGTGCCGCGTTCCTGTCGTGCCGCGTTCCTGTCGTGCCGCGTTCCTGTCGTGCCGCGTTCCTGTCGTGCCGCTCGTGGGTGGTGCTTCCGGGGTCAGACGCCGCGGCGGAAGGCTCGCATGGAGAGGGGGATGAAGACGGCCGCGATGGCGACGCCCCAGAGGAGGGCGGCGATGGCCGGGCCCGCGACGGGCTGGGCGACGCTGGGGTCCGTCACGTCGTGGCCGATGAGGAGACCGCGGATGGCGTCGCCCAGGAGGGAGACGGGGTTGTTCTCCATGATGGTGCGGATCCACGTCGGGTACTTGTCGGAGACGGGGATGAACGCGTTGCTCAGGAACGTGATCGGGAAGATGATCGTGAATCCGAAGATCTGCACCTTCTCGGGCTCGTTGACGGCCAGGCCGACGAAGACCGAGACCCAGGCGAAGAGGAGCGAGAAGGCCAGGAGGAGCAGGAACGCGGGGACCAGATTGATCCAGGACGTCTCCACGCGGAAGCCGATGGCGAAGCCGACCACCAGGACGATGAGCATCGACCAGGCCTGCTTGACGGTGTCGGCGATGATGCGGCCCGCCAGCGGTGCGGTGCGGGCGATCGGCAGGCTGCGGAAACGGTCGAAGACGCCCTTGGTGACGTCGGTGTTGAGCCCGACGCCGGTCGTCATCGACGCGAACAGCGCGTTCTGCACGATGATGCCGGGGATGAGGATCGGCAGGTAGTCGCTGACGCTGCCCGCCATGGCCGGGCCGAAGACGAACGCGAACAGCAGGACGAACATGATCGGCTGAATGCTCAGGTCGATCAGTTCCATCGGGTTGTGCTTGATCTGGACCAGGTTGCGCCAGGTCAGCGTCATCGTGTTGCGCAGCCCGGTGCCCAGGCCGACCTGGCGGGGGAGCGGCGTGGTGTGGGTGGCGGCGGTCATGCCTTGGCCTCTTCCTGGGACATGAGCTCCTCGGCTTCGGCCTCGAAGTCGTCGGTGTGGTGGCCGGTGAGCGCGAAGAAGACCTCGTCGAGGGTCGCCTTGCGCAGGTTGAGCTCGCTGAGGGTGACCCCGGCCTCGTCCAGCTTGCGCACCACGGCCGGCATGACGGCGGGGTCGGTCACCGGAGCCGAGACCAGGCCGTCGCGCTGCTCGGGCGTGGCGTCGAGCAGGTCGGCGACGACGCGGGCGACGGTGATCTCGTCGGCGGCGTTGACCGGGCGGACCTGGAGGACCTGGCCGCCGGCCTGCGCCTTGAGCTGGTCGGAGGTGCCGCTGGCGATGACCGTGCCGTGGTCGATGACGATGATGTCGTCGGCCAGCTGGTCGGCCTCCTCGAGGTACTGCGTGGTGAGCAGGACGGTCACGCCGTCGTCGGTCAGGCCGCGGACGATGTCCCACAACCCGGTGCGGCTGCGCGGGTCGAGCCCCGTCGTCGGCTCGTCCAGGAACAGGATCTCCGGGCGGCCGACCAGGCTCGCGGCCAGGTCGAGACGGCGGCGCATGCCGCCGGAGTAGGTCTTGGCGGCGCGCTCGGCCGCGTCGGACAGGTCGAAACGTTCGAGCAGCTCGGCCGCGCGGGACTTGGAGTCGGGGCGCGACATTCCGAGCAGACGGGCGATGAGCACGAGGTTTTCGGTGCCGGTCAGCATCTCGTCGACGCCCGCGTACTGCCCGGTCAGGCCGATCAGCTGGCGGACCCGGTGCGCGTCCTTGAGGACGTCGTAGCCGCCGACCTGGGCGTTGCCCTCGTCCGGGCGGATCAAGGTGGCCAGGATGCGGGTGGTGGTCGTCTTGCCCGCGCCGTTGGGGCCGAGGACGCCCAGCACCGTGCCGGACTCGGCCTGGAGCGAGACTCCGCACAACGCCTTCGTCTCACCGAAGTGCTTCACCAGGCCCTCGGCCTGGATGGCGTGTGACATCTGATCTCTCCTAGGTACTGGTCTCCGCCGGGGCGGCGTGCAAAGTTACAAGGCCTGCGCGGGGTGATGCATCCAGTTTTTCCGGCGGCTCTGGCAGATCGCTGATAGATCGTCGATGCTCGCACGCGGGTCTGACAAAACGCTGAGAGGACGACCGGGCCCGGCCGCGATTCCTTCATCTTGCGTCGCCCCGAGCATCGGGAGCACATCTTCGTGTCAAGTCAGGGCAAATACGCCAGGTCCGTTCAATGTCGGCATCCCTCCCGAGCGCGGGCCGGGAGCGCCGCATCCGCGCCGGGGCTTGCCGGTGACGCTCCACTGGCGGGGGCCGCCTGGGATCTAGACTCGTGGCCGTGACGTCGGTGCGCCGCGCCCACCAGCCCGACGGCGGGAGCCCGCGCCTGCGGCCGCCCGCCCATCGGGTGTCCCCGCGTGCCATCACCTACTGGGCGCTCGAATACCTGCTGGCGTGGGGAGTCGCGTTCGGGCTCGCGTGGGGGGCCGCGGCCTGGGTCGACGACGCCGGATGGGACGGCCTGCCGGGCTGGCTGGACGGGCGCGTCTGGTGGCTGCCCGCGATCGTGGGCGCCGCCGGCGTCCTGATGATCGCGATCGCGCCGGTCTGGCGTTACCGCGTCCACCGCTGGGAGGTCAGCTCCGACGTCGTCTACACGCGCACCGGCTGGTTCAGCCGCGAGTGGCTGCTGGTGCCGGTGAGCCGCATCCAGACCGTCGACACCAAGCAGGGCTGGCTCGAACGTCTGCTGGGCCTGGCCACGATCGAGGTCAACACGGCCTCGCACGCCGGTTCGTCGGAGGTGTCCGGCCTGCCCGTCGCGATCGCGACCCGCCTGGCCGAGGATCTCGCGCACCGCGCCCACGACCTGCGGGACGACGCGACGTGAACGTCCAGGAGGCTCATCCTCCGGAGGAGGGACCCCCGCCGCCCGGCGCCGCCGAGCCGCCACCGCCCGCCGCCCTGCGCCTCCATCCTCTGACCTTCGTCGTCGGCGCCACCCGTGAGCTCCTCGCGCTGCTCGCCGCCGGCGCGGCCGGGCTCGCGGTGGGCGGCCTGTCGACCGCGTTCTACTTCACGCTCGCCGGCCTGGCGGTCGGGTTCGTCTTCCACATCGCGACGTGGGCCACGTTCACCTACACGGTGCACGACGACCGCATCGAGCTGCGCCGCGCCCTGATCGGCCGGTCGGTCAAGACGATCCCGCGCGACCGGATCCGCGGCGTCGACATCAGTGCCACGCTGCCGCACCGCCTGCTGCGGCTGGCGATCGTCAACGTCGACGCCGGGGCCGACGGGGGAGAGGGCGCGCTCAACGCGGTCTCGCGCCAGGAGGCCGAACGCCTCCGCAAGGTGCTCCTCGCCCGCGCCGCACCGGCCGCCGGACCGGCCGCGGCCGGGTCCGCGGAGACCGCCGGCGCCGTCGAAGGCGGCGCCGCGGGAGAGGCCGGCGACCCCGCCGCACGCCGCCGCGTCCTCGGCCGGATGAACCCGCGCTGGTACGTGTACGCCCCGCTCAGCGGCGCCTACCTGCTCACCCCGTTCGCGCTCGCCGGCAGCCTCCTCGGCACCCTCTACAACCTGAGCGACGACTTCGGGCTGATCACCCGGGAGCGCCTGGAGGACCTCGGCCACGAGGTCGTGGGCCTCCCGACGCTCGCCGTCATCATCCTGGCGATCCTGTTCCTGGTCGCCATGCCGGTGATGTCGGTCATCGTGTTCACGCTGTTCAACTGGGACTTCACGGTGTACGAGCGCGACGGCTCGATCGTGGCGGAGCGCGGTCTCATGACGCGCCGCAGCGTGTCGCTCGAACGCCGCCGCATCCGGGGCGTGGAGCTCGCCGACAACCCGTTCGAACGTGTCTCCGGAGTGCTCCGGCTGGGCGCCCTCGTCACCGGGCTGGGCGACGCCGCGCATCGCGGACGCCTCCTGCCCGCCGCGCCGCGCACCGCCGTGGAGGCCCTCGCTCGGCGCGTGCTCGGCCCCGTACCGGCGCCGCTGATCGCACACCCGAAGGCCGCGCGCAGCCGCCGCGTCATGCGCGCGATCGCGCCCCCGGCCGGCATCGGCGTGCTCGCCGTGCTGGCGGGCCAGCCGTGGGTGGCGTACGGCTGCGCCGTCGTGGTGGTCCTCGCCGTGCCGCTGGGCATCGACCGTTACCGGCAGCTGGGCCACGCCACCGACGGCGAACGGCTGACCGTGCGCTCCGGCTCGCTCCGCCGTCACCAGGCCGTCGTCGAGCACGGCGCGGTGGTCGGCTGGCGCGTCCGCCAGACCCTCTTCCAGCGCCGCCTCGGCCTGGCGACCCTCGTGGTCGCGGTCGGCGCGGGCGACGGCGGCTATCCCGCGATCGACATGTCCGAGGAGGACGCCACGGCCTTCGCGGCCGGGATCACCCCGACATGGGTGACCCCCTTCCTCGACCGCTGACGGGCGAGAAAGGGGGCCGGCCGTTCGGCTCTACTCGGGGCGGCGGGCCCCGAACATGATCTCGTCCCAGGACGGGACGGACGCGCGCTTGCCCTTGGCCTTGCGGCGGTTGCGGGCGGCCGGGCGAGGCGGCCCGGCGGCGGCCGGAGTCTCCGCGGGCTCGGCGGGCTTGTCCGCCGCGGCGGCCGCGGGCATGGACGGCCGGCCCGCGGGCTTCTTCTTCGCCGGTGCGCGGGCGGGCTCGCGGTGGCGCGGCGGCGCCGGCTTGGGCGCCTGCTGCTTGGGCTTGGGCGCGGCGGGCTTGGCCGGGGCCTCTTCCTCTTCTTCCTCCTCCGCCGGAGCCTCCTCCGCGACCGGCTCGGGCTCGGGCTCCGGGGCGGGAACGGGCTTGGGCTTCGGCGCGGGCTTGGGCGCCTCCTCCTTGACCGGCGCGGCGGCGGCGGGCGCCTCGTCCTCGTCCTCCGCCTCGTCCTCGGCGTCCTCTTCTTCCTGCTCTTCTTCGTCCTGCTGAACGGCGGCGGGCTCCGGAGCGGCCTCCGGCTCCTCCTCGTCCACCTCGACGGCCTCGGCCTCGGGCTCGGCGGGCTCGTCCTCAGCGACCTCGTCGGTGGCCTCGGGCTCTTCCGCGGTGACCGGCTCGGGCTCCGCCTCGTCCTCGGTCTCGTCCTCGATCTCCTGGACCACGGGCTCGGCCTCGGCGGCGGGCTCCTCTTCCGGAGCGGCGGCGACCTCGGGCTCGACCTCTTCGGCCACCTCTTCGACGACGGGCTCGGCCTCCGCGACCGGCTCGACGGCCTCGGGCTCGGCGGCGGGCTCCGGCACGGCCACGGGCTGCGGCGCGGGCGCGGGCGAAGCGGGACGCTCCACGACGGAACGGTCCTCGACGGGAGCGGCGGGCTCTTCCTCCTGGATCGGCGGCGGCACGCGGACCAGCGACTCGGTCTCGGGAAGGCGCGGCTCGATGCGCGGCGGCGCGGGTGCCGCCGCCGACTCGCGGGCGGACTCGCGGGCGGGCTCGGCGGGCTGCGGGCGCGGGTCGACCATGCGGCCGCGCTCGACGATGTATTCGCGGCGGGGCTCGCTGCGCATCGGCGGCTCGCTCCGCACCGGGGGCTCGCTCCGTACGGGCGGCTCGCTCCGGACCGGCGGCCCGCTGCGCATCGGGGGCTCGCTGCGCCCGGGCGGCTCCACCGTGCGGGCGTCGGAGACGACCTTCATCGCGGGACGGCGGGGGACCAGCGGGGTGACGGTGTCGCTGAGGGAGTCGTCCCACTCGACGGCGGTGAGGCGGGCGGCCACCTCGTCCAGCGGGGAGACGTGCCGGCGGCGCGGGTCGAAGACCCACTCGGCCGCGTGCGGGCGGCCGTTGTCGAAGAAGGAGAGGCGGACGCGCCAGGTGCTGTCCTCGCACTTCCAGGAGTCCCACTCGACCTCTTCGAGGTCGACGCCGCCGCGGCCGAGGCGTTCCTCGACGGTCTCACCGAGCGGCGGGCCGGGCGTGGACTCGCCGGGGCGGCGGACGGTCACCCGCTGGGCCTGCTGGGCCATGTACTCGCGTTCCTGCAGGACCGGGCCCTCGAACCAGCGCACACGCTCGACGGGGATACCGGCGGACTCGGCGATCTCTTCCGCCGTCTCGCCGGACCGGATCCGGGCCTGGATCTCCTTGGGACGCAAGGGGTTCTCCACTTCGATCTCGAACTGGCCGAGGCGGGAGAAGTGCCCACGTACGGCTGCGCGCAGCCGGTCGTCGACGGGCAGGGTGAACCGGGTGCCTCGGCCCGCGGTCGCCAGGACGAGGTACGTACCGTCCTCGCTGACCGCGACGAGGCGCAGCTCCTGCATGCGTGTCCTTCCTGCCCTTCCAGACGGCACCGATGGATGCCGGACGACACGTCCGGTCGCGAGCCCGCCTCACTCGTGCTCGTGACGGTCGGTCGTTCGGTGCCCACCGAGGGCGCATGCGTGCCCTTCCCCCGGACTCCCGAGTCTCTCCTCCGGACACGCCTTGCTGCCAGCACCGTACCCGGCATGTCCGAACATCGCCGCTCTCGAAGCCCTCCTCACGAGGGTGAAGAGGGCACCTGACCTAGCTTGCCCCTGCCGGAGGACCGCTGGGGACGCCCTGCCACATTCTTGTGGATCCTTTTCCACACTGTGCCTGAAGGGACGTGCGAGCTCCACCGTTTTGGGTAGCGGACATCACGCCGGAAGTCTGGAACACCCGCATGGTCCGGCTAGTTTCCTCTGCGGGGCAAAATGCGGAAGGACCGGAACGGGGGTTTGTTTGATGCGGCACAAGTTGCCGGATCTCAGCACGACGGGCTTGGTGGCCAGCGGGGTGGCGACGCTCGCCGCCGCCTGGGGAGCGTCGTACCTGGGCGTGTACGGCACGATCCTGGGTGCGGCGTTCATGAGCGTGGCCTCGACCGCGGGCGCCGCGGTCGGGAAGCACTATCTGGACCAGGGCAAGGAACAGCTGCGGGAGATGACGCATCTCCAGGAGCAGCAGGCCGCGCGCGGAGCGGCGTCCCGGGCGACGAGCAGCGACCCGACGCGGACCGTGGCCTGGCCGGGTGACGTCGACGCGACACGTTTCATGGACGACCCCAACGCCACCCGCGTGGACGGGTTGCGGGCGCTCGGCGGCGACCCGAACGTCACGCGGGCCGACGACGCCACCCGGGCCGACATCGCGCGGGCGGCCGACGTCACCCGCGTGGACGGGCCGCCGACGGAGGCCGTGGCGGACGCGCTCGCGGCGGAGGCGGGCGAGGAGGCGGTCAAGGAGGCCGCCTCGCGCGCCGCGCTCCGCAACACCAAGGAATGGGTCAAGCGGCGCTGGGCCGTGCTCGCCGTCTCCTCGGTGGCGGTCTTCGCGCTGGTGATCGGTGGCATCACGATCTTCGAGTGGCGCACCGGCGCGGCGTTCGGCAACAGCGGCGGCAAGGTGTCCAACGCGTTCACCGGCGGTGGCGGCGGTGACGAGAAGCCGGACGACCGGCCCTCCGAGCGGACGCCGAGCGACGGTCCCAGCACGGGTCCGTCCGACGGCCCCTCGGGTGAGCCCACTCCGACGCCGACCGGCGGCAGCGGTCAGCCGACGGCTCCGGAGACGAGCCCGTCCGCTCCGGAGCCCGCGCCGTCCGAGCAGACCCCCGCGCCCACCCCGTCCGCCTCGACCCCGGACGACGGCGGCGCGGACACGCCCCCGCCCGCCGACAGGAACACCGTGCCCCAGGACGGCGGCTGACCCGCCGGAGGAAGACCTTCCCGAGGAAGGACCTTCCGGAGGGAGGCCCGCCCGGTCAGGCGCCGAAGACCTGCCGGGTGTAGGCGTTGAGGAAACGCCGGTCGGGGTCGACCTGGTCGCGCACAGCCAGGAAGTCGCCGAACCGCGGGTAGACGGTCTCGAGATAGGCGGCGTCGCGGGTGTGCATCTTGCCCCAGTGCGGCCGCCCGCCGACCGCCGTCATGAGCTCCTCGACCCCCTGGAAGTACTCCTCGTGCGGGTCGCGGTTGTAGACGTGGATCGCGATGAACGCCGACGGCCGGTCGTGGGCCATGGACAACCACGCGTCCTCGGCCGGCAGCAGGCGCACCTCGATCGGGAAGCTGATCCGCCAGTCGCGCTTATCGAAGAGCGCGCGCAGGTCGCGCAACGTCGGCACGAGCCGCTCGCGCGGGATCGCGTACTCCTGCTCCTTGAAGCGCACCGTGCGCGGGCTGGTGAACACCTTGTGGGAGGTGTCGCTGAACGTGCGGGCGCCCAGGGCCTTGGCGGAGACGCCGTTGAGGAACGGCGCGGTCGCCGGGACGCGGTGGGTGACGCGCTGCATCAGGCCGAAGACCGTGTTGGACAGGAACCGGTCGTCCAGCCAGCCCTTGAACGCCGGCAGCGGCCGGGCGGGGCCCTCGACGCGGTTGTTGCGCTTGGTGAGGCAGCCCTCGGTGTGCGGGAACCAGTAGAACTCGAAGTGCTCGTTGGCCGCGTCGAACTCGTCGATCCGCGACAACACCTCGTCCCACTTCATCGGCTCCTCGCGGGCCTCCAGCAGGAACTTCGGGACGGTGCGCCAGGTGATGGCGGTGACCACCCCGAGCGCGCCCACGCCGGCCCGCGCCGCGTCGAACAGCTCGGGCCGTTCGTCGCGCGAGCAGGTGATCACGCTGCCGTCGGCCATGACCATCTCGAGCTCGGTGACCTGCGAGGCGAGGCCGGCCGCGTCACGGCCGGTGCCGTGCGTGGCGGTCTGGAGCGCCCCCGCGACGGTCTGCTCCTGGATGTCCCCCATGTTGGCGAGCGCCAGCCCGTGCTCGTCCAGGATCCGGTTGAGCCGGTGGAGGGGGAGGCCCGCCTCCACGGTGACCAGCCCGCTCGCGGTGTCGACCGACCGCACCGCGGTCAGCCCGGCCGGCCGCAGCAGGACGTCCTGCGCGAGGGCGGCGCCGGTGAAGGAGTGCCCGGTCCCGCTCATGCGGACGGTGAGGCCGTCCGCGGCGGCGTTGCGCACCGCTCCGGTCACCTCGTCGGTGGTGCGCGGCGTCACGACGCGCCGGGGCGTGACCTGCTGGTTCCCTGCCCAGTTCTGCCACTTTTGCGTACTCGCGGGGGACATGCGGCGACTCTACCCGGACAACGTACGTGAAGAAAGTTCATGTTTACTGATACTCCGTGTCCCGGCCAGGCCGATCGCCGCCGCGATCAGCGCGGCGCCCAGCGGCAGCAGGAACGCGGCGTGCGCCCCGTGCACGTCGACCACCCGGCCGGCGGTGGACGCGCCCAGCGCGACCCCGAGCCCGACCGTGGTCGACACCAGCGCCAGGCCCTCGGTGAGCTGGTGCGGCGGCACGGCCCGCTCGACGATCCCGTACCCCGGGATGATCGTCGGGGAGATCGCCAGGCCGGAGAAGAAGACGACGAACATCATCAGGTAGAGGTTCGAGATCAGCAGCGGCGGCGCCAGCGCGGCGGCGAGCAGCAGCAGCCCGATCCGGAACCGCCGGTGCAGCGGGCTGCGCCAGTGCCGCGCCCCGTACCAGAGCGCCGCCGACGCGCTGCCCAGGGCGTAGCAGGCCAGCAGCACCCCGGCGAGCGCCTTGTGGCCCTTCTCCTCGGCGAACGCGATCGCGCTCACGTCGATCGCCCCGAAGACCGCGCCGAGCATCAGGAAGACCGGCGCCATGACCATCACCGCCGGGTTGCGCAGCACGCTGCCCGAGCCGCCCTCCGGCGGCGGCGGGCTGAGCGGCGGCTCGCTGCCGCGCTGCGCCGCCAGGGCCAGGCAGCCGGCCAGGGTGAACGCGGCGGCCGCGCCGACGCCCGCCGCCGGATGCACCCCGGTCGCCAGCGCCGTGACGATCATCGGGCCGCAGACGAAGATCATCTCGTCCACCACCGACTCGAACGAGAACGCCGTGTGCAGGCGCGCCGGGGTCGCCCGCAGCGCGTGCTTCCAGCGCGCCCGCACCCACGCGCCCAGCGACGGCTGCGTCAGCCCGGCCAGCACCGCCACCGGGAACAGCGTCCAGACGGGCAGCCGCAGCAGGCTGAAGGCGATCAGCAGGGCGAAGCTCGAGGCGTTCGCCAGCGCAAGCGGGACGAGCACCCGGCGCTGGCCGTAACGGTCGGCGAACCGGGCGCTGAGAGGGGCGCCGGCGGCGTAGGCGAGGGAGAGGGCCGCCGACACCGCACCGGCGATACCGTACGATCCGGTGACCGCGGACACCAGAAGGACGATGCCGATGCCCACCATGGCCATCGACATGCGTCCGACGAAGCCCGCGGCGACGAAGGTCCGGGCCCCGGGAACGGCCAGCAGTTCCCGGTACGGATTGGGCAACTCTCGTCTCCTCACCCCCGGAGACGCGGCCCCGGTCTCGTCGTTGACCTGCAGACCCAAGATCACGTTACCTGGGCGAAACAACTGCAAAGACAAGTAACCCACCCGTAGCGACTCTCGTTGGGATTGGTTGTGGCTCCTCCCTCACCGCGCGACAGCACCTCTCGGAAGGCCCCCTCGATCGCGGAGATGGCCGCCGCGAAGCCGCCTTCCGCCGAGTCGCACGATGACGCCGAGGCTCCCGGCGGACCGCACGACGAAGCGCGCGCCGAGCCGCACGCCGAGCCGCACGCCGAGCCGCACGCCGAATCGCGCGACGACGCCGCCGTCCCGCCGCCTCCCGTCCCGCCCGGGAAGGCCGCGAAGCCCGGCGGGTCCGGGAAGCGGTCCCGCCGGCCCCTTCTCGTCGCCGGCGTCGCCGTGCTGCTCGCCGCGGGCGTCGCGGGCGGCGTCCACGCCGTGGCCGGCTCGGGCGGCGGCTCCGGCAGGCCCGGCGCGGGATCGACGTCCGAGCCGCCGCCGACCGTCCCGCCCACCGGGCCGGTGACGAACGTGACCGACCCCGGCCAGGTCGCGCCGCTGCGCCGGGTGGTGCCGCCGGACGTGCTGGCCGTGAGCGGCGGGGGCGGTTCGATCGCGCCCGCCCAGATCGCCAGGATCGCCAAGCTGGGCAAGGTGCGCGACGTGGTCGCGGTCGCCGGCGGGGCCGTCCAGCTCCAGGGCCGCGCCGTCAACACCTTCGCCGTCGACCCGTCGTCCTTCCGTTCCTGGACGCCGCCGGGCACGGCCAAGAAGACCGAGCTGTGGGCGGCGCTCGCCGCCGACCAGTTCGTGGTCTCGACGGCCGCGGCCGAGCAGCTGAGGCTGAGCAGGGGCTTCCAGTACCCGATTGTCGCCCGGACGATGCCCAGCGTGACCATGGGCGGCGCCGGGTCACTCGGCCTGCCGGGCATCGACATGCTGGTCAGCCGCAAGACCGGCACCCAGCTGGGGCTGGTCCCCAACGTCGCGGTGATGGTGAACGCGCCCGGCGCCGACCCCGCCCAGGTCGTCCGGGCGGTGAGCAGGGTCCTCGGCACGGGCGCCAACGTGGTCGACCTCAACGACGCCAAGTACAAGACGCAGGGCGACGGCGGCCGTCCCGGCAGCTACATGGACCTCTACCGGCAGGCCGCCACCAGCTGCCCCGGCCTCTCCTGGACGGTCCTCGCCGCGATCGGCCAGGTCGAGAGCGACCACGGCCGCAACGCGGGCCGGTCCAGCGCGGGCGCGCTCGGCCCGATGCAGTTCATGCCCGCCACGTGGAAGGCCTACGGGGTGGACGGCGACCGCGACGGCAAGGCCGACATCATGAACCCCTACGACGCCGTGCCGGCCGCCGCCAAGTACCTGTGCGCGAACGGCGCGGGCCGGGGCGGCAAGCAGCTCTACCGCGCGGTCTGGCATTACAACCACGCCGATTGGTACGTCCAGAAGGTGCTGGGGCTGGCCCGGGCATATGCGGCCCGCTACCGCTGATCCGGTCGTGTCACGACACTCCCGGCACCCCCGCAACAGGCGAAAGGCGCACGTCGGACGCCACGTGTGACGCGCGCCGGGGGTGACGCCGGGCACGGCGGGACGGCTGGTTGGATGGAGGCATGACAACGCCGTACGACGCGCTGATCTTGCTGTCCTTCGGCGGGCCCGAAAAGCCCGAGGATGTGATCCCCTTCCTGGAGAACGTGACGCGGGGCCGCGGCATCCCGCGCGAGCGTCTCGAGGAGGTGGGCGAGCACTACTTCCTGTTCGGCGGGGTCAGCCCGATCAACCAGCAGTGCCGCGAGCTCAAGGCCGCCATCGAGGCCGACCTCGCGGCGCACTCGATCGGCCTGCCCGTCTACTGGGGCAACCGCAACTGGGAGCCCTACCTCGCCGACACCGTCCGCCGGATGAGGGCCGACGGCGTGCGCCGGGCGGCGGCCTTCGTCACGTCCGCCTACAACGGCTACTCCACCAGCGAGCAGTACGTGGAGGACATCGTCCGCGCCCGCGCCGAGGTGCCCGGCGCGCCGGAGATCGTCAAGCTCCCCGTCTACTGCCGCCGCCCCGGGTTCGTCGCCCCGTTCGTCGACGGCACCCGCGCCGCGCTGGCGCAGGCGCCGGACGGCACGCGCCTGGTGTTCACCGCGCACAGCGTCCCGCTGGAGCAGCCCGGCCGCGAGCTGTACGTCGCCGAGCTGGAGGAGGTCGCCGAAACCGTGGCCGACGAGGCGGCGCCGGGCGTCCCGTGGGCGCTGGTCTACCAGAGCCGCAGCGGGCCGCCGAGCCAGCCGTGGCTGGAGCCCGACGTCAGCGACCACCTGGAGAAACTGCACGGCGAGGGCGTGCGCTCGGTGGTGACGGTCCCGATCGGCTTCGTGTCCGACCACATGGAGGTCAAGTACGACCTCGACGTCGAGGCGGCGGGCAAGGCCGAGGAGCTGGGCATGCGGTTCGTCCGCGTCGCCACTCCCGGGACCGATCCACGATTCGCCGCGCTCGCCCGCGAGCTGCTGACCGAGTCGCTGTCCGAGTCGCTGTCCGAGCCGCTGTCCGAGCCGCCGACCGAGCCGCCGACCGAGGGGGAACGACCGTGAGCGGGTCCGAGGACTTGCTGGAGCTGGCCGTCGAGACCGCCCGCGAGGCGGGCCGGATGCTGGTCGACAAGCGGCCGGTGGACGGCCCGGACGTCGTCCAGACCAAGTCGAGCCCGACCGACGTGGTCACCCAGATGGACCGGGCGGCGGAACGCCTGATCGTCGAGCGCATCCGCGCCGCCCGGCCCGACGACGCCTTCCTCGGGGAGGAGGGCGGCACCTCCGCCGGCGTCAGTGGCGTCCGCTGGGTGATCGACCCGATCGACGGCACCGTCAACTACCTGTACGACCTGCCCGACTGGGCGGTGAGCATCGCCGCCGAGGTCGACGGCGTCGCCGTGGCGGGCGTGGTCGAGATGCCGCGGCGCGGCGAGACCTGCACGGCGCTGCGCGGCGGCGGCGCGCTGCTGCGGTCGGCGACCGGCGCCCGCGATCTCCAGGTGAACGCGGCGGTGCCGCTCGGCCAGGCCCTCGTGGCGACCGGGTTCGGGTACGCGGCCGAGCGCCGGGCCCGCCAGGCCGAGGTGCTGACCGGCGTCCTGCCCAGGGTCCGCGACATCAGGCGCGGCGGCTCGTGCTGCGTCGACATGTGCTCGCTCGCCGCGGGCAGGGTGGACGCCTACTACGAGCGGGGCGTCCAGGCGTGGGACGTCGCCGCCGGGTCCTTGATCGTCGAGGAGGCGGGCGGGCTGGTCGGAGGCCTGCACGGCGCCCCCGCCGGGCCGGAGATCACCATCGCGGCCGGCCCCGGCACGTTCGAGGCCCTCCACGACCTCCTGGCGCCCTTGGACCCCGCCCGGGACTGACCCGGCGGGCCGGGGAGCGGTCCAAGCCCGGAAAGGGGCCAGGAAAGGGGCCTGAGCGGCTCTGGGAACGCGAAAGACGAGGAGACCGGGCCCGCGGGGCCCGGTCTCCTCGAATGTTCTTCAGAGGCGTCCTCAGTCGCAGCGGGGTGGTTCGACGCCGATGTCATGGTTCGCTGCGATCCGGCGCAGTTCTTTGATCTCCTCCTGACGGATGTCCGCCAGGTAGGTGTCGCCGTCGGCGTGGGCGCTCCGGAGCGACTCGTACGCGTCATCGAGTCGCTGCCTGATCATTCGTGACAGCTCGCCCATGGGCCTCCTTCCGGATCAGGCGGTCCCTACCCATGGCCGCGCTGAAAGTAAACCTATCGCCAAGGGGGATTTCGCGAAGCTTCCCGAACGCCCCCGCAACATCATCCAGAGGGGGTGTGGCGGCATGCTGAAGGGAGGCTTACGGGCGTCTTACGAGCCCCGTGACATACCTGACGATGGTGCCGTACGGCGCGTGCGCATCACGACCGAGGGGGACTGCGAGTGCGTGTTCTAGTCGTCGAGGACGAGCGGGTGCTCGCCGACGCGATCGCCACCGGGCTGCGCCGGGAGGCGCTGGCCGTGGACGTCGCGTACGACGGGGCGGGCGCCCTGGAGCGCGCCGGGATCAACGACTACGACGTGATCGTCCTCGATCGCGACCTGCCCAGGATCCACGGGGACGACGTGTGCAGGCAGCTCGTCTCCCAGCGTTACCCCGCGCGGATCATCATGCTCACGGCCGCGGGGGAGCTGGACGACAAGGTCGAGGGACTGTCCATCGGCGCCGACGACTACCTCGCCAAGCCGTTCGCGTTCGCCGAGCTGATCGCGCGGGTGCGCGCGCTGGGCCGCCGCGCCTCGGCGCCGCTGCCGCCGGTGCTGGAGCGCGCCGGGATCGCCCTCGACCCGTCCCGCCGCGAGGTGCTGCGCGACGGGCGTCCGGTCGACCTGACCCGCAAGGAGTTCGCGGTCCTGGAGGTGCTGCTGGCGGCGGAGGGCGCCGTGGTCAGCTCCGAGCAGCTGCTGGAGAAGGCCTGGGACGAGCACATCGACCCGTTCACCAACGTCGTCCGCGTCACGATGATGACCCTGCGCAAGAAGCTCGGTGATCCGCCGGTCATCGAGACCGTGCCCGGAGTGGGGTACCGGCTGTGAGCTCCGCACACACGCCCGACCAGGACCGCGACCGCGCCGGAGACGGCGCCCGCGATGCCGCCCGCGCCCAGGACACCGGGCCGCAGGACGTGATCTCCGACGCCGACACGCACGCGTCCGCACAGACCACGCAGACCGCGCGGCCGACCTCGACGGCGGGCCGGCGGCTGTTCCGGGCGCCCGGCCGGCAGATGATCGACCAGCCGAAGAACGGCGGCGGCCGCAAGGGCGGCCGGCGCGACGGGCTCTCGCTGGCCGCGGACCTCAAGGCGCTGCCCGGCCAGGTGAGCGTGCGGCTCCGGCTCACCGTCCTGTACGGGCTGCTGTTCTTCATGGCGGGCGGCCTGCTGCTGTTCGTGATGTACGTCCTGGTGGCCAACATCCTCGGCGGCATCACCATCTACGACCCGTTCCTGAGCCCCGAGGTGCTCGAGAAGCTCAAGCACGAGTACGTCTCGGAGACGATGCGGCAGCTGGTCGGCCGTTCGCTGGTCGCGCTGGCCGGGGTCGGCGTCATCGCGCTGGTGCTGGGCTACTTCGTCGCCGACCGGGCGCTGAGCCCGTTGCAGCGGGTGACCGCGACCGCGCGCCGGCTGTCGGAGAGCACGCTGCACGAACGCATCGCGCTGGAGGGCCCGGACGACGAGATCAAGGAGCTGGCCGACACGTTCGACGCGATGCTCGAACGGCTCGGCGAGGCCTTCGACTCCCAGCGGCGCTTCGTCGCCAACGCCTCGCACGAGCTGCGCACCCCGCTGGCGATCAACCGGACGCTGCTGGAGGTGGCGCTGGGCGATCCGGACGTGTCCGGCGACCTCAAGGCCGTCGGCAAGACCCTGCTGGCCACCAACGCCCGGCACGAACGGCTGATCGAGGGCCTGCTGCTGCTGGCCCGCAGCGAGCGCGAGCTGACCACCCGTACCGCCGTCGACCTGGGCGAGGTCGCCGAGGCCGTGCTCGACGTCAGCGCCCGCCGCGACCACGACAACGAGGTCGCCGTGCACCGAGAGCTGACCCCGGGCAACGCCCTCGGAGACCCGGTGCTCCTGGAGCACCTGGTCTCCAACCTGGTCGACAACGCGATCAAGCACAACGAGGACGGCGGCGACGTCTGGGTGCGCACCGGCGTCCTGGACGGCTTCGCGACCGTCCAGGTGGAGAACACCGGGCCGCTCATCCCGCACTACGAGGTCGACCGGCTGTTCGAGCCGTTCCGCCGCCTCAACTCCGACCGGGTCGAGTCCGCCAAGGGGGCCGGGCTGGGGCTGTCCATCGTGCGCTCGGTGGTGCTGGCGCACCGGGGCACGGTCTACGCGACGCCCCGGTCCGGCGGCGGCCTCATCGTCACCGTCCGCCTGCCCCTCGGCTGAGACCGGGGCCAGGCCGGGCTACTTGAGCGAGGCGGTGGCGAGCTGGGGATCGCCGTCGTGGTCGGGTCCCAGCCCGGCGAACTTGGTGCTGGCCAGCACCGGGCGCCCGTAGCTCCACAGCGGGATCAGGGCCATGTCGTCCAGCGCCAGCTTCTCCGCCTGCTGGAACCCGCTGAGCCGGGACGACCCCTGCGGAGTCTTGATCGCGTTGCCGAGCGCCTGGTCGAACTCCTCGTTCCGCCAGCCGGAGAAGTTGACCAGGCCGTTGTCGCCGGTGGCGACCTGGTCGCCGCCCAGGATCGGGTGCAGGGCGCTGTAGGCGGACGGGTAGTCCGGCGCCCACCCGTAGGTCAGCAGGCCGCCCGGCGCGTCCTTGGCGAGGATGACCTTCCGCATGCCGGCGTCGTCCAGCGGGACCGTCTTGATCTCCACGACCACGCCGAGGGTCTGCTGGAGCCGCCGCTGGACGATCTCCGACCACTGGCGGTAGGTGGTCAGGTCGCGCACGTACAACGTCAGCTTGCTGCCGGGCTTGAGTCCGCCGTCCTCGGCCAGCTGCTTCGCCCTGGTCGCGTCCGGCGCCGCGCACGAGGGGCAGACGCCGGCGTGGCCGAAGCCCGGCACCGCGGGGGAGACCAGGCCGGCCGCCGGGGTGTAGGCCCCGCCGAAGAGGGTGCTGGTGATCTCCTTGCGGTCGAGGGCGTAGGAGACCGCGAGCCGGGCCTCCTTGGACTTCATCGGGCCGGTCGTGGTGATCGGCACGAGGTAGTTCATGCTCATCGAGGGCCGGACGAGCACCGTGCCCTGTGATCCGGCGCTCGCCCGCGCGGCCGGCAGCTGCTGGGTGGAGACCTCGGTCCAGTGGTACTCCCCGGAGCCGAACCCGGCGCGGCCCACGGTCTGCGCGTCGTCGGTGAACCGGACGTCGACCCGGTCGAGGTTGGTCTGCCCGAAGCCCCACGACTCGTTGCGCACCAGGGTGAGCCGCTGGTCGCGGGTGTAGGACTCGATCTTGAACGGGCCGTTGCCGACCGGGTTGCCGTTGTAGGTGGAGTGGTCGGACTTGCCGGCGGTCGACGGCACCGGGAAGAAGGCCGGATCGGACAGCCGCCGGTCGAACTCGCAGTCGGGCTTGTCGAGCGTGACGTCGATGCGGCTCTGCCCGGCGGCCCGGGCGCCGGTGAACACCGAGGACCGCCCCCCGCTCACCTCGCCGTAGCCCTTGATATTGCTCATCAGCGTGCCCGCCGCGCCGGCCTTGCCCTGGGCGGCGCGGATCCAGCCCCGCACGAACGACTCGGCGGTCACCGCCTCGCCGTTGCTGAACCGCGTCCCGCTCCTGACGTCGATCTGCCAGGACGTGCAGGCGGAGTCGATCGGCGCCACCCGGGTGGCGACGCGATTGGTCACCGCGCCGGCCGGCGTGACCTCGGTGAGCCCCGTGAACAGCTGCTTGGTGACGAAGCGGCTGCCGGTGCCGAATCCCGCCTGCGTGGGGTTGAGATCCTCACCGGTGTAGAACTTGTTCAGCACCGTGCTGAACGTGCCGCCCTTCCTGGTCGTCGTCGGGCGGTCCTTCTCCTCGTCGCCGAGCACGTTCACCGCGATCACCGAGCCGGTCACCACGAGCGCGACGAGCGCCGCGCTGCCCGCGCCCGCCAGCACGCCGAGGCTCGGCCGCCTGCGCGGCCCGCCGGGGGCGCCGGGGCCTCCGGGCGGCGAGGTGATCTGGACGCCGGGCGAGGTGCCGGCCTGCTGCCAGGGGGCCGCGACGCCGCCGTTGCCGGGCGGCGGTGCGCCGGGCGGCGGCGTCCCATACGGGCCGGGCGCGCCGTACGGTCCGTTCGGCGGCTGCTGATGGGGGAACCGCTGATGCTGGTGCGGGAGCTGCTGCTGGTGCTGCTGTGGCGGGGGCGGCTGGTAGGACTCGTGCCGCTCGAATCCGGGCGGAAGCGCCGGAGGGGCCAGCACACCCGGCCCGGAGGCCCCAGAAGGCCCTGAGGCCCCGGCGGGGGTCCCCGACGGCGGCGGCAGCAGCGGCCCGGCGTCCACGGCGGCGGCCGCGGCGGCGCCCTGGGTGAGCATCGTGGCCGGCTGGTCCTGCGGGCCCGAGCCGCCCGCCTGCGGCAGGCTGCCCGCCAGGGTGAGCAGCTGGACCAGCACCTGCTGGGAGGACGGCCGTACCGCCGGGTCCTTGCTCAGGCACTGCAGGACGACGTCGCGCAGCGGGTCGGCCAGCGCTCCGAGGTCGGGCGGCAGGTTGAGGATGCGGTGCATGACCGCCGGGATCGAGTCCTGGCCGAACGCGGGCCGCCCGGTGGCCGCGAAGACCATCGTGGTGCCCCACGCGAAGACGTCGGCCTCGGGCCCCACCCGGGCGCCGGAGATCTGCTCGGGCGCCATGTAGGCGGGCGTGCCGACCGCGGTGCTCGACAACGTGCCGGTGGCGTCGAGGGCCCGCGCGATACCGAAGTCGATCACTCGCGGGCCGTCCGGCGGCACCAGCACGTTGGCCGGCTTGAAGTCCCGGTGCACCACCCCGGCCTGGTGGATCGCGGCCAGCGCGGTGATCGTCCCGATCGCGATCCGGTCGAGGTCGGCCCCGGTCCGCGGCCCGTCCGACGTCAGGACGTCGGCGAGCGGCGGGCCGTCGATGAACTCGCTGACGATGTAGGGCCGGTCGCCCTCGACGTCGGCGTCCAGGATGCGCGCCGTGCAGAACACCGCCACCCGGCGCGCCACCTCGAGCTCGGCGGCGAACCGCTGCCGGGCCTTGGGGTGGCCGCTGAAGCGCGCGTGCAGCAGCTTGACGGCCACCCTCACGCCGTCGTCGTCCTCGCCCAGGAACACCGACCCCTGCCCGCCCTCACCGAGCAGGCCGGACAGGCGGTAGCCGCTCAGCCGGTCGGGGTCACCCGGCCTCAGCGGGAGCACTTGCATGGACGGGTGCCCTCCCCGGGGATCAGCGCTTGGTGGCCGTGCCGAAGGCCTGGGCGGCCGAGGTGGTCTGGTATTCGCGCCACTCCCAGCGCATCGACGAACCCGAGCTCAGGAAGAACGTGACGTAGCCGTCCGCGCAGTTGGCCCTGCTGCCGATGACCCTCTCGCGGTACGTCGCCTTGCTGCTGTCGCCGCCGACATAGGACAGGGAGGTCGAACAGTTGTCGGAGATGTCCTTGTAGGTGTACCGCGCGATGCCCGTGCTCCGGAAGATCGTGAACCGGGCGGTGAAGCTGCGGTGGTCGGGGTCGCTCTGGGCGGGCTGGCTCGCCGGGCCCTCCCAGGTGCCCATGAGCTCGCCGTCGCTCGGCGGCGTGACCCGCGCCGTCGGGATGCTCAGCGTCGGCGGGGTGTACGTCGGCGCGGTGTAGCGCGGCGGGTCGTCGTCCCCGCCGATGGCGGCCAGCAGCACCACGACCAGGATCGCGACGATCAGCAGGGCGCCGCAGCCGACACCGATGATCACCGGAGCGCTGGACGAGCCGCTCTGCCGCGGCGGCCCGTACATCGGCGGGCCGGGCGGGACGCCAGGGCCCTGCCGCATGTGCATCGGCTGCTGGTGTTGCGGCCCCGGCGGCATGCCCCCGCCCTGGTACATCGGCATGGGCGGCGGTGTGATCGGCTGCGGCGGCGGCGTGTGCGGGCCCCCGCCCTGGTGCAGCGGCATCGGCGGCGGGGTGATCTGCTGGGGCGGCGGCGCGTGCTGCTGCTGCGGGACCGGCGGCGGCGCCTGCATCTGGGCGGCGATCCGGGTGCCCTGGTTGAGCAGGTCCTCCTGGCCCGCGCCCGGGTTGGACGGCGCGGCGCCCACGTGGCCCAGCAGGTTGAGGAGCAGTGTGGCCGCGGGCGGCCGGAGCCCGGCGTCCTTGGACAGGCAGCGTCCGACCAGGTCGCGCAGCGGCCCGGCGGGCAGCGCCGACAGGTCGGGATCCTCGTTGAGGATCTTGTTGATGATCACCGGGAGCGTGTCGGCCTCGAAGGGCGACTGGCCGGTGGCGGCGAACACCATCGTCGCGCCCCAGGCGAAGATGTCGACCGCCGGCGTCAGCGGGGCCCCGGTGAGCTGCTCGGGTGCCAGGTAGCCGGGGGTGCCGACCACCATGCCGGTGGCGGTGACCGCGCTCTCCTGCGAGTTGACCGTGCGGGCGATGCCGAAGTCGACCACGCGCGGCCCGTCGGACGCCAGCATGACGTTGTTGGGCTTGAAGTCGCGGTGCACGATCCCGGCCTCGTGGATGGCCGCGAGGGCCGTCACGGTGCCGATCGCCAGCCGTTCCAGCTCCTCGGCGGAGCGCGGGCCGTTGTGGGCGACCACGTCGTGCAGCGAGGGACCGTCGATGAACTCGCTGACCACGTACGGCTGGTCGCCGTGGACGTCGGCCTCGATGACCCGCGCCGTACAGAAGGGCTCGACCTTCTGCGCGGCGGCCACCTCGCGGGTGAAACGGGCGCGCGCGGCGGGGTCGGCGGCCATCTGGGCGTGCAGCAGCTTGACGGCGACGTACTCGCCGCCCGCCGTCTTGCCGAGAAAGACCGCGCCCTGCCCGCCAGCGCCGAGCCGCCCGACGACCTCGTACTGCCCCAGTGCGCGGGGATCGCCTGGCTCCAGGGGAGCGGCATCCGGCATCTGATCCTCCAGTGACCCATGAGTAAAATGTGCCGCGTGTCGGACGCCGGCCCCCGTCGTCGGACGACCCCGGACCGTGATGATGCGGGAGCGCCCCGGATAGGGGACCCGCCCCAACCTCAGGCGGGCACGATATCGCGTTAGTTCAGACGTTTCACCGGAGCGTCTGGTTCGCCTGCCTTCTCCTCTTCATTCCACGGCTGATTCCGGCCCTCCTCGGCGCGGTGGGCCGGTCGGCGCGCACAACGCCTCCGGGACCGATATGATCCCGCCGCCGCGGGATGCCCCGGTGGGGCGTCTCGACCCTGATTCAGTCTGGGATACCCGACCGGGAATGTGATGTATGACACATATCGGGGGAGTGATCTGGGGTGATCGGTGTCGCCGGTGGGATCAGTCGCGCCTTGTGTGTCGCAGGCCACTGCCCGTGACAGAATTTCCCGCCCGGATCGGGCACAAGAACGGCCTCCCGAGCGTTAGATCCGCGCGACGGGGCGCATAAAGGACTGAGGGGGATGGAGATAGAAGATGGCGACCGACTACGACAGCCCACGAAAGACAGACGACGACCTCAACGAGGACAGCCTCCAGGAGCTGCAGGCTCGGCGGGCTGACAAGGCCGCGAGCATCATCGACGAGGACCTGGACGCCGGCGAGGTCGCCGAGCTCCCGGGCGCCGACCTGTCCAACGAGGAGCTCACCTTCCGGGTGGTCCCTCGGCAGGCCGACGAGTTCACGTGCACGCGGTGCTTCCTGGTTCACCACCGCAGCCAGCTGGCCGGCGAAAAGAACGGCCAGCCGATCTGCCGCGAGTGCGCCGCCTGAAAGGAGGCGCGCCTGTGGCAGGGGAACAACGCGAAAACGAGGTCGCCGTCCCGGAGAGCGAGGAGATCGGCCAGCTGATCGGCCGGCTCTCCGGTGACGACGACATGGACCGCGAGACCCGCGGCCGCCTGCTCGGGCGACTCGCCCGCCTGCTCGCACAGAGCACGCGCAAGGCAGGCGCCGCGGGCTACGCGCGCGGCCGGTTGATGGCCGACATCCTGATAGCCGCCGGCCCGCACATCCCGATCCGCGACCTGGAGACCCTGCGCGCCCACCACCACGACCTCGAAGGGGAAGCCCTCGCCGAGAACCTGGTCCGGGTCGCCTCCAACGGCACGACCGCCGTCGGCGCCGCCGGCGGGGCGCTCGCAGCGGTCCAGTTCGCCGCGCCCCCGCTGCTGCTGACCGCCCCCGCCCAGCTCGCCGCCGAGGCCGTCGTGATCGCCGCGATCGAGGTCAAGATGATCGCCGAGTTGCACGAGGTCTACGGCGTCCGGGTCGAGGGCTCCGGCACCGCCCGCGCCGCCGCGTTCATGACGGCCTGGGCCAAGCGCCGCGGCGTCAACCCGCTCGAGACCGGCTCGTTCACCAGCGCCCTGGGCTCGGCGGCCAAGGTCGCCCTCCGCAAGCGCCTGCTCAAGACCATGGGTCGCAGCCTCAGCACCCTCGGCCCCTTCCTCACCGGCGCCGCCGCCGGCGCCGCCCTCAACCGCGCCGCCACCAAGCGCCTGGCCGAGGAGATCCGCCACGACCTCCGCGGCACCAAGGCCCCACCGGTGTTCGACCTCCACCCCCGCCCGCCCCTGGACCCCCCGCACGCGGGCAAGTAAGTGCCACCTCGCTTCTGAGCAACCCCATTCCAACACCTCGCTCGGACACCCCCTTGGGGCTTCGTCCCGGCCCCCTCGGGACAAGGCCCCCGCGCCGCCGTTCATGGTGGCCGTGATCGCCCGATCCCGCCCTGGACGCGAACGGGGCGGCGCACCCCGACATGCTGTCGGTGTACGCCGCCCTTGGGTGGGAGGGACTGCGGGAGGTGGCCCGCTCTGTCATGGCGGTTACTTCGGGTCGCGGTCGTACTTGGCGGCCGACCAGAAGTAGCCGAGGACCGAGAGCCCCACGCACCAGGTGATCATGAGCCAGCCGTTGTTGCCGATCTCGGTGCCGAGCAGCAGGCCCCGGAGGGTCTCGACGGCGGGCTGAACGGCTGGTATTCGGCGATCGGCTGGAACCAGCCCGGCATCGTGTCGACCGGGATGAAGGCGCTGGACAGGAGCGGCAGCAGGATCAGTGGCATCGCGTTGTTGCTGGCGGCCTCGGCGTTCGGGCTGATCGCCAGACGTCTGGATCGTCCGACTTCGACGATCACATGTGAGGTGATGCGGAACGGCGGCCCCACCGGCTACCGCGCCGACCTGGCCCACCGCGCCACCGAGCGCCGCACCCACCGGCGCAGGCAGAGCACGCGACGCGGGGCGCAGTCGGTCCCGCAGCCGCACGGACGCGACTCCGAGGCCGTACGTGAGTACGAGGAGACGTTCACCACCGTCCTCATGGCTCAGGCCTGCCCAAGATGATGGCCCGGGTGCTGAGCTGCCTCTACACCACCGACTCCGGCAGCCTCACCGCGTCCGAGCTGGCCCAGCGCCTCCAGGTCAGCCCGGCGTCCATCTCCAAGGCGATCACCTTCCTGGACAGTCAGGACCTCGTCCGCCGCGAACGCTACGTCGTCGACGACGAACTCTGGCACCAGTGGACGGTCGCCAGCGCCCGGTCCCTCATCCAGGGCGTCGACCTCGCCCGGCAGGGTGTCGGCGTTCTCGGCCGCGACACGCCGGCCGCCACCCGCCTGGAGAACATCGCCCGCTACCTCGACTTCGTCGGCGAAAGCCTCACCCGCGCCGCAGAGCAGGCCCGCGAGATCCTCCACACCACACCCGAAACACCTGGGACGACTCCCCCCGCGGATAGGTAAACGGTCACAGCCAGGGAGAAGGGGCCCAGAAACAGCCGAGCCCCGGCGCATGGCCGGGGCTCGTCGACGTTTCGATCTCTAAAGGTCCAGCTCCGCCCGCTTCGCACGCGCCACGAGGTCGGCGAACGCCTCGGTGGGCAGGGACAAATGCCCGGTGTCGGGGGCTTTGCTGTCGCGCATGCCGACAAGCTCGTTCAGGTCCGCGACCTCGACACAGTCTTGGCCGCCCGCGTTTCCGCCGCCGCTGTGGCTGGACTTGCGCCAGGTGATCATTTGATCCGCTCCAGTGCTCGTTCAATGACGTCTCGTGAGGAGTTCCGGGGCAGGGCACTCGCTCCGATCTGGGCCCAAAGTACCCCGAAATAGCGGACTTCTGTATCGCCATGTACAAGCCTGCCGCCGCCAGGGGCCTCGACAAAGACGAGATCACCCTTGTTCATGGTGAGTCCATTGAAAGATCCGTCGAGTCCAAGGTAGTACCCCGTGTCCTGGGGAACGATCTGAATTGTGACGCTTCGCATCTCGCTGGCCTCCCGCAGCAGCGTGAGTTGCTGCCGCATCACGTCCGATCCACCGACCAGCCGGTAGAGGACGCTCTCGTCGAGAACCACCCAGACGAGCGGGGGATCGTTCCGAGCCAGGACTTCACGCCGCCTCATGCGTTCCTCGACGACCGCTTCGACATCCTCGACCATTCGGGTTCCCGCAATGAGAGCGCGGGCGTACTCCGGTGTCTGAAAGAGGCCTGGGATGAGGGAAAGTCGGTAGAGGCGGATCTCCAGGGCCTTGGCCTCGTGCTTGGTGTATTCGGCGAACCAATCTGGATCGTGGGCGCTGCGGGCGTATCGAAGGAGTCGGCTGAAGTGGCCGTTGAGCCTGAGGTGCGTGTCCAGCCGCGCGGCCTGATCTTCATTCATGTTCCATCCGTCGCGCGCGTGTTCGACGTTCGACACGGTGTGCCTACTGCACCCCATGATCTGGCCCATCTGCGAGAGGGAAAGCTCTTCCCTTTCCCGCCAGAAGCGCAGGTCGGAAGCTATCCAGTGCTTGAGCGAGCTGTTCGGGTCCAGTGACTTCACAGGGGCCATGCGCCTCGCTCCGGTGTGTCGGATGTGTCATCGACACGCGACAAGTTAGCTCCGGCGATGCATTCTCGTCAGCAGATTCCGAAAACGCGAAGGCCGGTCAATGACGATCACATGCTCGCTGGGAAAAGGCGAAGACCCGTTCATATTCACCGTCGTACTGAAGCCGGTGAACAGTGCGATCAAGGAAGCGCGGGATATTGCGGCTTTTGCGTGGTCGCATTGGGGTCTCGGCGATGACTACACCGTGCGGCTGGTGGTCTCGGAACTGATCACCAACGCGGTCCGGGCGTCCCGCGATGACCAGCTCATCGTCCTCCGCTGCTATCTGGGCGCCGGTGGACGGCCGGTCGTCGAGGTGTGGGACGAGTCTCCGGAGCCCATCGTCATGAAGGCGGCCGACGTCACGGCGCAGGACGGGCGCGGGATCTTCATCGTGGACCAGCTCGTGGACGACTGGAGCGTCGAGAGCCTCACCGAGGGCGGCAAGCTCATCCGCGTAGTGCTAGGAGCCCCGCCGTTCACAACCGACAGGCCGGAGTGGTGAACGGCGAACGGGAAGTGCCTCAACGGTGGGCGTGGCGGATCTTCAACCGTCCGAACCCCATGGTCCCGGAGATCCGGATCGTCGGCCCGCCGGCGCGGGCGTTCCGCCGGGGCGTGTAGAGGGTGTCCTTGCATACGGTCTGCAGACCATCGATCGCGTCGCGAGGCACAGTGATCTTGGCTCGGCCGGTGCCGAGTTGCAGCTCGATGTCGACCACCGGATGTTCGACACCGCCCGGGACAGATTCAGGTGCACTGCTCCGAACGCGGACTCGACCTTGAGATTCCGGGGCACCCGCCATGCGTCGCGCCGCTGGATCCGCCCGCTGGCGACGGCGATCGTGGACGTGGTGTCTGGGGCCTCCTCCGGGAGCGAGTCCAGAGCCTGCATGAGCTCGGAGTGCGTCTTGGCGGAGGGGTCACCGTTTCACCTTGGTCCGCCACGCGATCAGCCCGGAACCTGGCGGTGGCGTGCTGTGCAGGGAGCCTCCCTACGAGAAAGCGGCTGCGCGCCGACCGAACTCTTCGTCGCCACCCGGTCGTCAGGGGTATGGGCAGTGGGTGAGACCCTCGTCTGAGGGCCAGGACGGCGGGAACGGCTCGGTGGAGAGTTCGTTTCTGGCGAGAGCGAGCAGGACCCAACAGCCGAGCGTGAATGGAATTCCCAGGCTTCACCCTCCACTCTGTAGAAGGCCACCGGCCAGCGATCTGGTGGGTCTCGGGTTCGGCGATTCAGAAGAGCTGGAGGCCGTCTTCCCAGATTTCCTTGAGGAAAGTGTCCCAGTACAGCCCCTTTCACCTTCAAGCTGAAGGCCTGGACATTTTCCGCGGGGCCATATATCTGCAGATAGTCGTTGAGAGCTCCCGCCCCCGTACCTGTCGATGAACTGCTTCTAGTCGGCGGGAACGTCGAATCCGAGAGTGGACATCACGGCGCTCCAGCCGGGGGCCGGACGCGATACCTGCCGCATCCGGGTCAGCCGCGCGAGTTCTCGGAGTTCGTCGTCGACCATGTCACTTCGTTCGTATCCGTGCACATCGAGTGTGACGGCATGACCAACTCGCCTCATCGCGGCTGCCCCCGGAGGCGGCGACCCGACCTGCTTGCCAAGACCGCCTGTTTCCTATTGGTTCGGCGCCGGACAATCACCCTTGGCGCCATCAAACGCCCCGGTGTTGGAATGTCGGCGCAGGACACTCGCCCCTCATCTCACTTCGGAACAGACCTAATCTTCATAACGCAGCCCAATCCGATCGGAGCAGGCGTCGTCACCAGCATCCCGGAATCTTTGAGAACGCCCAAGCCACGAACGCAGGGCGGTCAGAGCGCGAGAAGTCTGACTGCGCACCGTTGTCGGCGAACAGCTCAAAGTATCAGCGACTTCACTTACGGTGAGGAGCTCCCAGTGGCGGAGGACAACGACCGCTCTTTGCCGGGGCCCGAGGGTGGCCAGCGCCTGTTCAAGTAGGAGTTGAGTGTCGTCGCCGTGCTGGCAGGTGTCCGAAGGCTCAGGCTCCGGACTGTGCTCGACAAGGAGCTCGCGCGACCATCGAGCCGCACGGCGCTCGCTGATGAATGCACGCACCATGACCGTGCGTGTGAAGCCGGTCAGCGCCTTGCGATGGTCCAGATGCGGCCATGCAAGGAACACCTTGATCAATGTCTTCTGCGTCAGGGGCCTCAACGACTGCCCCAGCGGATGGTATTGCGTTTGGGCCGCTCAGTTCTATGGCGGCGCACGGTATCAATTCCGCTCTCAAGGGTACTGGCAGAACCTGGACGACTATGGCGTCCCCTGGTTCTACTCGTTCTACAACCGGCGCAGTAACCGGGTATTCATAGCACCTTACCAGGGTCAGCCATCAAAGTGTTATCAGGCGGGTACGCGCGTAAGCGACTCCACGAACGTACGTCACTACCGTCTCATCTACCTGGCGGAGAGCAACAACCCCTGCTGATATTTTCTCCCATGCCATGAGGTTGAGCTGTCGCCGCCTTTCATGAATGGCGGCGACAGCTTTCCTTATCGCGGAACACTGTCAATGTGGGCAACCCAGCGCCGGTCGAGGTAGACGTGGTACTCATTGACTGCCGGGGTGTGGACCATCAAGCGCTTCGGTTTGACCACATACAACTTCTCCGAGGCCAGGAGGCGGCCGTTGCCGGGATCGATAATCAGGACGCGTCGCTCAGACCAGCCTCCGGCGTAACTGCAATCAGTGGTGACGGCCTGACCGATTCGCCCGCCTCGATCCTGGACCTGCCCCAGTGAACGAACCTGCGCTTGAGTGGCCAGGAGCCGCCACACAGAAGCAGCTGCCCGCGGCTCGACGACTTCGTTGAGATGGACGTCGGCGACCGCGCCGACCAGCCGATAACTTAGGGGCTCTTCACCGTGCTGAGGCTGCTCCAGCAGGCGGCGCTCAAGCTGCGCGGCATCGAACTCGGGATCCAGCCACTGAGGGCGTGCTCCCTCCTGCTGGGAATCCTCGCTTCGTTCGCCTGGTCGATGTGTGATGGAGCGCCGGGTGCCATCCGGTGCCCAGAGCCTCTGAACAGTCTCCTCCGAAAGCTCCGGAGTGCCCTGCCCGTTCCGCACTGACGCGTTGAGGTACCAATCTCGAGTCTTGGTGTAGGCGACCGACCCCGCGACCGGACGTTCGCTGCTCTGACGGTCGGCGGCAGTTGCCAGCTTTAGCAACACCGGCTCGGCGGGAGGGAGGTCGGCGAGCTCGGGAACATCCCCTCCTGACGCCAGCTGATAGTCCAGTGATCGCGGCGTTTCGATGTGGTCCTCATCGCCGTTTCCTTCCACGGCCGACAACGCAACAGCAGTGGTGACGGTCAGGGCGACGGCGCCCGCACCGGCCAGCAGGACGCGCCGACGGTTCGCGTGGGGCCCACTCGGTGCCCTCTCCCGCGCATCGCCGCGGGTCCGCGGTTCTGTCAGGATCTGCTGCAACAACGCCCGCGCACGCTCTTCGCGTTCCTGCCGTGCGGGGCCCTCCAGTTCGGCGGGTGTCAAGGGATCGCTTGTCGCCACCAGGTCACGACCGTCCTCAGTTCTCATATGCCACTCCCTCTCCGTGAGGCGGTGCGTTACGGTCCGCGTTCACACCCCGCTCGCCCGATACGTCCAGCGCGGTCTCCAATCGCTGCCGAGCACGCCTAATACGGTTGGCCATCGCCGACGGCGAACAGCCGACCACACGCGCAGCCTCACTCGCGCTCAAGCCGTCCCACCCGACCAATTGCAGAGCCTCCTGGTCCCGAAGTGACAAGGTGCGCATCGCCGTCACCAGGTCCGGCAACGCCATACCGGCATCCGGATAGTTCCCACTGACCGGTGCGGGTGCTCGGGCGAACTGACCGAGTTTGGCGACCAGCCGATCGCCGCGCCGCCTACGACGCTGCTCGTTGGCCACCACTTTGCGCGCCACCCCAAGCAGCCAGGGCAGCACATCCCCACCACCAGCCGGCACTTCACCCAGACGCCGCCAGGCGATCAGGAACGAGTCAGCCGCTACATCGAAGGCCGCATCGGGGCCGACGCGCCGCGCGCAGTACCGCCAGACCGCCTCATGGTGACGCCGGAAGATCTCAGTGAACTGCTCCTCAAGGTCCACCACCTTCCCTCCTCGCCCCTAACATGTCCGGCAGTCCCTGACCTTCACCAGATGTGACCCAGGTCACTTTCATGTCGAGTGGGGTGACGGCACCGGCTCCGGATCCGCAGAAGCTCTGAACGCCGACCATGTCGGCAGGGCTCATGCTCTGGGGTTCCCACCGATGGTCGCCCTCCCGCGGCACCCTCACAAGGCCCCTGCTCACGCTGTCGCGCTCAACCCGCCGACAGCGCCGGATTGCGGGCAGACGCCAGCTGTGCTGTCGGGGTTCCGGACTGAGTCGTACGGCTGCCACGGCTCGGGCGGATGCGTTGTTCGAGCTGGTCGAGGCGGTGTTGTGCACGGATGGGCCGATGAGGACGTAGGTGGATTTTGGCGCTGGCGCCAGAGCATCGGCGTGGTCATGACGCGGTGAACCGGGGCCGCATTGATGGGCGCGGCTGCGCTGGGCGCTGGCGGGTTGCAGTTGCTGCGGGCATCTGATGGATCCCGGGCCGACCGTATTCGTTCGTCGCGCGTCGGAGACCGGTCGGACCTCGTGGACCGCGCTGGTGGACGCCGTCCGCCTGGCGCGGATCCGGCCGGTGACCCCGGCCGGGTACGCCGGGTCGTCGATCGGCCCATGGTGGAGGTGTGGGACGAGTCTTCGGAGCCGGTCGTGATGAAGGCGCCCGATGTCGCGGCGCAGGGCGGGCGCGGGGTCTTCATCGTTGATCAGCTCGTGGACGACTGGAGCGTCGAGGGTCTCACCGAGGGCGGGAAGCTGGTCCGGGTCGTTCTGGCACGTTCCCAGGGGGTCAGCGCCAGGCGTGGCGGACCTTGAGGCGGCCGAAGCCCATGGAGCCGGAGATGCGGATCGTCGGGCCGTCCGGGCGGGTGCTCCGCCGGGGCTTGTAGGCGGTGGCCTTCCAGGCGGTCTCCAGGCCGTCGATCTCGACGGTCGAGTTGCGCGGGACGACGATCCTGGCCCGGCCGGTGGTGAGGCGGAGCTCGATGTCGACCTCCGGATGCTCGAAGACCGCCCGGGACATGTCCAGAGTCACCCGGCCGAACGCGGACTCGACCTTGAGGTGGCGGGGCACGCGCCAGGCGCCGCGCCGCTTGATGCGTCCGGTGATGGCGCCGATCGAGGACGTGCTGACCTTCTCTTGCGGAAGGGAGTCCAGGGCCTGCGCGAGGTCGCCCTGTGTCCTGGCGGCGAACGCCCGGTCGAGACGTTCGTCCATCTCCTCGTGCGAGATGTGCCCTTCGGAGTACGCGTTCTGCAGGCGTTTCACGGCTGATTCGCGGTCGGTGTCGCCGATTCGTGACGAGGGGGGTTCGGGCGTAAGGGGCACACCCGCACTGTAACGGCGGCGGGAACCTGGTCGCCGTCCGCCTCATCTCATGAACGGGAGGGATGAGCGTGCCTGAGGGTTATCTGGGTCGGCTGACGGTCATGGGGTTCTTCTTCATGGCCGTCGGAGTGGTGTTCGCGGTGGCTTTAGCGGCCCAGGCCGACTGGAGCGGGGTGGGGTTCACGGCGCTCTTCTTCGGCGGCTTGTCGGCGGCGTCGTTCCTGATGCGCCTTCTCATCGGGTTGCTGGTGTCGTCCATCTCGGAACGGTCGAGACGGCGGCAGTTCGAACGCCGCTGGCGCCGGACGTAGGTCAGGAGAACTCCAGTTCGGGGACTACGGAGTCTCGGCCTGTCAGCCAGAGGCCGAGGGCTTCGCGGGTGCCGCGGACCTCGCCCTGGTTGGCGGTGGGGAGGGCGACGGGGCGGTGGCCGTCGGTGGGGATCAGGCGGTAGCGGGCGGTGCGGCGGTTGAGCCACATGCTGAGCTGGAGGCCCTCACGGAAGATCGCGGTGGCGACGGGGTCGGGGACGTCGCGCTTGAGGCCGAGGCCGCGGATGACGTCCTGGTGGTGGACGCCGAGGTCGCCGAGGAGGATGCCGGCGGCGAGGCGGCTGGTCATGGACGGGTGGGCGGCCCAGTGGCGGGCCCACTCCATGAGGCGGTCGCGGGACACGCGCCGGGCGCGGTCGGCCTGGGCCTGGTTGGCGTCGTTGACGCGGATCCCGTACGGGAGGTAGGAGCCCAGGAAGTGGTCGAGGCCCACCACGTGGCCGAGGACGTCGCGGGGCGCCCACTCGGAGCAGAGCGTGGTGCCGTTGTCGAAGTCGTCGTCGGTGAGGCCGTCGAGGGTGTCGATCAGGCGGTGGCGCTCGGCCTTGAGTTCGTTCTCGTAGGGGAGTGCGGGCATCGTGGTCGATCCCTTCGTCACGCCGGGATCGACCACGATACGCAGGTGCCCTCGGGGGCGGGCACCGAACCCCTGATCCAACGAGGGGTCAGACCTCGGCCTTGAGCTTCTCAGGGTTCTGGCCGGTGCCCTTGGCCCACTGGTGGGCGGCCGCCCGGGTGGCCAGCAGGCGCGCCACCTCCATGCCGACGCCCATCAGGACGGCCCAGCCGATGGCCTCCTTCAGCGCGACGTCGGGCGACTCGGGGTTGGTCGGCGGCTCCTTGCCGGTGCTCTTCTTCCAGGCCAGGGTGATCGCCTTCTTGGCCACCCAGCCGCCCGCGAAGGCGGCGGCACCCGCCATCAGGCGCCAGCCGATGTCACCTTTGTCCGCCATCGTTCCTCCACTACCTCGGATCTGATTCGACGCTACCGGAACACCGTGCGTCCCGGGTGACGTGCCCGATCGCCCCGGCGGCGGGTTAATTGGCATGCGTGCACGCCCGTTGTCAATACCATTGGGACATGACAGAACAGCCGCGTACGCCGAACGTTCCCGCCAAGCCCTCCCTGGACGGCTTGGAGGAGAAGTGGGTACGCGTCTGGGAGGACGAGGGCACCTACCGGTTCGACCGGACGCGGGAACGCGCCGAGGTCTACTCGATCGACACGCCCCCGCCCACGGTCAGCGGGTCCCTGCACGTCGGCCACGTCTTCTCCTACACCCACACCGACACGATCGCCCGCTTCCAGCGGATGCGGGGCAGGGCCGTCTTCTACCCCATGGGCTGGGACGATAACGGCCTGCCGACGGAACGCCGCGTGCAGAACTACTTCGGCGTGCGCTGCGACCCCTCGTTGTCGTACGACCCGGGCTTCGAGCCGCCGGACAAGCCCGACGCCAAGCGGCAGATCCCGGTCAGCCGGCGCAACTTCATCGAGCTGTGCGAACGCCTGACGGAGATCGACGAGAAGGCGTTCGAGGACATGTGGCGCCGGGTCGGCCTCTCGGTCGACTGGAACCACCTCTACACGACCATCGGCGACGAGTCGCGGACGGCGTCGCAGCGGGCGTTCCTGCGCAACCTCGCGCGGGGCGAGGCGTACGTCTCCGAGGCGCCGACGCTCTGGGACGTCACGTTCCGCACCGCGGTCGCGCAGGCCGAGCTCGAGGACCGCGACCACCCGGGCGCGTTCTACCGGCTGCGTTTCCACGGGGACGACCGGCCCGTCTACATCGAGACGACGCGGCCCGAGCTGCTGCCGGCGTGCGTCGCGCTGGTCGCGCATCCGGACGACGAGCGTTACCAGGAGCTGTTCGGCACGACGGTGAAGACGCCGCTGTTCGGTGTCGAGGTGCCCGTCCTGGCGCACCGGCTGGCGGAGCCCGACAAGGGGTCGGGCATCGCGATGATCTGTACGTTCGGCGACGTCAACGACGTCACCTGGTGGCGCGAGCTCGACCTGCCGACGCGGGCGGTCGTCGACTGGGACGGCCGGCTGGCCACCGAGCCGCCGCCCGGCGTCCCGGCGCACCCGTACGACGAGCTGGCCGGCAAGACGATCTTCTCGGCCAAGGAGCGCGTCGCCGAGCTGCTGCGCGAGTCCGGTGACCTGGACGGCGAGCCGCGCAAGATCGTCCGGCCGGTGAAGTTCTACGAGAAGGGCAACAAGCCGCTCGAGATCGTCACCACCCGGCAGTGGTACATCCGCAACGGCGGCCGGGACGCCGACCTGCGGGCGCGGCTGCTGGAGCGCGGGCGCGAGATGGTCTGGCACCCGCCCTACATGCGGGCCCGCTACGACAACTGGGTCGAGGGCCTGGCGGGCGACTGGCTCATCTCGCGGCAGCGGTTCTTCGGCGTGCCGATCCCGGTCTGGTACCGGCTGGACGGCGCGGGCGAGCCGATCTACGACGACCCGATCGTGCCGAGCGAGGCGTCGCTGCCCGTCGACCCGTCCTCGGACGTCGCGCCCGGCTACACCGAGGACCAGCGCGGCAAGGCGAACGGCTTCATGGCCGACCCGGACGTGATGGACACCTGGGCGACGTCCTCGCTGACCCCGCAGATCGCCGGCGGCTGGGAGCACGACCCGGACCTGTTCGGCCGCGTCTTCCCCTACGACCTGCGGCCGCAGGCGCACGACATCATCCGGACCTGGCTGTTCTCGACGGTCGTCCGCGCGCACCTGGAGCACGGCTCGCTGCCCTGGTCCGACACCGCGCTGTCGGGGTGGATCCTCGACCCCGACCGCAAGAAGATGTCCAAGTCCAAGGGCAACGTGGTCACGCCGATCGCGCTGCTGGAGGAGTTCGGCTCGGACGCGGTCCGCTACTGGGCGGCCAACGGGCGGCCGGGCACCGACACCGCGTTCGACACCGGTCAGATCAAGGTCGGCCGGCGGCTCGCGATCAAGATCCTGAACGCGTCGAAGTTCGTGCTCGGCTTCGGCCCGGCCGACGGCGACCAGACCGGCGGCGACCCGGCCGCCGACGGCGCGGCCGTGACCGAGCCGCTCGACCTGGCGATGCTGGCCGCGCTGGCCGCCGTGGTCGACGAGGCGACGGCGGCCTTCGAGGGGTACGACTACACGCGGGCGCTCGAACGCACCGAGCGTTTCTTCTGGGAGTTCTGCGACGACTACCTGGAGCTGGTCAAGGCCCGCACCTACGGTGAGGGCCCGGCGGCGCGGTCGGCGCGCACCGCGCTGCGCGCCGCCCTGTCGGTGATGTTGCGGCTGTTCGCCCCGCACCTGCCGTACGTCACCGAAGAGGTGTGGTCGTGGTGGCGTTCGGGCTCGGTCCACCGCGCCTCCTGGCCGGACGCGGCGGACCTCCCGTCCGGCGGCGACCGGGACGTCCTCGCCGTCACCGCCGAGGCGCTGCGCCAGGTCCGCAAGGCCAAGTCCGAGGCCAGGGCGTCGATGCGCGCCGACGTCTCGCGCGCGGTCGTGCGCGGTGCCGGGACCGGCCGGATCGCCCAGGCCGACCTGTCGGCCGCCGGGCGCATCGCCGACCTCGTCCTCACCGAGGAGCGGTCGGACGCCCTCGCCGTCGACGTCGCCCTGGCCGAGCCCACCGCGTCCTAGGGAGCACCCGGGGTGTCGGCGTCGGGGTCGGCCACGCCCACGGCCTGGAGGGCGCCGCCCAGGACGCGGACGGCCAGGTCGCGGACCTCGTCGCGGGCGAGGTCGTCGCCCTCGAGCCAGGAGTACGTGGCGCCCTCGACGAACGACAACCAGCCGTCGAGGGCGACGCGCAGCGTGGGGCGCGGGGCGGCCGAGCCGATCAGCCCGTACGACATCGCGGTGAGCAGCCGCCGCCGCGCGCCGCGGTAGAGGGCGAAGACCTCGGCGTCGACGCCGACGCCGCCGCTGGTGACGGTCTGGAACGCCGAGCGGTGCGTCTCGGCCCACCACAGGAAGCCGTCGAGGGTGCGGATCAGCCGTTCGGTGGGGGACAGGCCGTCGAACTCCTCGGCGAGCGAGCCGAGGATGCCGGCGGCGCGTTCGATCAGCGCCAGGAACAGCCCGCGCTTGCTGCCGAAGTAGTAGTAGATCAGGCCCTTGGCGACCCCGGCCTCGCGCGCGATCTCGTCGATCGACAGCAGGTCGTACGGCCGGTCGGCGAACAGGCCGGCGGCGACGTCGAGGATCGCGGCGCGGCGTGCCTCGCCCCGTCCGGTGGACGCGGGCAGGGGCTTGTCCGGACCGGCCGCGGTGGTCATCGCGCCAGCATATTCGACTCCGGTCCAATTGGCCGTCGCGCACTCTTGACTCAAGTTCAACTTGCTCCCCATATTAGATACCGAATCCAATTACCGGTGCGAAGCGGACGGGAGCGAGGCGTGACGCTCACACCCAGGGTGCGCAAGGTGAAGGCGGACGGGGTCAGGCTGGCCGTGCGGGAGTACGGCCCGGCGCCGCGCGACGGCACCCCCACCGTCGTCCTCGTGCACGGCTACCCGGACACCCAGGCGATCTGGGAGCCGGTCGCGGAGGTCCTCGCCGCGCGGTTCCACGTGGTCACCTACGACGTGCGGGGCGCGGGCGCCTCGGGCCGGCCGCGGCGTACCAAGGCGTACGTGATGGACGTCCTGAACGACGACCTGCGCGCCGTGGCCGACGCGGTGTCGCCGGGCCGCCCGGTTCATCTGGCCGGGCACGACTGGGGGTCGGTGCAGAGCTGGGGGGCGGTCACCGGCGGCCGGCTGGACGGGCGCGTCGCCTCGTTCACCTCGATCTCCGGGCCGTGCATCGAGCACTTCGGGCAGTGGGTCCGCGACCGGCTGCGCCGCCCGACGCCGCGCCACCTGGCCCAGCTCGCCGGCCAGTTCGCCCGTTCCTGGTACCTCGCGTTCGGCGCGATCCCCGGAGTGCCGCGGCTGGCCTGGCGGCTCGGCGGCGCCCGGCTGTTCCCGGTCGTGATCGAGCGCATGGAGCGCATCGAGCACCGGCCCGCGCCCACGTTCCTCAAGGACGCGCTGTACGGCATGAAGCTCTACCGCGCCAACGCGCTGCGCTTCCTGCGCCCGGGCACGCTGTGCGGGACCGACGTCCCCGTGCAGGTCATCGTGCCGACGCGCGACGCGTTCGTGTCGCCGCACCAGTCCAAGGACGTCGGGCGGTACGTCGGGAGGCTCTGGCGGCGCGAGCTCGCGGCCGGCCACTGGGGCGCGGTCCGCAAGGACCCCGCCCTCGTCGCGGGCTGGATCGCCGAGTTCGTGGACCACGTCGAGGGCGCGCCCGAGGCGGCCGGGCTCCAGGCGTGCCGGGTGCCGAACGTCACCGGGATCACAGTGGGGAGTCCGGCGTGAACGCCTGCGCGCCCGGGTTCCCGTCCTACATGATCGCTGCGAGGGAGGGCGGACGATGAGCGGGCTGGACGAGCGGCATCCCACGATCACGCCGCGCCGGGTGAAGTTCGACTGGTCGGACACGCCCCTGCACTGGATCCCGGGCGAGCCCGTCGCCACGCACTTCATCAACGTGCTGCACCTGCTGCTCCCGGCGGGCGAACGCTGGTTCGTGCACGTCTACAAGCAGGCGCTGCCCCTGGTCGAGGACGACGAGCGGCTCCGCGGGGAGGTCAAGGGGTTCATGGGCCAGGAGGCCGTGCACGCCTACTCCCACCAGGGCGTGCTCGACCGCCAGATGCTCGCCCAGGGCCTGGACCCGCGCCCCCTCACCATCAAGATCGAGTGGTTGTTCCGGAACCTGCTCGGCGACCGGCGCCCGTTGCCGGTCGTCTCCCGGCGGCAGTGGCTCAACTTCCGGATCGGGATGATCGCCGGGATCGAGCACTACACCGCGGTCCTCGGCCAGTGGATCCTGGACGCGCACGAGCTGGACGAGGCGGGCGCCGACCCGACGATGATGGACCTGCTGCGCTGGCACGGCGCCGAGGAGGTCGAGCACCGCTCCGTGGCGTTCGACGTCTTCCAGCACGTCTCGGGCGCCTACTGGCGGCGCTTCCTGGCGTTCTTCGCCGGCGTCCTGGCGCTGCCGCTGTCGGTCTACTTCGGCGCCGCGTACCTCTGCCGCAAGGACCCGACCCTGAAGGGCGTGCGCCCGCGGATCCGCGACTACCGGCGGGCCGTGCGCCGCGGCGTCTTCCCCAGCAACCGCTTCATGATCAAGGCGGCCGGGGCCTACCTGCGGCGCGGCTACCACCCGTCCCAGGAATGCTCGACGCAGAAGGCCCTCGACTACCTCGCGACATCTCCCGCCGCGCTCGCCGCGGGCCACGAGGCGGGCAGGTCCGCCTCCTGACGACGTGGCGGGCGGGCCTCGGCATCCGCGCCGTCGAGGGCCGCCCGCCGCCCCCGCCCAGCCGTCCAGACCCCCGCTCGTACGCCCGCCCGCGTCCCACCGGGCGGGCGTACCCGCGTCCGGGGTCAGGAGGCGCGCCGGGCGAGGGCGGCGAGGAGCTCGCGGGTGCGCTTCTGCTCCTCCTCGGGGCCGAACGGCATCGCGACGAGGTCGGTGGCGCCGGCGTCGGCGAGGCGGCCGATCTCGCGTTCGACCGCGGTCTCGTCGCCCACGATGACGGTGTCCTGCGGGCCGGCCGCGTTGCCGCGGTCCATGATCGCGCGGTAGGCGGGCATCTCCCCGGCCATGCCGAAGGTGTCGGCGACCCAGGCGCGGCGCGCGTCCGCGTCGTCGGTCACGCCGACGAACGAGGCGGTCACCACGCGCGGCGCGGGCCGCCCGGCCGCGGCCTTGGTGATCTTCGGAACGATGTGGCCCTCGATGACCTCGGGGCCGGACCACAGGACGATCGTTCCGTCGGCGAGCTCGCCCGCGACGCGCAACATGGCGGGCGCCAGCGCGGCGACGAGCACCGACGGCGGCTCGGCGCCCGGCGCCACCACGTCTCCGGCCGCCGTCAGCGTCTCGCCCTCGTAGTCGACGGTCTCGCCGCGCAGCAGGGGGGCCAGCGCGGTCAGGTACTCGCGCATCCGCAGCGCCGGGCGTTCGAACGACAGCCCGAACTGGCCCTCGATCACGTGCCGGTGGCTCACGCCGAGGCCGAGGGTGAGCCGGTTGCCGGTCGCGCTCTGCACGGTGAGGGCCTGCGCGGCCAGGGCCAGCGGGTGGCGGGGGATGGTCGGCACGACGGCGGTGCCGAGCTCGATGCCGGGCACGGTGCGGCCCGCCACCGCGAGCGAGGTGAGCGCGTCCCAGCCGGGCCGCTGGCCCATCCAGGCCCCGGCGAAGCCCTCCTCGGCGGCCTGCCGGGCCTCGTCGACGACGGCGTCGAGGGGGACGCCCAGCTCGTTCAGGAACAGCCCGATGCGCATGCGGTACCTCCGGAGGATTAAACGGAGGAAATTCCTCCGCATGGCCCGACGGTAACATAGGCGGAGGAATTTCCTCCAGTTGTGGCGGTGGGCATGGTTTTGCGCGCGGACGCGCGGCGTAACAGGGACCTCCTCCTCGAGGCGGGCCGCGCGCTGATCGTGGAGCGCGGCGGCATGCCGCCGCTGGAGGACATCGCCGAACGTGCCGGAGTCGGGATCGGCACCCTCTACCGGCGGTTCCCCGAACGTGAGCAGCTGATGATCGGCATCTCCGCGCACACGCTGCGGCAGGTGGTCGCGGCCGCGCAGGCCGCGTGGGACGAGGAGCCGGACGCCTGGAGCGCGCTCAGCCGGTTCGTGCGGCGCTGCGTCGAGCTCCGCATGGGCGTGCTGAGCTCCACCGTCGACCCGGAGCTGCACACCCGGATCCGCCGGGACCCGGAGGTGTCGGAGGTCCGCGGGCAGATGGTCGACCTGCTGGCCCGGATGGTCGAGGGCGCGCAGGCGGACGGCGTGATGCGCGAGGACGTCGGGCCCGGCGACATCGGCATGCTCATCAGCGTGCACGTCCACCAGGCCGCCGACATCCCCGCCGAGCTGGCCGGCGCCGTGCCCGGACGGCTGGCCGGGCTGATGCTCGACGGCCTGCGCGCCCGGCCCGGCACGCCGCTGCCGGGCGCCGCGATCAGCGGCACCGACACCGAGCCGGCGGGTGGCGCACACTAACCGAACGGGATTCCGTTTTGCCGGGGCAGGCATTAGCGTAAGTGGACGCTGACCGCGTCTCATCGAGGAGCCGCCTTGTGACGGATCTTGACGAATACGGCCGGAGCGCCCGAGCCTGGCTCGACGCCAACGCCGCCGATCTGCCCCGCGAGCCCGACCTGCCGACCGCCCGCGCGTTCATGGCGCAGTTGTACGACGCCGGCTACTCGGGCATCACCTGGCCCGCCGAGTACGGCGGCCAGGGCCTGACGGCCGCCGAGGAGCGCGCGTTCCAGCAGGCCGCCCGCGACGTCACGCTCCCCGTCGGGGTGTTCGGGATCGGCTTCGGCATGTGCGGCCCGACCCTGATCTCGATCGGCACCGAGGAGCAGAAGAAGCGGTACGTCCGGCCGCTGCTGCGCGGCGAGGAGATCTGGTGCCAGATGTTCTCCGAGCCCGGCGCCGGGTCGGACGTCGCGTCGTTGCAGACGCGCGCCGTGCTCGACGGCGACGCCTGGGTGGTGAACGGGCAGAAGGTGTGGACGTCGGTCGCCCGCCAGGCCGACTACGGCCTGCTCATCGCCCGGACGAACCCCGACGCGGTGAAGCACAAGGGCATCACGATGTTCATCATCGACATGCACGACCCCGGCGTCACCGTCCGGCCGCTGCGCGACATGACCGGTGAGTCGCACTTCAACGAGATCTTCTTCGACGACGTCCGCGTCGCGCCGGACCAGATCGTCGGCACGGTCGACGAGGGCTGGTCGGCCGCGGTCACCACGCTCCTGCACGAGCGCGTCTCGATCGGCATGGGCGCCGCCCGCACCGAACGCCCCGCCTCGTTCGCCGCGGTGTCGGCCGCCGCGCGCGACCGCGGCATCCTGCACGAGCCGGGCGTGGTCGACCAGCTGATCGACCTCTACCTCCAGGAACGCGCGTTCGACCTGTTCAACGCCCGCCTCACGCAGGAGGTCAAGGCCGGGATCTTCCCCGGCGCGCGCGGCTCGATCGCCAAGCTGCTGCTCGCCGACCTCACCCTGTCCAGCGCCGACATCGCCAGCGAGATCCTCGGCCCGGACAGCGTCGCCTACGACGACGAGGGCAAGATCGCCCGCGCGCTCGCGTGGGGGCCGGGCATGGCGCTCGGCGGCGGCACCAACGAGATCATGCGCAACATCATCGGCGACCGGGTGCTCGGCCTGCCGCGCGAGCCGCAGGTGGACCGCGGGATCCCGTTCCGCGATCTCAAGGTCGGCACCCAGACGAAGGAGGCGGGCCAGTGAGGCTCATCCCGACCGACGAGCAGAAGGACCTCGCCGAGTCCGTGCGCTCGTTCCTCGCCGGCACCTCGCCCATGGCGCGCGTCCGGGAGATCGCCGAGTCGCCCGACTCCTACGACCCGGACGTGTGGCGCCGCCTGACCGGCGAGCTCGACCTCGCCGCCCTCGCCGTGCCCGAGTCGCACGGCGGCGCCGGGGCGGGCCACGCCGAGGTCGCCGTCGTCATGGAGGAGCTCGGCGCCGCGCTCACCCCCGCCCCCTACCTCGCCTCCGCGGTCCTCGCCGTGAACGTCCTGCTCGAGGCCGAGGCCAAGGACCTGCTGCCCGACGTCGCCGCCGGCCGCACGGTGGCCACGTTCGCCGTCCCTGTCCCCGGCGGCCCGGCCCTCACCGCGGACGGCGATCTCCTGAACGGCGCCGCGCCGCGCGTCCTGAACGGCGCCGACGCCGACCTGATCCTCGTCGCCGCGAACGCCGACGGCGGCCTCGGCCTGTTCGCGGTCGAGCCGGGCGCGGCCGGCCTCACCCGGACCCCGCTCACGACCCTCGACCTCACCCGCCCGCAGGCCACGCTGACGTTCGACGGCACCCCCGCCCGCCGCGTCGGCCCCGCCGACGCGACCGAGGCGGTCTCCCGCGCGCTCGACCTGGCCGCGGTCGCGCTCGCCGCCGAGCAGCTCGGCGGGTTGCGGCACTGCCTGAACACGATCGTCGAGTACGCCAAGCTGCGCGTGCAGTTCGGCCGCTACGTCGGCTCGTTCCAGGGCGTGAAGCACAAGCTCGCCGACATGCACTGCACGCTCGAACAGGCCGAGTCGATCGTCCGGTACGCCGCGTGGGCCGCCGACGAGAGTCCCGACGAGCTGCCCCTCGCCGCCGCGTTCGCGCAGTCGTACCTGGGCCGCGCCTACTTCCAGGTCGCCAAGGACCATCTGCTCCTGCACGGCGGCATCGGCTTCACGTGGGAGCACGACGCGCACCTCTACTACAAGCGCGCCAAGAGCGACGAGCTGCTGCTGGGCCCGCCGCGCCTGCACCGCGCACGGCTCGCCGAACGGCTGGGCCTGCTCGGCTGAGTAGGCTGCGGGGGTGCGATACAAGGCGGTCATCTTCGACTATTTCGGCACCCTCACCGTGGCCAGCGCACCCGAGGAACGGGTCGCGGCCGTCTCCACGGTCGCGGAGACGATCGGCGCTCCGGTGGAGGAGTTCCGCACGTTGTGGTGGCAGACGTGGCCCGAACGCTGCGTCGGCGACCTGGGGGACTTCTCCACCGCGCTCGCCGAGATCGCCTCGCGGATGGGCCTGTCCCCGTCCGCCGAGCAGCTCGCGGAGGCGACCGAACGGCGCCGCACCCGCGAACGCGCGTTCCGCACGTTCCGGCACGACGCCGTCTCCACGCTGCGGCGACTGCGCGAGTGGGACCTCGGCGTCGCGCTCGTCAGCGACTGCACCGACGAACTCCCCGACGAGTGGGACGGCGAGGCCGTCGCGCCCTACATCCAGGTGCCCGTCTTCAGCTACACCGCGCGGATGCGCAAGCCCGACCCGCGCATCTACGCGCTCGCCTACGAGGGCCTCGGCGTCCGGCCCGCCGACTGCCTGTACGTGGGCGACGGCGGCAGCAACGAGCTCAAGGGCGCCGAGGCCGTCGGCATGACCGCCGTCCGCGTCCTCGACGACGGCGTCGAGCACCACCGCTTCGAGCCCGTCGACTGGCCCGGCCCCGAGATCACGTCCCTGTCCGCCGTCCTCGACCTGGTCAGCACACCTTGACGGTGACGACCTTCTCGGCGGTCGACGGGCTGTGCAGGATCAGGCGGTAGGTGTAGGTGCCCGCCGTGTCCTCGTGCTGCGAGTTGGAGATGGAGAAGTTCGGGTCGGCGGTGGTGCTGACGGGGTGGCCGCGCCCGAGCCGAGGTGGACCACGCCCTGGCCGCCCATGCCCAGCCGCCCGGTGAGCCGGTACGGGCGGGCCGCCTGCGGGTCTTCGGGGCGCAGCGGCTCGGCTTCAGGCATGGGAATGTCCACCGTCAGTGATTCACCAGGCACAGGGGAGGTGCTTGATGCCGTTGATGAAGTTGGAGAAGAGCCGGTCGGGCCGCCCGGCGGCGTGGATGTCGGGAACGCGGGTGAACAGCTCGCGGAACATGACGGTGATCTCGCGGCGCGCGAGGTTGGCGCCCAGGCAGAAGTGGGGGCCGGGGCCGCCGAACGCGACGTGCGGGTTGGGGGAGCGGGTGATGTCGAAGACGTCGGGGCGCTCGAAGACCGCCTCGTCGCGGTTGGCCGAGTTGTAGAAGAGCAGCACCTTGTCGCCCGTCCGGTACTGCTGCCCGTTCATCACGTGGTCGCGGGTGACCGTGCGCCGGAACTGGATGACCGGCGTGGCCAGCCGCAGGATCTCCTCGATCGTGCCGGGGATGTGCTCGTCGAAGTCGCCGAGGAGCAGGGCGCGCTGCTCGGGGTTGTCGGTCAGCAGCTTGAGGCCGTGCGACATCGCGTTGCGCGTGGTCTCGTTGCCCGCCACCACCAGCAGGATGAAGAACGAGCCGATCTCCTGGTCGGTGAGGGACTCGCCGTCGACGTTCGCCCGGACGAGGGCCGACACCAGGTCGTCGCCGGGGTGCCTGCGCCGCTTGCGGGCCAGCTTCATCGCCAGGTGGTTGAGCTCGTAGCCCGCGGTCATGCCCTTGGTGAGTCCGAAGAGCACGCCGCTGCGGGTGATGCCGGTGCTGACGAACTCGCGCCCGCCGGTGTACTCCGGGTCGCCCAGGCCCAGGATGACGTTGGTCCGGTCGTAGACCATCGGCCGCTCGCGTTCGGGGATGCCCATCATGTCGCAGATGACCTGCACCGGAAGGCGCGCGGCCACCTCGGTCACGAAGTCGCACGGTCCCTGGGCGAGCAGGTCGTCGACGATGCGGGTCGCGGTGGCCTGGAGGTCGGTCTCCAGCTTGGCCAGCACCCGCGGGGTGAACGCGCGGGACACGATCCGCCGGATCTTGGCGTGCCGCGGATCGTCCATGTTGATCATCGAGCCGAAGTAGCGCGCCATGTACCGGGGCAGGTCGGCGATGCTGTTGGAGCACGGCTCGCTGCTGAAGACCTCCGCGTTGCGGCTGGCCTCGACCACGTCCGCGTGCCGGACGAGGGCGTAGTAGCCGGCGCCCGACTTGATGAACGGGAGCTTGAGCTCGGGGTAGAAGGCGGGCCCGTCCTTGCTCCGGAGCTCGGCGAACGCGGCGAGCCGCTCGCGCTGCGGACGTCCCCAGAACTCCAGGTCGGACAGGTCGACGGTCGGGTCGAGTGTCTCGATGGCCACGGTGCCCTCCTCCGAATGCCGTTCGGTTTCTATCGAACCGACCGCCGCCCACCCCCGTCAATACCCGTTTCGATCAGACGGCTCGATCGATCGGCTCGATCAGGTGGCGGCCGCCGCGACGATCCGGCGGTGCAGCACGGCGCGCTCGACCGCGGTCCAGGCCGTCGAGACGACCAGGTACACCCCGGCGGCCAGCGGCACGAACGCCGCCATCACCACGGTGCCGAACGGCAGCAGCCGCGCCACGTTCCCCATCGGCCCCTCCACGGTCACCCGCCGCGACGACCACCACGCGACCAGCGCCAGCAGCGCGAACAGCCCGAGGAACACCAGCGAGGCGGGGGAGAGGATCCCGCCGCCGAGCACCGAGAGCCAGTTCTGCCCGAGCGGCGCCGCGAGCAGCGTGTGGGCGAGGAGCGCGTTCTGGTGCCCGGCGATCGAGGCGGACACGAAGAGCCGGTACATGACGTAGAAGAACGGCCACTGCGCGAACATCGGCAGGCACCCCGCCAGCGGCGTCGCGCCCTCCTTCGCGTACAGGTCGGCGGTCGCCTGCTGGAGCTTCTGCGGGTTCTTGGCGTGCTTCTTCTGGAGCGCCCGCACCTGGGGCAGGAGGCGGGCGCGGGTGCGCTCGCCGCGCGCGGCCGAGACCGCGAGCGGGAGCAGGAGCAGCCGCACGGCGGCGGTGAACACGACGATCGCGGCGACGGTGGCGAGCTCGCCGGTGAACGGGGACAGCGCGCCGGCCAGCCCGGTCACCAGGTGGTAGGCGGCGGAGACGGGCGCGTCGAACACGGACGTGAGAGACATGGGTGAGAGCCCTCCGGCATGAGAGAGATGAAGATCAACGGCTGGTGGCGGTGATCTCCAAGCCGGGGGCTCGGGGACGCGGGCGGCCCGCCGCGTCCGGGTCGCGCTGCGGCAGGAAGGCCGTGCGCAGGGTGCGGTCGCGCAACATCGTGCGGACCCGGGCCAGGGACGACCGCGGCTCGTGCCGGGCGGCGGCGAGCATGTGCGCGGCGGCCAGCATGAGCAGGCCGGCGACGGCGGTCAGGGCGGCCAGGGCGGGCAACGCCTCGCCCGGCTGCCAGAGATCGGTCAGGCCGGCGACGCGCAGCAGCGCGGAGATCATCAGCGGCCAGAGCACGATCTGTGGACGATCGGGAACGCCTGATGGTTCCCGGGGCGCGGTCCGGGGCGGTGGGTTCCGATCAGAGCAGGAAAAGCACGGCCAGGGCGACGGGGAACGCCAGCGCGGTCACCGACGTGATCCACCGCATGCGGACGGCGATGACCGCGGCCCGGTCGGGGTCGCGGGACCAGTAGGTGAGCGCGGCGCTGAGGGCACGGCCCGCGCCGAACGCGGTGCCGGTGAGGATGGTGGCGGCCGGGCCCTGATGGCTCAGCAGGAGCGCCAGCGCGAGCACGTACGGGCTGGACGCCGACACGTACGTGCGGACCCCCGTCCCCAGCTCGAAGCCGAACTGCGCCGCCCCGCGCCGCAGCCGGACCCGCAGCACCTCCTGCGGGATCTGCCGGGCGTTCTGCGGCAGCGGGATGGTGACCAGGCCCAGCTCGCGTGCCGCGCCGGCGGCCGCCACCACCAGGATCGCCGCCGCGCGCACCGTCTCCGGCAGGGGAGCGGCGAGCCCGGACAGCAGCCACACCACCGCCGCGCTCAGGCTGCCCCCGAGCAGCAGCCCGAGGGTGAAGACGGCAAGGACCTCGCCCTGCCGTACCGGCGCTCGCCAACCTGGCGAGAAGAGGACGGCCTCCGAGTTGCGCGTTCAAACCGAGCCGGACAGCGCGAAGCCCGCGAGCGCGCCGAGCGACGACCAGCAGAGCACCCGGGCGTCGAGCGCGGCCGCCGCGACCGCCAGCAGCGTGAGCGCGGCGACCGGCAGCAGCGGTTCGGCCGCCCGCCGCCGGACGGCGGTCAGTTGCGGCAACTGGTCGCCTTCCGGCAGATCGTCTTGTACCAGCTGCCCTTGGCGGACTTCTTCCAGCCGTCGTGGCAACGCCAGGTGACGCCCTTGCGGCAGCTGCCGCAACTCTTGGAGTAGGCCCACAACCAGCCGTCCCAGCCGCCGCTGTAGCACTGGTTGGGCCGCAGCATGTAGTAGCCGGGATGGGACTTGCCGGACTTGTGGTAGCCCTTCAGCGAGCCCGACGTACGGCAGCAGGTGGGGCACACGACGCTCGGGCCGCAGCCGGGCGAGCAGTTGTGGTTGGCCGCGTACGAGGGGCACCGTCCGAGGATCTGGTAGCCGGGCCGCTGCGCGTAACCCGCCGCGAGGGCCTGCCTGGCCTGCGGGAAAACGCCGAGCGCGCCGAGCCCCACCGAGGCCCCGGCGGTGGCGATGCCGCGCAGCACGTTGCGGCGGCCGACCCCGGAGACGCCGGTGTCGGGCGGCGCGGGGCGCCGCCGCACCCGTTCGGCGCCGGCCGGGCGCGGGCCGCGCAGCGGCGGGATGTCCTCCAGCCGCAGATCTTTCAGCGGCAGATCTTCCAGCCGCGGATCCTCCGGCCAGGGCTCCTCGGTGATCCGGTCGCCGGTGGGCGGTGCTTCGGTCATCGCGCTGCCTCCAGGTCGCGCAGGGCATCGGGGGAACCGACGGGCTCGGCGGTGCGCACCCGTCCGCCGGCGTCCACGACCACCGCGAACGGGGTGGCCGGGACGGCGTAGGCCGCGAACAGCCCGTCCTGCTCGTGGGCCAGCACCGTGACGCCGGGGGTGTCCGGCGCCGGACCGGCGAAGATCGCGTGCACCGGGCGGCCCAGCGACCCGGCCGCCTCCAGGACGTCGGCGCAGACCCCGCAGTCGACGTCGAGGAACAGCAGCAGGCCCGGGCCGAGCCGGTCGAAGGCGGGGGCGGGCGAGCCCGGCGCGAGGCCCAGCGGGCTCGGCCGCGGCCCGCCGCCGCCCGCGGCGGCCTGGCCGAGCGCGTGCACCTGCCGGACGAGGCCGGCGACCACCAGCGCGAGCAGCACGATCGCCACCCAGGACAGCAGCAGGGCGCTGGTCTGGAAGCTCATCCGGCCGCGCTCCTCTCGTAGATCATGGCCTGCGGGAGGGTCCACAGGATCAGTGCGAAGGCGGCCCCGGCGGCCGCGGTGACGGTGATCTCGACGGCCCCGGCGTCACCGGGCGGCCCCCACACGGCGCCGGGCAGCGCGAGCAGCGCCAGCAGCCCGGCGCGGGCGGCGACCCAGCCCGTCATCGGGGTGGTGAGATCGCCGGCGCAGCCGCACGGCACTCCGCCCGGCCGGGCGCGTGTCACATACGCCCCGTACAGCCCGTACGCCGCCAGCAGTGCGGCGGCCGCCGCGAGCGAGCCGCGCGCGAGGTCCGTCCGCCCTTGCAGCGCGCCCGTCGCGGCCATCCCGCCCAGGGCGGCCTCGGCCAGCAGGACGAGCCCGGCGAGCGGTGCGGCCAGCGGCCGGGGCAGGACGCGCTGGGCGCGCAGCGCGGCGGTGAGCAGGCCCGGCCGGCGCAGATGGCCGACGAACGAGCCGAGCAGCACCAGCGGCACCGCGACCGCGGCCACCCCGCCCAGCAGGGCGGTCACGCCCGGGTCGTCCATCAGCCCACCGCCTCCACGGCCAGCCCGGCGAGCCGTCTCGGTACCTCCTGGACCCACTCCTCGTCCGGCAGCACGGTGACCAGCAGCGACGTGGTGGCCAGCAGGAAGTACCGCCCCTGCCCCTCGATCTCGTCGCGGAACAGCTCGCCGCCCGCGACCCGCGCGCCGCGCCAGGCGGGCAGCCGCCGCCGGGTCGTCGTGGTGAGCGCGGTGACCTCCAGGAGCCCCAGCTCAGGGACCTCCTTGACGAGATCGGCGGGCTCGGTGCGCCGTACCGCCCGGCCGCGCGCCACCGCGACCACGCCGTCGGGATGCTCGGTGAGCCGCAGGCCGTGGAAGAACGCCACGGCGTCGGCCGGGCGCCCGTGGTAGAGGTGCGTGAACACCGCGTGCCGACGGCCCTCCCAGATCGCGGCCAGCACCGGGTCCGCGCTCCTGGTGTCGGGATCCCGCGCCGAGGTGCGGCCGACCCTCAGCCGGCCGCCCTGGATGCGGAACTCGTCGTCGAACGAACGCACCCCGATGTCGTGCGCCCACGCCCGCGCGTCCGCGTTCGTGCCGCTGGAGATCTCGTGCAGCCGGTCGCCGACCGCGATCCGGGCCACCGAGGTGAACGGTCGGGAGAGATCGTGTGAACCGGACATCCGGACCCGGATACCGTCCAGGGACCGGTGGGTGACCTGACGTCGCAAAGCCGTGACCCTTCGTACAGGATGTACGAGCAGTGACGGATGTGACGCTACGCGCCTTCCGCCCTCCGGTCTGTAGGTGCAGCCGCATCCGGTCAGCATCCGATCCACACGCGGAAGCGGGTAAGGTCCAGGCGGGCATCGTTCCACCAGGCGCCGGACGACCGGACGCGCCCGGGCGGCGTTTCTGCCCCGGCCCCGGCCTGGCCTCTCGGTAGGGTCGCCGCGACCGATACCGAGCGTGAGGTGGACCCGTGAGCAAGGTGGACGTACTGATCAAGCGTCTCGACCCGGACCTGCCCGTCCCGTCGTACGCCCACGCCGGTGACGCGGGCGCCGATCTGGTGGCCGCCGTCGACGTCGAACTGCCCCCGGGAGAGCGCGCGGTGGTGCCGACGGGGATGTCGATCGCGCTGCCGGAAGGCTATGCCGCCTTCATTCACCCCAGGTCCGGTTTGGGCGCTAAGTTTGGGGTGACCATTGTCAACGCACCCGGTACGGTCGATGCCGGCTATCGGGGTGAGATCAAGGTGACCCTGCTGAACACCGACCCCCGCGCCACGGTACGGCTGCGGCGCGGTGACCGCATTGCGCAGATGGTGGTGCAGCGGGTGGAGCAGGCCGTTTTCCACGAGGTCACCGAGCTTCCCGGATCCGCCCGGGGCGCCGACGGATTCGGCTCCACCGGGGGTTTCGCGGATAATGAGCACAGTCAAGAAGGAGCGTGAGTCGTGGCTTTTGGACGTCGCCGGCAGGCTGAGGAGCCCGCGAAGGAGCCCGAGCTGACCGACGAGCAGGCTGACGAGGCCGCCGAGGCCGAGACTCCCGACGACGCGGCGCCGGGTGGTCAGGAGGGCGGTCAGGAGGGCGGTCCCTGGGACTCCGAGGAGTCCTTCCCCGACCTGCAGCGCCTGGATTTCGGATCCATGCAGGTGCCGGTCGCGCCGGGGCTGGGCTTCCAGGTCAATTTCGAGGCCACCGAGGTCGACGAGGAGGGCAACCCCCTCGACGGCCGTCCGGTCGCGGTGCTGGTCCAGTACGAGGAGAGCGCCATGCAGCTGCAGGCGTTCGCCGCGCCCAAGCGCAGCGGCATCTGGGCCGACGTGCGGCGCGAGACGGCCAAGGACATCGAGGAGGAGGCCCAGGGCCAGACGCAGGAGGGTGAGGGCCCGTTCGGTCCCGAGCTCGTCGCGATGGTCCCGGCCGCCCTGACCGAAGAGGTCCTGGCCGAGATGCCGGACGAGGTCAAGGAGCAGATCCCGGCCGAGTTCATCGAGCAGGGCTGGGCGCCGCAGCTGATCCGCTTCATCGGTGTGGACGGCCCGCGCTGGTTCCTCCAGGCCGTGGTGCAGGGCGCCGCGATCGAGGACGAGGAGCAGTGGCAGGTCCTCGAGGACGTCTTCCGCAACATCGTGGTCGTGCGCGGCGAGTCGCCGATGCCGCCGCGCGACCTGCTGCCCCTGGAGATCCCCAAGGAGTTCTCCGAGGCCGGCGAGGACGAGGGCGACGAGGGCGTCGAGACCTTCAACCCGTTCGAGCGCGGCCCCGAGATCACCGAGGTTCGCTGACACGGGCTTACCTGACACGGGCCCGCGTCGGCTCGGCCCGAAGGCCGCTCACCGGAAACCGGTGGGCGGCCTTTTGCATGTTCCGGGGGAGATGGGAAGTATGAGAGAGTAACCACCTATTGCCGAATGCAGGTTACGGAGGCGATCCGATGTCCGCGACGGTGCGCGCCGGGGTGCGGCGGGGGATGCCGGTGTTCCCGGCCACCGTGGCGCTCGGGGTCTCGTTCGGGGTGCTGGCGGTGCCTCTGATGGGAGTGGTCGCTCCCGTCCTGATGTCCGCGATCGTGTACGCGGGCGGGTCGCAGTTCGCGGCGGTGGGCGTGCTGGCGGGCGGCGGCGGGGCGTTCGCGGCGAGCGGCGCCGGGCTGCTGATGAACGGGCGGTTCCTGCCGATGGGCTTCGCGTTCGCGCCCGCCTTCCGGGGCGGCCGGGCGTGGCGCGCGGTGCAGGGGCAGGCGGTGATCGACGCCGCCATGGTCCTCGGGCGCGACGAGGACGGGACCTACGACCGCAAGCTGCTCTTCGGCATCTCCGCGACCCAGTTCGTCGGGTGGGTCGGCGGCACGGCGCTCGGGGTGTTCGCGGGCGAGAACCTGCCCGACCCGGACGCGTTCGGCCTCGACGCGATCTTCCCCGCGTTCTACATCGCGCTGCTCGGCAGCGAGCTGCACCGCGTCCGGGCCCGCGTCGCGGCGGTGCTCGCCGTCGGCGTCGTCCTGGCCGGGTCGGCGTTCATGCCGCCGGGCGTCCCCGTGGTCGCGGCGGCGGCCGTCGCGCTCATCGGCCTGATCCCCGAACGCGGCGGGGGTGAGGACTCCGGACCCGAGAAGGAGGAGACGGCATGACGACCACCCTCTGGCTGACCATCGGCCTGCTCACCCTCGGCACGTTCGTGATCAAGGCGGCCGGGCCCGCGGCGCTGGGCCGCCGCGAGCTGCCGGCGTGGGCCCTCCCGGTGATCGCGTTGCTGCCCGCCGTGCTGCTGTCCGCCCTGATCGCCTACGACGCGTTCGGCGGGAGCGAGGGGCTCCACGTGGACGCCAAGCTCGCGGGCATCGGCGCCGCCGTCACCGCGGTGGCACTGAAGGCCCCGATGACCGTCGTGATGATCGTCGCCGCGGTGGCCACCGCCCTCACGCGGCTGGTTGTGGCCTAGGTCACATTTGGGCCTTGCCGGGGCTCGCCCGCGGGTGCTGAATCGAGGCATGTCGAAGCGCACCCGCAAACGTCGAGCCCGCAAGCGCGGCAAGGCCAACAAAGGACGCCGCCCCAACGCCCGCCGCTAGGGTTCAGGGCCGCGCGAGCACGGCCTAGAGCTCGATGAGCTCGAACTGGATCGCGTGCTCCACGCCGAACTCCTCGCCCGAGGCCGCCTGGCCCAGGAACGCCGCCGGGTCGAACTCCGCGCCGAGGTTCTGGAAGTAGACCTGGTGCGCCCGGAGCGAGGCGATCCCCGCGTCCAGGTGGCCGGTCACGTCCACGTAGTGCGTGGGCTGGGGCGATCCCGCGAACAGGCCGAACCGCACGCCCTGCCACGGCTCCAGGCCCAGGTCGCGGAACACCCACCGGTTGGCCGCGTCCCGGACGGCGTCCGCCACCGCCAGGCCGAACACCCGGTGGTCGGCCATGTTGAAGCCCTGCCCACCGGACCAGGTCTCGCGGAAGTTCAGCGAGACCACCACGTCCGGCCGGTGCCGCCGGATCGCCCGCGCGATCTCCCGGCGCAGCGGCAGCCCGTACTCCAGCACGCCGTCGTCCAGGTCGAGGAACTCCACCGTCTCGACCCCGACCGCGCGGGCCGCCTCGACCTGCTCCGCGCTGCGGATCGCCCGCACCTCGGCGGGATCCATCGAGTCGATCCCGGCCTCGCCGCGGGTGGCCAGCACCTCGACCACGGTCTTGCCCTGCGCCGTCCATTTCGCGACCGCCGTCGACGCCCCGTACTCCAGGTCGTCGGGGTGTGCCACGAGCGCCAGGGCCCGTTCCCAGTCCTCCGGTACCGCTTCCATGCCCCCCATTCTGGCCGATCTTGCCCGGCGTGCGTTCGTGCAAGGCCGGCGATGGTGAAAGACTCCCGGGCCGGGTGCCGGAGACCATCCGGTCCATGGAGCATCCAACGAGGCGGAACGTACTCAGGGCGGCGGGCGCGGGCGCGGCGTTCGCGGCGGTGCCGGGCGCGGGCCCCGCCGCCGCGGTGGCCGGCCCGTTCAGCGCGGCGAGCCCGATCAGCCGGGCGGTTCCCCGGACCGGGGAGCGGCTGCCGGCGATCGGGCTCGGCACGTTCATGACGTTCGACAAGCTGCCCCACACGCCGCGCGACCACCTGCGCGAGGTGCTGCGCCGGTTCTGGTCGGGCGGCGGGCGCGTCGTCGACACCTCGGCGCTGTACGGGGCGTCCGAGACCAACGTGGGAGAGTTCGCGCGTGAGCAGGGGCTCACCGCCGAGCTCTTCCTCGCCGACAAGAGCTGGGCATGCGGCGAGTACCTCAACGACGAGAGCCACGCGATCCGGCAGTTCGAGCGGTCGTTGCGGCGGCTCGGCCGGGAAACGCTCGACGTGGTGCAGGTGCACAGCCTCACCAACGTCACGATGATCCTGCCGATCCTGCGGCGGCTGAAGCAGCAGGGCAGGATCCGCCACCTCGGCGTCACCCACCACGAGATCCCCGAGCAGGCACCGGCGGTCGAACGCTGGATCAGGACCGGTGACCTCGACTTCGTCCAGGTGCGTTACTCGATCTACATGCGGGAGGCCGAGCGGCGGATCCTGCCCGCGGCGGCCGAGCACGGCACGGCCGTCATGGTCAACATGCCGCTGGAGAAGGCACGGCTGCACCAGGTGGTGCGAGGCCGCCCGCTGCCCGGCTTCGCCGCGGAGATCGGCTGTGCGAACTGGGCGCAGTTCTTCCTCAAGTACGTCATCGCGCACCCGGCCGTGACCTGCGCGATCCCGGCCACGACCGATCCCGTTCACGTACACGAGAACGTCGGGGCGATGCGGGGGCCGCTTCCCGACGAGCGCACCCGGCGCCGGATGGCGCGGCACATGGAGACGATCGCGGGCTTCGACCGCATCGACGCCATGCCCTGGTATCCCGGCAAGACGTTCACGGGCGGGCTGGTCAGGCTCTGACCTCCCGCCGGTAGGCGCGGGGCGTCGTGCCGTACCGGCGGCGGAACGCGGTCGTGAGGTGGCTCTGGCTCGACATGCCGACGCCGTAGGCGATGTCGGCGATCGGCATGTCGGGCCGCTCGCGCAGCAGGCGCGCCGCGGCCTCCAGGCGGCGTTCCATGACATAACGATGCGGGGACGAGCCGGTGGCCGCCTTGAACGCGTGGCCGAACCGGTGCCGGTCCATCCCCGCGAGCCTCGCGAGCACGGCCAACCGCAGATCGTCGCCCAGATGCGCATGCACATGATCGAGCACGTCGCGCAGCGGCCGGCCGGTCAGCGCGGGCCGTTCCCGGGGGCGGGCCGGAGCGACGGTGGAGTAGTTGCGGACCAGGTGCAGCGTGAGGGCCGTCGCCAGCGCGTCGGCGAAGAGCCGGTCCGCCGGACGCGGCTCGCCGACCAGCGCCCGCGCCACCTGGCCCACGAACGGGTCGGGACGGTTGGTGAACGCGGTGAGTTCGATGCGCCCGGTGTCGCCCAGGCCGTCCGCGCCGTCCATGGCGTGCAGGTGCGCGGGGTCGAGCCAGATCACCGCGTAGGACAGCGACCCCGCGCCGTGCCGTGTCCACCGACGCCGCGTGGCGGGGACCAGGGTGGTGGCCCCGGCGAAGTCGGTGCCCTCGTACCGCCGTTCGCCCTCGGTCTCGGCGGCCGTGCGGAGGCTTCCCGACAGGGTGACCATCAGCAGGTGCTCTGGCTGCCGGGCCCAGGCCTCCGATTCCGCCGCCACGTCCCAGCGGACCGACGCGCAGCGCAGCCCGTCCCAGCGCCGCGTCATCTCCGGTTCGCCGTAGTCGTGCAGCGTCGAGGTCCGCTCGGCCATGCGGGACACCCAACCGCGTCGCGGCGAAAGGCGACCTAAAGGCGGTGTTCGTCAGGACGCCGTACGGCCGAGGGGCCTCCGCCGCCGCGACGTCGGCCGAGGCGGCGTTAGGGGCGTGTTAAGCGGCGCAGTTGCGCCGCTAAGAACCCGTCAAGAGATCTCAAACCCCCATCTATCAGGCGTTTACTCCCTGTGGGTCCGGAGGTGAGGGCCCGGCCGGGACCGTCCCGGTGCCCGGCGAAACGACTAAGGAAACCGACAAGTATGCATGACGTGGCGTTCGTCCTGCTGACAGTGGCGATCTTCGCCCTGCTCGGCCTGCTGGTGAAGGGCGTGGAGAAGCTGTGACCGCAGAGAACCTGGTGGGCCTGATCCTGGCCGCCGGGCTGATCGTCTTCCTGATCGCCGCCCTCGTGTACCCGGAGCGCTTCTAGTGAGCACGACCATCGCCGGGATCATCTTCATCGGATCCCTCGTCGTCGCGGTGGCCGTGGCGTACCGGCCGCTGGGCGACCACATGTACCGCGTCTACGGCGGGACCAAGCACACCCGCGTCGAGCGCGGGATCTACAAGCTGATCGGCGTCAAGCCGGACGCGGAGCAGACCTGGGCGGTGTACGCCCGGAGCGTGCTGGCGTTCTCGGTGATCAGCATCCTGTTCCTCTACCTCTTCCAGCGGGTGCAGAACAGGTTGCTGCTCTCGCTGGGCTTCGACCCGGTCAAGCCGGACCAGGCCTGGAACACCGCCGTCAGCTTCGTGACCAACACCAACTGGCAGTCCTACTCCGGTGAGTCGACGATGGGCCACCTGGTCCAGATGGCCGGGCTCGCCGTGCAGAACTTCGTGTCGGCCGCGGTCGGCATCTGCGTCGCCATCGCGCTGGTGCGCGGCTTCGCCCGGAAGAGGACCGCGCAGCTCGGCAACTTCTGGGTGGACCTGACGCGCGGGTCGGTGCGGATCCTGCTGCCCATCGCGTTCGTCGGCGCCATCGTGCTGATCGCCGGCGGCGTCGTGCAGAACTTCTGGGACGCCCAGGACCACGTGGTCAACACGGTCGCGGGCGGCCGGCAGGCCATCACCGGCGGGCCGGTGGCCAGCCAGGAGGTCATCAAAGAGCTCGGCACCAACGGCGGCGGCTTCTACAACGCCAACTCCGCGCACCCGTTCGAGAACGGCACGTCCTGGACCAACTGGTTCGAGATCTTCCTGATTCTGGTGATCCCGTTCTCGCTGTGCCGCACGTTCGGCCGCATGGTCGGCCAGAACCGGCAGGGCTACGCGATCGCCGCGGTGATGTCCACGATCGCGATCATCAGCATCGCGCTGACGAACGTCTTCCAGCTGACGCACCACGGGACCGTTCCGGTCGCCGTCGGCGCGTCCATGGAGGGCGTGGAGACGCGGTTCGGCGTCGCCGACTCCGCCACGTTCGCCGCCGCCACCACGCTCACCTCGACCGGTGCCGTGAACTCCTTCCATGACTCCTACACGAGCCTGGGCGGCATGATGACGATGTTCAACATGATGCTCGGCGAGGTCGCGCCGGGCGGTGTCGGCGCCGGCCTGTACGGCATGCTGGTGCTCGCCGTCATCACGGTCTTCGTCGCGGGCCTCATGGTGGGCCGCACGCCCGAGTACCTCGGCAAGAAGATCGGCAGCCGCGAGATCAAGTTCGCCGCGATGTACTTCCTCATCACGCCGATCCTCGTGCTCACCGGCACCGCCATCGCGATGGCGACCGGGAGCGGGCGCGCCGCGATGCTCAACAGCGGTGCGCACGGCTTCAGCGAGGTGCTCTACGCGTTCACCTCCGCGTCGAACAACAACGGCTCGGCGTTCGCCGGTGTCACGGTCAACACCGTCTGGTACGACACCGCGCTCGGCCTGTGCATGGCCTTCGGCCGCTTCCTGCCGATCATCTTCGTGCTCGCGCTCGCGGGCTCGCTGGCCAGGCAGGGGCACACGCCGGAGTCCGCGGGCACGCTGCCCACCCACCGGCCGCAGTTCGTCGGCATGGTCGTCGGCGTGACGGTCGTCCTCGTCGCTCTCACCTTCCTCCCGGCGCTCGCGCTCGGGCCGCTGGCTGAAGGAATCCACTAATGGCAACACAGACGATGGGTCCCGGGCAGGCCTCGCCGAAGGCGCCCACCCCCACAGGCGGCGGCAAGGTCGGCGGCGGTCTGCTCGACCCGGGGCAGCTGCGGAAGTCGCTGCCCGACGCGGTCCGGAAGCTGAACCCGCGCACGTTGTGGCGCAACCCGGTCATGCTGATCGTCGAGATCGGCGCGATCTGGACCACGGTCCTGGCGGTCGCCGACCCGAGCGTCTTCGCCTGGCTGATCGTGGTGTGGCTCTGGCTCACGGTCATCTTCGCCAACCTGGCGGAGGCGGTGGCCGAGGGCCGCGGCAAGGCGCAGGCCGACTCGCTGCGCAGGGCCAAGACCGACGCGATGGCCCGCCGCCTCGTCGGCTGGGAGCCCGGCCGTACCGGCCAGGCCGCCGAGGAGCGGGTCGGCGCGCCCGAGCTGAAGCGGGGCGACCATGTGATCGTCGGGGCCGGTGAGATCATCCCGGGTGACGGCGACGTCGTCGAGGGCATCGCCAGCGTCGACGAGTCGGCGATCACCGGCGAGTCGGCCCCGGTCATCCGGGAGTCCGGCGGCGACCGTTCCGCGGTGACAGGCGGCACCAAGGTGCTGTCCGACCAGATCATCGTGAGGATCACGCAGCGGCCCGGTGAGAGCTTCATCGACCGGATGATCGCTCTCGTCGAGGGCTCCAGCCGGCAGAAGACGCCGAACGAGATCGCGCTCAACATCCTGCTGTCCGCGCTCACGATCATCTTTCTGCTGGCGGTCGCGACGCTCCAGCCGATGGCGATCTTCGCCAAGGGCAACAACCCGGGCGTCGAGGACACGCTCGCGCTGGACGGCAACGGCGTCACCGGCGTCGTGCTGGTCTCGCTGCTGGTCTGCCTGATCCCGACGACGATCGGGGCGCTGCTGAGCGCGATCGGCATCGCCGGCATGGACCGGCTCGTCCAGCGCAACGTGCTGGCGATGAGCGGGCGCGCGGTCGAGGCCGCGGGCGACGTCAACACCCTGCTGCTGGACAAGACCGGCACCATCACGCTGGGCGACCGGCAGGCGGCGGAGTTCGTCCCGGTGGGCGGCGTGACGGAGGCGGAACTGGCCGACGCGGCGCAGCTGTCCAGCCTCGCCGACGAGACGCCCGAGGGCCGCTCGGTGGTGGTCTTCGCCAAGCAGCGCTACGGCCTGCGCGAGCGCGGTGCGGGCGAGCTGACCCATGCCACGTGGGTGCCGTTCACCGCGCAGACCCGGATGTCGGGCGTCGACCTCGACGAGTCCGGCGACGGAAAGCCGGACCGGCTCCTGCGCAAGGGCGCCGCCGGTGCGGTCGCCGACTGGGTGCGCGAGCTGGGCGGCACCGTGCCGGCCGAGCTCAGCCAGGCCGTCGGCGGTGTGTCCGCCTCCGGCGGTACGCCGCTGGTGGTCGGCGAGCGGGTCGACGGCCGGGTCCGCGTCCTCGGTGTCATTCACCTGAAGGACGTGGTGAAGGAGGGCATGCGGGAGCGGTTCGACGAGATGCGGCGGATGGGCATCCGGACCGTGATGATCACCGGTGACAACCCGCTGACCGCCAAGGCCATCGCGGACGAGGCCGGGGTGGACGACTTCCTGGCCGAGGCCAAGCCCGAGGACAAGATGGCGCTGATCAGGAAGGAGCAGGAGGGCGGCCGGCTGGTCGCCATGACCGGTGACGGCACCAACGACGCGCCCGCGCTCGCGCAGGCCGACGTCGGCGTCGCGATGAACACCGGCACCTCGGCCGCCAAAGAGGCCGGGAACATGGTCGACCTGGACTCCGACCCCACCAAGCTCATCGAGATCGTGGAGATCGGCAAACAGCTCCTCATCACCCGCGGCGCCCTCACCACCTTCTCCATCGCCAACGACATCGCCAAGTACTTCGCGATCATCCCCGCGCTGTTCGTGGCGGTGTTCCCGGGCCTGGACGCGCTCAACATCATGCGCCTGCACAGCCCGCAGTCGGCGATCCTGTCGGCGGTCATCTTCAACGCGCTCGTCATCGTCGCGCTGATCCCGCTGGCCCTGCGCGGCGTGAAGTACCGGCCGAGCAGCGCGTCCAAGCTGCTCAGCCGCAACCTCTACGTCTACGGCCTGGGCGGGATCATCGCCCCGTTCATCGGCATCAAGACCATCGACCTCATCGTCCAGTTCCTTCCGGGGATGTCCTGACATGCGCTTGCCCATCTGGATCCGGCAGCACCTCGCGGCGTTCCGTGCGCTGCTCGTGCTCACCGTGCTGACCGGCATCATCTATCCACTGTCCGTGTTCGCGGTCGCGCAGATTCCCGGCCTCAAGGACAGGGCGAACGGCTCGATGGTCAAGGCCGACGGCAGGACCGTCGGCAGCGCGAGCATCGGCCAGTCGTTCACCGACAAGGACGGCAACCCGCTCAAGCAGTACTTCCAGAGCCGCCCGTCGAACGCCGGTGACGGATACGACCCGACGTCCACCGCGGCGAGCAACCTCGGCCCGGAGGACATCGTCGACACCCTGCCCGACCCCAAGCTCGTCGCGGCGGGCAAGGAGGACGACAACGCCAAGCAGAGCCTGCTCACGCAGGTCTGCGAACGCAGCAAGTCCGTCGGCGAGCTCGACGGCGTGGACGGCTCCCGGCCGTTCTGCGCCCCGAGCGGGGTCGGCGCGGTACTCGGGGTCTTCGGCGAACGCACGGCCGACGGCAAGATCCCGCACCCGACCCGCGTGGTCAGCCTGAACGAGCAGGACGGCGTGGTGCGGACCCCGTTCGTCGCGACCTACAACGGTGTCAAGGTCGAGCTCGCCAGGTTCGGCGAGGACCACGCCGAAGGCCTGGTCGTGCCGATCAAGGGCGACGCGCCGGCCAAGCCCGCCGTCCCCGCCGACGCGGTCACCGCGAGCGGCAGCGGCCTGGACCCGCACATCTCCCCGGAGTACGCGGCGATCCAGATCAAGCGGGTCGCCCAGGCGCGGGGCGTCTCGGCCGAGCAGGTCGGGAAGCTCGTGAAGGACGACCAGACCGGCCGTTCGCTGGGCTTCATGGGCGAGGCGCGGGTCAACGTCCTCAAGCTCAACCTCGCGCTCGACGAGCAGTACCCGGTCCGCGGCTAGCCGTACCCGCGTCGACAGGAGAAAGGGAGATGTGATGACCCGCGGTCGGCTGCGTATCTACCTCGGAGCTGCGCCCGGAGTCGGAAAGACCTTCGCGATGCTGGCCGAGGGCGCCCGGCGCCTGGAACGTGGAACGGACGTGGTCGTCGGCTTCGTGGAGACCCACGACCGGCCAAGGACCGCCGCGCTCGTCGAGGGCCTGGAGGTCGTGCCGCGCCGCACGGCGGCCTACCGGGGGAGCACGTTCACCGAGCTGGACGTGGACGCGGTCATCGCCCGCGCGCCGAAGGTGGCGCTGGTGGACGAGCTGGCGCACACCAACGTGCCCGGCGGCCGCAACGACAAGCGCTGGCAGGACGTCGAGGAGATCCTGGACGCCGGCATCGACGTCGTCTCCACCGTCAACGTCCAGCACCTGGAATCGGTCAACGACGTCGTCGAGCAGATCACCGGAGTGGCCCAGCGGGAGACCGTGCCCGACGAGGTGGTCCGCCGCGCCGACCAGGTCGAGCTGGTCGACATGACCCCGGAGGCCCTGCGCCGCCGGATGGCGCACGGCAACGTCTACGCGCCGGAGAAGATCGACGCCGCGCTGGGCAACTACTTCCGGGTCGGCAACCTCACCGCGCTCCGCGAGCTCGCGCTGCTCTGGCTGGCCGACAAGGTGGACGACCAGCTCGACCGGTACCGGGCCGACCACGACATCCGGCGGACGTGGGAGGCCCGGGAACGTGTGGTCGTCGCGCTCACCGGCGGGCCCGAGGGCGACACCCTGATCCGCCGGGCCGCCCGCGTCGCGGACCGCAGCAAGGGGGCCGACCTGCTCGCCGTGCACGTCACGCGCAGCGACGGCCTCACCGACGGAGGCCCCGCCGACCTCACCCGGCAGCGCGCCCTGGTCGAGAGCCTGGGCGGCAGCTACCACCAGGTCGTCGGGACGAACGTGCCCGACGCCGTCCTGGACTTCGCGCGCGGCGTCAACGCCACCCAGCTCGTGCTCGGCGCGTCCCGCCGCGGCCGCGCCGCGCAGATCTTCTCGCGCGGCGTCGGCGTCACGACCACGGCCCGTTCGGGACCGATCGACGTGCACCTGGTCACCCACGAGGAGGCCAACCAGGGCCGCCGCTGGAAGGCGCTCCGCTCGGCCTGGGGAGTGCCGGCGCGGCGCCGGAACGCGGGCTTCGCCCTGGCGGCGGTGCTCCTCCCGCTGCTCACGCTGATCCTCGACCATCTGCGCGGCCCGGTCTCGCTGACCAGCGACATCCTCATCTTCCAGGCGGCGGTGATCGGCGTGGCGCTCCTGGGCGGCTTCTATCCCGCGCTCTTCGCCGCCATCGCCGGGTCCCTGCTGCTCAACTACTACTTCACGCCGCCGCTCCACCGGTTCACCGTCCACGATCCGGAGGCGTTCTTCCAGCTCGTGGTGTACGTCGTCGTCGGCGTGACGGTCAGCACGATCGTGGACCGCACGGCGCGCAAGAGCCGCCAGGTCTCCCGGGCGCAGACCGACTCGCAGATCCTCTCCACCCTCGCCGGCGACATCCTGCGCGGCGACGCGGGCGGCCGCGACCACAGCGCCCTCGCCGCCATCCTGGAACGTCTCCGCGAGACCTACGCGCTCGACTGCGTCACGCTGCTCGAACGCGACCCCGAGGAGCCCGCCACACCCGTCACCAACCGGGACCCCGACAGCTGGATCATCGTCGCCACCGTCGGCGGCACGCCCTGCACGAGCCCCGACGACGGCGAGTCCGACATCCTGGTCGACGACACCCTCGCCCTGGTCCTGCGCGGTCGCCCGCTGCCCGCGTCCGACCGCACGGTGCTGGAGGCGTTCGCCGCCCAGGCCGCCGTCGCCCTGCGCCACCAGCGGCTGGCCGAGGAGGCCGAGCAGGCCCGCCCCCTGGCCGCCGCCGACAGGATGCGCACCGCCCTCCTGAACGCGGTCAGCCACGACCTGCGCACGCCGCTCGCCTCCGCGAAGGCCGCCGTCGACAGCCTGCGCAGCCCGGACGTCAGCTGGAGCCAGGAGGACGAGGACGAACTCGTCACCACCGCCGCCGAGTCGCTCGACCGCCTGGACCGCCTGGTCGCCAACCTGCTCGACATGAGCCGCCTCCAGGCGGGCTCGCTCGGCGTCACCCCGCAGAGGGTGGCCGCCGAGGACATCGTGCCCCGCGCCCTGGCCGACCTCGGCGACGCCGCCGTCGAGATCGCCGTCCCCGGCGGGCTCCCGGAGATGGTCGCCGACCCGGCCCTGCTCGAACGTGTGCTCGTCAACCTCATGACCAACGCCGTCCGCCACAGCCCGCCGGGCATGCCGGTGATCGTCACCGCCAGCGCCCACGCCGACCGCCTGCAACTGCGGATCATCGACCGCGGCCCCGGCATCCCCGCCGGGGACCGCGACCGCGTCTTCGAACCGTTCCAGCGTCTCGGCGACCGCGACAACGACACCGGCGTGGGGCTCGGCCTCGCGCTCTCCCGCGGCCTCGCCGAGGCCATGAGCGGCTCGATCGCGATCGAGGAGACCCCCGGCGGCGGCCTGACCATGGTCGTCGACCTGCCCACCAAGCCGCGCGGCGTCGCGAGCGGCGAGCCGTACGGCGTCGCACACGAAGAAGAGGCCGATCCCGTCATGCTCGACCGCGTCGCGGCCTGGCGGGACCGGATCGGCCATGACCGGGGAGAGCCCTCATGACACGCGTCCTGGTAGTGGACGACTCGCCGCAGATCCTCGCGACGCTGCGGATCAACCTCAAGGCCCGCGAGTACGACGTCCGCGTCGCGCCCGACGCCGGACAGGCCCTCACCCGCGCCGCCGACTGGCACCCCGACCTGGTCATCCTCGACCTCGGCCTGCCCGATCTGGACGGCGTGGACGTCATCCGCGGCCTGCGCGGCTGGTCCCGGGTACCGATCCTCGTCCTGTCCGGCCGGTCCGGCAGCCGCGACAAGGTCGAGGCCCTCGACGCGGGCGCCGACGACTACATGACCAAGCCGTTCGGCGTGGACGAACTCCTCGCCCGCATCCGCGCCATCACCCGCCGCGCCCCCGCCGACGAGGCCCCGCCCACCGTCCGCCTCGGACCGTACCTCATCGACCTGTCCCGCAAGACCGTGACCGGCGACGGCACGGCCCTGCACCTCACCCCCACCGAGTGGGGCATCGTCGAGCTCCTCGTCCGCAACCCGGGGAAGCTCATCTCCCAGCGCCAGCTCCTCGCCGAGGTCTGGGGCCCCAAGCACCTCAAGGAGACGCACTACCTCCGCGTCTACCTGGCCTCCCTGCGCCGCAAGTTCGAAGCCGACCCGTCCCGCCCCCGCCACCTCATCACCGAGCCCGGCATGGGCTACCGCTTCGAACCGTGAACGGACCGACGCGCCGGCTAGAGCTCGTACCTACCGGCCTTGATGGCGCCGAGCAGACCGGCCAGCTCCGCCCGGTCGATCTCCAGATACCCGGCATCAGGATTCTTGCTGTCGCGGATACCAACGCTGGCGTGCAACTCGCCAATCTCGACACAGTCGCCGCCACCACCGCCGGTGCCACCACCCGACCTGCTGCTCTTGCGCCACTCGGGCAGCTTTCCAAGCTCGACACAATCGCCGCCGCTCGAACCACCGCCGGACCTGCTGCTCTTGTGCCACTCGATGGTCATTGTGGAAGCTCCAACCCTTCGAGGAACAGTTCTCGCGAGCCCTCTTCGGTCAGGGCCTTCGCCCCGATCCGGTCATACCGCAGCGCGAGGTTTCTCACCTCGGACGCTTCATGAATCAGTCTGCCACCCACCTGCGCCCAGGCATACGCCACATCTCGTCCCGAAGAAGTTGTGATCAGCTCGAAGCTCCCGTCGGTGCCGACATGGAGCCGGTCGGCGTGGCGCACCACCCGAATGGAGATCTCCTGGCTCAGGTCGAGAAGTCTCCGGAGCTGCTCCCTCTTCACCTCGTCGGGTAGGCCGGGCATCCGCAAGGTGTCCTCATCGATCAACGCCCAGATGGACGTCTCCTGCTCAAGCAGCGCCTGGGTTCGCTGCATCCTCTTCCGGACCGCGGTGTCGACGTCGCGGACGATGCGGATCTTCTCGAAGACGCAGCGCGCGTACGCCTCGGTCTGGAGCGGCACGGGGATGAAATGATCGATGAACGCCTTGATCACTAAGGCGCCCTTCTCGAAGTCCCAGAGTTGTTTGACCCAGTCCTGGTCCCGGCCGAACATCGCGGCATAGCGGCGCCTGACGGCGAACATCGTTCCCCACTCGCGGTCCAGCAGCTCAGAGTGTTCTTTGGTGATCTGAAGCCGGTTGGCCTCGTAGTTTCCTACACGCTGCCGATCCGCGCCGATGATCTGGGCGACCTGATCCATGGTCAGCTTGCGTCGCTGGCGCTCTTTTCGCAGATGGATGGCGATGGCATCCCAGAGCGAGTCGAAGGGATCGAGTGACTCGGCGGCGCTCATCGCTGACTCCCGGCTGTAGTAAGACGCGAGGTACTCGTGGACCGGCTTCGTTTCCGCGGGGGAGTCTATGTCGTGCGAACGCAGAGTGAGCAGGCAATTACGAGGACACCGAAGGACTTCCCGTGGACAGCCCTCCGCACCATGAACGGCCCCAATACGCACTGGCGCTGAGCATCCATCCCTTGGCGGTGGCCACTGCCAGGGAACTGGTGCGGTGTGCCCTCGACGAGTGGGGTGTGGACTGGCTGGTCGATGACGCGGCGGTGGTGACGAGCGAGTTGGTCACCAACTCGCTCAACGCCGAACCGCGCAGAATCGTGTTCACCATCGATCACGAGAGGCGTGCGGGCACCGTCCACATCACCGTGTGGGACGACGCGTCCGGTGCTCCCGAGCTTCGCGAGCCCGACTACGTGTCCCAGTCGGGCCGGGGGCTCCACATCGTGAACGGGCTGTCGGCGGAGTGGGGCTGGGAGCGGGCCGAGGGACTCGGGGGAAAGTACGTCTGGGCCAAGCTCGGACCCAAGCCCGAGGATCCCGCGTGATCACGAGCGCGTCGACCGCCGGGGTGACGTACGTCACGAGCGTGGGTGTCACAGGAGCCGGGGCGCCGGCATCTCTTGTCCGACCGGCTACAACGACAAGGGAGCCACCATGGAGACCCGTCTCGACCTCTTCGCGAGCCCGATCGTGGCCAAGGCCCTGAAGCACTACGGCGCGGCGGCCCCGGTGCTCATGCGGGAGTCGTCACTGCCGACCGCGACCCAGAACCTGGTGATGCTCCGGGCGAGCCAGATCAACGGTGACGGCTACGCCACCGACGTTCACAGCAAGAACGCCGCGCACGCGGGGGAGAGCGCCACGCGCATCAACCTGGTCGCGGCGTGGCGGGAGGCCTCGGTGTTCACCGACGCCGAACGGGCCGCCCTGGAACTGACCGAGCAGGGCACCCGCCTCGCCGACGCGGCGGGCGGGGTCACGGACGAGGCCTGGGCGAACGCCGCGGCGCACCATGACGAGGAGCAACTCGCCGCTCTGGTGGCGTTCATCGCTCTCATCAACGCCACCAACCGCTTCTCGGTCATCATCCGCCAGCCCGGTGGCGGATATCAGCCCGCCCAGGCCGCCTGACCGGAGATGCCCCTCGGCCTCCGCGCTCGCACCCAGAGCGCGGAGGCCGGGAGGCGTTAAGGGTGTGTCAAGGAGACCTGGGTGGGCGCTTTGATCCTGTTAAGGGGGGTCCTGCCGCCTGCGTTCCGTCGGCACGATGGCGACGGAATCATTGGAGGACGTCATGCGAACCCCCCTCACCGCCATCAAGGGCGGCATCGACGGCGGCCCGGCCGAGGAGCCTCCTGATCAGGCTGAACGGCATCGGCTGAGCGTGATCGGCGGGCTGGCGGCGCTGTCGCTGGACGCCATGGCGTCGGTCGCGTACGGGCCCGAGGCGATCGTGCTCGTGCTCGCGCTGGCCGGGGGAGCGGGAATGGGCTTCACGTTGCCCGTCACTCTCACGATCGCCGGGCTGCTGGCCGTACTCGTCTTCTCCTACCGGCACGTGATCGCCGCGTTCCCGGAGGGCGGCGGGGCCTACGGGGTGTCGAAGCGGTACCTCGGGCGGTCGTCGTCGCTGGTCGCGGCGGCTTCGCTGATCGTCGACTACGTGCTGAACGTGGCGGTGTCGATCGCGGCGGGTGTGGCGGCTCTGACGTCGGCGTTCCCGGAGCTGTTCCCGTACACGGTGTGGATCTGCCTGGCGGTGCTCGCGTTCGTCACGCTCATCAACTACGGCGGGATCGCGCACAGCGCGCGGGTCTTCATCGCGCCCACCGTCGTCTACGTCGGGGCGATCCTGGCGGTCGTCGTCATCGGGTTGCTGCGGGACTCCGCGGCGACGGTCGAGCAGGCCCACGCGCAGGCGCAGACGGTGCAGACCGTGGGCGTGCTGCTCCTGCTCAAGGCGTTCGCGAACGGGTGCGCGGCGCTGACGGGCGTGGAGGCCATCGCCAACGCCGTGCCCTCGTTCAGGAAGCCACGGGTGCGGCGGGCGCAGCGGGCCGAGGTGGCGCTGGGCGGGCTGCTCGCCCTGATGCTCGTCGGCATCGCGCTGCTGATCGAGAAGTTCTCCATCCGGCCGGTCGAGGGCGTGACCGTGCTGTCGCAGGTGACCGAGGCGGCCCTGGGCCACGGCGTGGGCTTCTACGTCGTGCAGTTCGCCACGGTGGTGCTGCTGGCGCTGGCCGCCAACACCTCGTTCGGCGGACTGCCGGTGCTGGCCAAGCTGCTGGCGGCCGACAACAACCTGCCGCACCTGTTCGCGTTGCGCGCCCAACGGCAGGTGTACCGGTACGGGATCGGCTTCCTCGCGGTGACCGCCGGAGCGCTGCTGGTCGCGGCGAACGGGAACATGAACACGCTGGTACCGCTGTTCGCGATCGGCGTCTTCGTCGGCTTCACGTTGTCGCAGGCGGGGATGGTGCGGCACTGGCGGGCCGAACGCTCGCCGGGCTGGCGGGGAAGGCTGGCGCTGAACGCCTTCGGCGCCGCGCTGACGTCCGTGGCGGCCGTGGTGGTGACGGGGTCCAAGTTCACCGAGGGCGGCTGGCTGATCCTCGTCGCGCTGCCCGCGCTGGTCCTGGTCATGGAGTGGGTGCACCGGTCGTACGCCCGGATCGGCGACCGCCTCGGGCTCGGGCGCACCCCCGCGCCGCCACGTCCGCGCCGGTCGCTCGTCGTGGTCCCGGTCGGCGGAGTCAGCGAGCTGACGCGGCAGGCGCTCGCCGCCGCCCTCAGCCTCGGCCACCGAGTCGTCGCGGTGCGCGTCGTCCATCCCGAGGAGGCGGCGGAGAACACCCGGTTCCTCGCCGAGTGGGAGGCGTGGGCGCCGGACGTGGAACTCCGGCTGATCGGTGACGGCAGGCAGCGGCTGGTCGAGCCCATCGTCGAGTACGTGCGGGACGCGCGCGAGCAGCACACCTTCGTCCTGATCCCCGAGGTCGAGCCCGAGCACGTCTGGCAGCGCGTCCTGCAGAACCAGCGGGGGAGCGTGCTGGCCCACGCGCTGCGCAGGGACACCGACGCCGTCGTCTGCCGCATGCGCTTCCGCGTGGCGCCCCGGCCGGCGGCCCCGATCGCGGTGGCCTCCCGATGAGCCTCCTCGGAGCGGCGCTGCTGGCCGCCGGCGCGCTGATGTTGGTGGCCAGACGCCGAGGCGGCGCCGAGGCTTCCCCGTGGTCGCTGGCGTCCGGTCTGGCCTTCGTCCTCGGTGGCCTGGCCGCCCTCGGCGCCGATGACGATCAGGTGGCCGTCGCCATCGCTGCGGCGGCGACCGTGCTCGCCGCCGTTCCGGCCGCCGTCGGTGTCTCCCTCGGCCGCGCGGCGAGGCGGGCTGGTCTGCCACGACCAGGACCGGGCCATGCCGGCCGAGTTCGGTGAACAGGGTCCGTAGCCGCTGCTCGTCGTTCGGCAGCACCTCGTCGTGCAGTTCTTGCCAACCGAGTTCAGCGCACACGCGCAGTGCTCGCCGTCGCCGACGTCCAGCCCCCGGAACACCGCACACTCGACGCTCACGTCCACCTCGATCAGGGGAAGGCCCTGCCAGGCCAGCTCGTCTGGCGGCGGTGCCCGGCAACCACGTTACGGCGGGTGCCTCGCCCCGATGAGCGGTCCACCGACGCCACCCGAACCCGGTGACAACACCCCCGGACCATGCCTACGACAGGGGGCTTGATCCATGCCGGGCCGGGTGACCTGGCTCCCCCCCGGTGCATGCGGGGACGTGAAAACGGTAACTGTGATAGTCGAACTGCGGCCCGGGATGGGGTTGCTGCCAGGCTCGGCGTCGACGTTCCGGCATGACCCGAAACGGTAACTGGCGGCTCGTCAGAGCTTGTCTTGCCCCCGAGATGTCTGCCGGACGTCGGCGTCGGCCTGGCCCACCCGTTGGCTTGATCAGCAGCTTGTCCGCCGTCTCGGCGTGACTCATCACAGTTCTGCCACGCGGTGACTCCACCCAGGCCGACGCCGACCACGGTCGTCCAATCTGAAGGAGAACAACCGCGTGGCCAGGCTCGCAGAACAGGTCGACGGCGTCATCGGTGTCGACACCCACCGCGATACCCTCGCCGCCGCGGCCGTCAGCCCCATCGGAGCCGTCCTGGGCAGCACCGACGAACCGGCCCATGCCCGGGGTTACCGTCGGCTGCTGGACTTCGCCCGGCAGCATGTCCCGGGGCGGCGCTGCTGGGCGCTGGAAGGCGTCGGCAGCTATGGGGCCGGCCTGGCCGCCTTCCTCCAAGACGCTGGCGAGCGAGTCGTTGAAGTCTGCAGGCCCAAGCGTCCCGCGTCCGGGGCGGACGCAAGACCGACATGCTCGACGCCGTCCGCGCGGCCCGCGAGGCCCTGGCCACCGAGCACATCATCCAGCCCCGTCAGCGCGGAGAACGGGAAGCCCTTCGAGTCCTGCTGACGACCCGCCAAGGGGCCGTCCTGGCGTCCACCGCCGCGATCAACCAGCTCAAGGCGCTGATCGTGTCCGCCCCGGAAGACCTCCGCGCCGAGCTACGACGACTCAAGCGTCCCGCCCAGATCACCCGCTGCTCTGGACTGCGGGCCCGACCCGCACACGACATCGAGCATCGCATGACCGCGCGTGCGCTACGGTCCACGGCACAGCGCATCCAGGCCCTGCAAACCGAGGCCAAGGAACTCGAAGGAGAGATCCTCGAACTCGTGCGCCAAAGGGCGCCCGACCTCCTGGACCTGCTCGGCGTCGGCCCGATCACCGTGGCGCAAATCCTGGTCAGCTGGTCGCACCCGGCCCGATTCCGATCTGAGGCGGCCTTCGCCGCCTTCGCGGGAGTGGCCCCCATCCCCGTGTCTTCCGGACTCACCAATCGACACCGCCTCAACCGCAGCGGCGACCGTCAACTCAACCGGGCCCTGTACACGATCATGATGATCAGGATGCGCCTGGACCCGACCACGAAGGCATACGTCGCTCGACGGATCAGCGAGGGCAAGTCCTCCCGAGACGCACAACGCTGCCTCAAACGCGCCATCTGCCGCCAGCTCTTCAGGACCCTCGAACGTCGGGCCCCGAAGAGCTTGTAACTCGTAGTGTGTAAAGTTGATCTTGGTGTGGGTCTGGTTGTCTTACCTGATGCGACCTGGGTAGGCAGCGGCGAGTTCGTTCAGC